>JBIKOV010000022.1:0-26044 GCA_044357815.1 Ferruginibacter sp. | reverse complement strand
TAAATACCATGCGATGCTAAAAAGCAATATGGCTGACTTAGGTATATCTTTTGATATTTATCATCGTACTTCCGAGCAGCTCCATCATGAAACGGCTCAAGAATTTTTCACAGCATTGAATGGGCAGGGGGATCTTGAAATCAAGGAAACCGAACAATATTTTGATGAGGAAGCGAACACATTTTTGGCTGATCGATATATTATTGGAACTTGTCCGGTTTGTGCCAGTGAAAATGCCTATGGCGACCAGTGTGAAAAATGCGGCACATCACTAAGCCCAGAAGAATTGATTCATCCAAGAAGTACTTTAAGTGGAAATGCTCCCGTAAAAAAGTTGACTAGACATTGGTATTTACCTTTGAATCGTCATGAAGATTTTTTACGTAAATGGATACTCGAAGATCATCAGCAGGACTGGAAATCAAATGTATTAGGACAGTGTAAAAGTTGGCTGGACATAGGTTTGCAGCCAAGGGCAGTTACTAGGGATTTGGATTGGGGAATCAAAGTGCCTAGTTCGGCCTCGGCTAATTCAGTTGAAGGGGTAGCCGAATTTGAGGCTGGAAAAGTGCTCTATGTTTGGTTTGATGCCCCTATCGGTTATATCAGTGCTACGAAGCAATGGGCAATTGATAACGATAAAGACTGGAAACCATATTGGTATAATGACGACACCAAGCTGGTACATTTTATAGGCAAGGATAATATTGTTTTTCATGCAATCATTTTTCCCGTGATGCTTAAATTACATGGCAATATCCTGCCGGAAAATGTGCCTAGCAACGAGTTTATGAATTTGGAAGGCGACAAGATGAGTACCAGTCGTGGCTGGAGCATTGAAATGGATGACTACATCAATGATTTTGTGAAGAAGGAAAATGGGGGCGACCAGATGGTGGACGCTCTGCGATATTATTTAACAGCAATTGCGCCTGAAACGAAAGACAGTGAATTTACTTGGAAAGGATTTCAGGATTCGGTAAAAGGCGAGTTGGTAGATGTTTTTGGAAATTTTGTGAACAGGGCCTTTGTACTCATGCATAAATTATGCAAGGGAAAAGTACCCGTTTTGCATGCAGATATTGTTGATGATGCAGATAGGGCCCTTTTTGCTGAAATAAAAAATACCAAAATTCGAATAGAAAATTTATTGGAAACCTATAAGTTTAGAGATGCATTATATGAAGTAGTTGACTTAGCCAGAAAGGGAAATAAATATATGCAGGATAAGCAACCCTGGATTGTTGCCAAGCAACTCGGCGATAATGGGCAACCTACGCCTGAAGCACAAAAGAGTATTGACAACTGCTTGCATCTCTCTTTACAGTTGACCGCTAATCTTGCAGTATTTGTAAATCCTTTTTTACCATTTGCCGCAAAAAAAATGTGCCATATGATGAAGGTGGTGGATAAAATGCTGGATTGGGAAAATGCGGGATCTTCTAAATTGTTGAGTGTTGGGTATTCATTGAGAGAGCCCCAGTTGTTGTTTAGAAAAATCGAGGATTCGGAAGTGGCGGAGCAGGTTGAAAAATTAAAATTAAAAAGCCAACAGATTAAAATGGAAAATGAAAAAAATCAACCAATAGCTTCCACTACTTCTACCGAAGTAAATACATCTACCCCTTCCTCGGCAGGTATCGCTTTGGAAGCGGCCGATGCGAAGCTAGTTACAGAAATTAATTTCGATGATTTTGCCAAAGTATCGCTGAAAGTAGGCACTATTTTGTCTGCTGAAAAAGTTGCCAAAGCAGATAAATTATTAAAGCTGGAAGTAGACATGGGAATCGAAGTGCGTACTATCGTAAGTGGTATTGCCTTGCATTTTTCACCTGCGGATATTATCGGACAGCAAGTGGTGGTAGTGGCTAATCTTGCACCTCGAAAAATGAGGGGAATCGAAAGCAATGGAATGATTTTGATGGCCGAAGACAAATCAGGCAAACTTCATTTTGTGAGCCCAGCTACTGTGATCGACAATGGAAGTGGGGTGAGTTAATAATAATACAACCTAGTCCAATCAAGCACTTTTAATGATCTGGATTAGTTGTTCTTCAATGCTTTTATACAATTTTCGCATAGCGGATTTAACAGGTAAAAACAGGCTTTTAGGGCCTGTTTTTATTTTTTATGATGCTTTTAGAAAAAGGCTTAATTTCGGATAGTGGAAATAGTTGTTTAACTAACTAATTTTTCAGCCCATTGGGATAAATCAATCAATATGCAAAGAATTATAAAAAAAGTGGCCGTTTTGGGAAGTGGTGTTATGGGAAGTAGAATTGCTTGTCATTTTGCTGGTATCGGTCTGCAGGTATTGTTATTGGATATATTGTCACCTGCTGTCGATGCTGAAAATGGATCTGCTGCGCAGCGAAACCAAATAGTGAATGACGCCCTTTCAGTCGCCTTAAAATCCAACCCCTCACCTATTTTTACTAAAGAGGCTGCAAAGCGCATTAAGACCGGCAATTTTACGGATAATATGAAAGATATTGTTTCTTACGATTGGGTAATAGAAGTGGTAGTGGAAAGGTTAGACATTAAGCAATCCATTTTTTCTGAAGTCGAAAAATTTCGTACTCCCGGCACTTTAATTACTTCTAATACATCCGGTATTCCGATTCATTTGATGACAGCAGGAAGAAGCGATGATTTTAAAAAACATTTTTGCGGCACTCATTTTTTTAATCCTCCTCGCTATTTGCGGTTGCTGGAAATTATACCTACTCCAGACACCGATCCGGAAGTAGTTGCTTTTTTAATGCAATATGGAGATTTATTTTTGGGAAAAACAACGGTACTCTGTAAGGACACTCCGGCGTTTATCGCTAACCGTATTGGCGTATTTGGTATGATGGCCATTATGAATACAATGGAAAAACTGCAATTGTCCATTGATGAAATTGATGCATTGACTGGGCCAATTATTGGCAGACCAAAATCTGCTACTTTTAGAACGGCGGATGTGGTGGGGATTGATACGTTGGTAAAAGTTGCCAACGGAGTGTTTGAAAATTGTTTGCAAGACGAGGCTAGGGATCAATTTGTGATTCCTGCCTGGTTGAGTAAAATGGTGGAAAATAAATGGTTGGGTGATAAAACGAAACAAGGTTTTTTCAAGAAAATGCCTGCCTCCGAAAAGGGTGAAAAGGAAATCTATGTGTTGAACCTCGCAACATTGGAATACGAGCCGCGTAAAAAGCCAAAATTTGCGACTTTGGAAGCTGCCAAGCCTATCGATGATTTAAAAACAAGAATCAAGGCGCTCTGTGCCGGTACGGATAAGGCGGGAGAATTTTATCGATTATTTCATTATAATCTATTTGCTTATATCTCTCATCGGATACCTGAAATTTCAGATGAACTTTATAGGCTGGATGATGGAATGATGGCCGGATTTGGCTGGGAGATTGGCGCATTTGAAAGTTGGGATGTGTTGGGGGTAGCCAAAACCTTGGCTGTAATGAAAGAAGCGGGTTATAAGGTTGCACCTTGGGTGGAAGAGATGTTAGCCGCTGGAGTAACCAGTTTTTATAAAGTGGAAAATGGTAAGCGTTTGTTTTATGACATTACTAGTAAGTCGTATAAGGAAATGCCTGGAGGGACTGTATTTATTGTGATGAAAAATTATGTTGGACAAACTGTTTGGAAAAATAGTGCTTGCCGTACTTATCATTTGGGAGAAGACGTGCTTGGGTTAGAGTGGTATACCAAAATAGGAAGTATTGGAGGAGAAGTGCTGGAAGGAATTCAAAAATCCATTTCATTGGCAGAGGATAAATACAAGGGCTTGGTGATTGCTAATGAGGGGGCCAATTTTAGTGCCGGAGCCAATGTAGGTATGATATTTATGCTGGCCATTGAGCAGGATTATGATGAGATAGACATGGCAATTCGGATGTTTCAAAATACGATGATGCGAGTACGCTATTCCGGAATTCCGGTTGTACTAGCACCGCATGGATTGGCTTTGGGCGGCGGTTGTGAAATTTGTTTGCACGCAGATAAAGTAATTGCTGCTGCCGAAACGTACACAGGTTTGGTGGAGGTAGGCATTGGCGTAATCCCTGGAGGCGGGGGTACCAAGGAGTTCGTTTTACGGGCTGCGGATGAAACCCATGATGGCGAGGTGGATACGATCACGCTGCAGAATCGTTTTCTTAACATTGCTACCGCCAAGGTGGCTACTTCTGCAAAAGAAGCATTCGATTTGGGCATTTACAGAAAAGGAAAAGATTCGGCCAGTATGAACTTAGGCAGAAGAATTGCAGAAGGAAAAAATGCAGTTATTGGTATGTATGATCAGGGATATGTAATGCCGGTACAACGCACTGATATTAAGGTGTTGGGTCGGGGTGCTTTGGGTGCTATGCTTGCTGGAATCAATGGCATGCGGATGGGAAATTATGCTACTGATCATGATGTAACGGTTGCTAAAAAACTGGCGTATGTTATGTGCGGAGGGGATTTAAGTGAACCCACTTTAGTAAGCGAACAATATTTATTGGACCTTGAAAGAGAAGCCTTCTTAAGCCTTACAGGGGAAAAGAAAACATTGGAAAGAATCCAGAGCATACTCAAAAGCGGCAAGCCCTTAAGAAATTAAATGCTTGGTCAACAGCCAAAGTAAAAAATTATCATTATTGTAAAAAAATATTCATTGCTACTATGTCAGTTCTTTCAATAGAAAATATCCATAAGGATTACGGACCAGTTCAGGCGTTGAAGGGGGTAAGTTTTGATGTACCTAAAGGGTCAGTTTTCGGAATCCTAGGACCTAACGGTAGTGGTAAAACGACTATGTTGGCAATCATCATGGATATTTTAAAACCAACATCAGGGACTTACAAATTATTGGGAGAAGTTCCTAGTGAAATGCATCGAAGACAAATTGGGACATTTTTGGAAACGCCCAATTTTTATCATTATTTATCGGCTGAACGAAATTTACATATTGCAGCTGCAATCAAAGGTAGGGGGGCGGAAGATATCCCTAGGGTTTTGGAAATGGTTAATCTTACGCATAGAAAAAAATCCCGTTTTAGCACTTTTTCTTTGGGAATGAAACAGCGCTTAGCAATCGCTTCCAGCTTGTTGGGGAATCCTGCAGTATTGATTTTAGATGAACCGACCAATGGATTGGACCCTGCTGGCATTGCTGAAATAAGGGCACTAATAAAAAAATTGCACCTTGAAGGAACTACCATCATCATGGCTAGCCATTTGTTGGATGAGGTAGAAAAAGTTTGTACGCATGTGGCGATATTGAAAAAAGGTGAGCTGGTGGCTACCGGAGGTGTGCACGAGATCTTGGCCAATGAAGATGTAGTAGAAATTGGCGCAGCTGATATGGCTGCATTGCACTTGTTGGTTCAACAATTTTCAGGCTACAATAGTATGAAGCTGGAAGATACTCTGATACAGCTTTTTTACCCAATTGGAACCATTGACCTGGAAGGGATTAATCGGCATTTTTTTAATGAAGGGATTGTACTCAATCATTTGCAGTTAAAAAGAAAAAGCTTGGAGTCGAAATTTATGGAATTAACTAACTAAGAATAAACAGACAAGATGATTCGATTATTAAAGATAGAATGGCTAAAAATAAAAAACTATACTGCTTTTATTATTGTAAGTATTTTTTTTGTTATTGGAGTTGTAGCTGTTAACTATATCATATTTGTTGTAAATAAAAATATAATTAGTCAGTCCCAGGCGGTTATTTTAACTGGTAAATTTTCTCCTTTTCAATTTGATAAAACCTGGCAAACCACCAGTTATGCTGCGGGATGGTTATTGCTATTGCCTGCTTTGATGCTGATTATTTTGATTACCAATGAATTTACATTTCGAACACACCGTCAAAATATCATTGATGGATGGTCGAGACTGCAATTTATCCATGTTAAGATTGTGATGGCTTTATTGGTTGCTATTTTTTCTGCCATCCTTGTTTTTTTTACTGCATTAGCATTTGGTTTTTCTTCGGGAACACCTTTTTCAACACACGGAATTACTCATGTAGGGTTTTTCTTTTTAAAGGCCTTATCCTATAATATGATTGCACTTTTGATAGGAGTTTTGATCAGACGGACTGGATTTGCTATTGGAGTTTTTTTTATTTATTTGGGGCTCGAAAATTTTATTTCCCAATTGCTCGATGTTTGGAGTGTTCGCTTGAGAAAAAGCAATAATCTTGACCTTGGAAGTATGGGTGACTACCTACCTATGAATTCAGCAGATGGGATGCTGACTTTCCCTTCAAACCCTTTGAAGTTAATGGCAAAGGGCGTATTGCCAACGGATTACCCTTGGTTGGTATTAAGTCTGTGCATTGCTTACCTGTTGTTTTTTTATTGGGCAACGGTTAACCGTATGCTAAAAACAGATCTCTGATGGATTTAAGGATGTGACAGTTGATGCAAGGCGGATTCAATGGAAGGGTATAAAAAAGTAAATCCTGTTTTTTTTATTTTGGCGCAATCCACTGTGGTGCTTTTTAAAACTTCAATGCTTCTTTCACCCATCATAATTTTCAACAAAAACTTTGGCACATGCAGCGGGATGTAGAATTTACCCTTCAGTTGATGGGCCAATTCTATCGTCAATTCCTGATTGGTTACCGGTCGAGGAGCTACTGCATTGTAACTTCCAACCAGTTGTTCATTTTGGATGCTTTCAATAAAAAGCCTGCACAAGTCGTCTATATGGATCCAGCTAACTTTTTGTTTACCGCTTCCTAAAATAGCTGCCACTCCAAGATGGAGCGGTTTTTTAAATTCCGACAGTGCTCCTCCTGTGTTACTCAATACGATGCCTATTCGAAGTTTTACCAGTCGGATACCTAATTGTTCCACCGGCTCGATGCTCTCTTCCCATCGTTTACAAGTTTCTCCAAGAAATCCATTTGCTGCCGGATCCGTTTCAATAAATGCTTTTTCATTTGGAGAACTATCTTCGCCATACCAGCCAATTGCGGAAGCGCTGATCACTGTTTTTATGGAATGTGTATTGTTGCGTAAGGCTTTTAGAAGTAATGCGCTGCTTTCAGTTCTGCTATTAATTATTTCAGCTTTATAGGCTTCGGTCCATTTTTTATCCACCACTCCGGCGCCCGCCAGATGAATTAGGCAGGTGGCATTTTGTAGCGCATTGGTATCGATTGTTTGTTTAGCTATATTCCAAATTGCATAAGAGATATTCGGATTGGCATGTTTTGAAATGGGTATTTTTCTAGTTAATATTATAATCTGGTACCCCTGGGCCAATAAATGTTTTGTTAATTGTTGGCCTACCATTCCTGTGCCGCCTGAAATTAATACTGTCTGCATACTTAATTTTAATGCTAATACGGTTAAAAATAAAAAATGGGCGCAACTTGAGGAAACTGATAAAATCATTGCCCTTAAAAGCTTACTTTTATTGTTGTAAAGATAGTAATACTTTAAAATGGGGCATGACAAGTTTGGGAAAAAAATAAAAATGTTTCTGTTGATGTCTTGATAGATAAAAAAAATATAAATTAATAAATATGAAGGGTATAATTTATTTAACCTATTTTCTGCTGTTTTCAACGCTTTCCTTTGCTCAAAAAATTACTTATTCTGAAATTCAAAAAGAGGATAGTCGGGATATAAGTTTTGACATTATCGGAAAAATAAAAGAAAATGTTTTCATTTTTAAAAATGCCCGGTATAAATATAACTTAAGTGTTTACAATGCTGAAGATATGGACTTGAAAGAAAAGGTAGTCTTGGATTTTATTCCTGAAAAATCTTTTAATGTAGATTATGTATTGTTGCCTGAAAATTTCTATTTTATTTATCAGTACCAACGTAAAGGGGTAGTGTATTGCATGGGTGCAAAAATGGATATTAATGGCCATTTGGTTGACCAGCCTATTTTACTAGATACTACGCAAGTTGGAGCATTTGGAGATAATAAAATATATACTACCATCAACAGCGAGGATAAGAAGCAAATCATGGTTTTCAAAATTCAAAAAAGGAACGACCAATTTAATTTTGTAACGCTATTGTTAGACAAAAATTTACAATTGACCCACAAGTCACGTGCAACCATTGAATATGATGAGCGCAGAGATGTGTTTGCTGATTTTTCGCTGGATAATGAAGGGAATTTTATTTTTACAAAATCGACAAAGTCTGGAAACAAATCCAACTCCTCTTCGCTTTATCTGATTAGTAAACCACCTTTTCAAGATGCTTTTTCTGAAAGACAAATTGATTTAAAGGGACTTTTTATAGATGAGGTGAAAATAAAAATTGATAATGTTAACAAGCATTACCTTTTTAATTCTTTTTATTATATGGTAAATCGCGGAAATATCGATGGAATATTATGTACAGTATGGGATGTGAAGGGGGATAGCGCCTATTCCACTGTATTTACAAGGCTAGATGCTAGCATAAGAGAAATTGCTAAATCAAAAGGAAACAGCAAATTTGCATTGAACGATTTTTTTATTCGTAATGTAATTTTAAAAAAAGATGGAAGCTATATGATAGCTGCAGAAGATTATTCCACCCAAACAAGTGGTAATAATGCGGGATGGAATCGGTGGGATTATCTATACGGCTCACCCTTTATAAGTCCGTATGATTATTATTATTACAATCGCTCCTACGGTGGTTTTTATAGGCCTTATAGCAGTTTTAATAATGCGCAATCTACTAGGTATTACTGTAATAATATTTTACTGCTAGATGTGAATGCAACTGGCAATGTGGTAGGCGACAAAGTGATTAGTAAGGAGCAATATGCAGATGATAATGATAACTTCCTATCCTTTTCGACTTTTATTTCAGGGTCTGAAATACATTTCCTTTACAATATTTTTGAAAAAAGGGATAAATTTTTAACAGATAATACAATTACCTCCAGTGGGGTAATGAAAAGAAACCCTACTATTAAAAGTGTAGAGCGAGGTTTTGAATTTATGCCAAAGTTGAGCAAACAGATTGGTGCTAGGCAAATTATTGTTCCCTGCAGTTATCGAAGTCAAATATGTTTTGCTAAAATTGAATTTTAATTATCATTGTTGAATGAGAAGTGGCTTCTTTTGCTAGCATTCATTCCTCTTTTGATAAATTTTTTGAATTAAAATTTCCATGCTAGCATGGTGTTAAAAATCTAATCCCAAACTTAGGTTTAAAACCGGCTTGCCTTTAAAAATTCCATTCATAGGCCATCCCGCATCAAATCTTACAAAATACCCCAACAGGGTACTTCTTGCACCAAAGCCATAGCCGCCTGCAAAGGGACCGATACCACCCACAGTGCTAACGACTTGAATAGGGGGTTCACCTAGGATGACTGAAGGCCGATGAAGCCCATTGTAACTTCCATTCCATGCAGCTCCTAAATCAATGAACTGTACCAACTGGAAATTGCGTAAAAAAGCATTGTTGATAGGCCTACTAAATAAAGTAGAAAAGACGGGCAGTCTGAATTCACTGTTCAAGACAACATTATTATTTCCGTTGGAAACATTTTGATTGAAGCCCCTCATATTTACAGCAAGGCTTTGAAAAGTGTAGTAGTTGTCAGCTGCGGGTTGATTATTATTATTAAATTTCGGGAATAGCCAGCCGTCGGTTCCTCCGAGGAAATAGATCGTTTTTTGATTGCCCCAGCTAAATTCACCCGCAGCACGGCCTGCCCAAATAAAATTTCGGTAGATGGGATAATAATAACGGGCATCCATTCCCCAGTTAAAATTATATTTACCCGTACTGTATATTTCTTTACTAACATCCGTGTTCCAATCGAAGTAAAATTTATATCTCAGACCATTCCAAATGTTTTGTGTTGGATTGAGGGTATTGTCATATACGTATTCAAGATGAGTAGTTACAAATTTTCTTTTTATGTCTGGTTCCTTCAAACTGTTGATATCATTAATGTCGGTATAGAAAAAACTTCTATCACTTCTGAAACCTACATCTAATTTTATTCTTTTACTATTGTCAAATGGGTAGGCTGCAGTAGCTTGGTAGAGATTGGTGAAAATCCTGCCATTGTTGGCACCTACCACATTTCTATAATAAGTGGTTCCCCAATCTATTCTTCTTTTTAAATTCTGATAACTCATCAACCATTCATTGTCTTTTAAATTAGTAGATAATTTAAAAGCACCGGTAATTTTTATATCTTCCATTAATTCGGAAGTGCCTAATCGTACCAGGCCATTCAATACCGAATTGGAAGAGAGGTTAATGGGCCCCTGACCACCTGCATAAGGCTGGTATCGGTTATAGAGCACAGAATTATTAAAGGATACACCACCGTAATCGGCTCCAAATTTCATTGGTTTGTAAACAAATAGCTTTGCTTTTTTTAGTACCGTATTTATTTCACCTCCTTCGGTATCGCTTATCTTTCCATATTTGTTTATAGGCGTTTTCTCATTTTCAAATTCAGTTTGAAAAGCATCGGCCTCAATAACAACGGAATCCTGGCTGAGTAAAGAAGAATCAAACTGATCGGCCAATTTTTTTTCGATCTTATCCGACATCACTATTGCTTTCATATAAGATGTAGGCGGAGCCGTTATATTTCTGCGGCGAAGCGTGTTTTCATCAATCTTTAATTTATACAATGTTTTTTGATCACTTTGTCGGGTAACTTCACTCACCTGATTGTTGGTGCCGGCAATTCTTGTTTCGGCTACACTGCTTTCATAATTTGTTAGCGGAAAGGTATAGGCAGAATCCTTCGACACAGCTACCACTGCAATAGAATCTACATCCGTTTTTTTATAAACCTTTAGCGTACTGTCTATTTCTTTTAAAGATGGATTTCTCAAAATTTCATCAGCGATTAATATCAGTGTATCAAGTCCGGCCGCCTTGGTAGTAAAAAAGCCTGCATATCTGTTCGCCACACCATTTTCATCACTGATAAATGTAAAGTGATTGGAGTTATAAGGCATAGGATAGCGGGCATTGCCATATTGCTGATGCGATAATTGTGTAATTTGATTGAGTGAAGGCTTGTTTCCAAAATTAGTAATAAGGAAAATATTGTAATTGTTTTTACTGGGCAACACCGTATCTCCTGATTTTGCATCTGCACTAGGTCGGTTACTTGCAAAAATGATTCCTGTTTTTCCAGGGAATGAAACAAAAGTTGCGTCTAAGTCATCATATACATCATCGGTCATCTGTTGCACTTTTTCATTTTCCAAATTGAGGGTAAAAATATCGGTATGACCATTTTTTACCGCACTCAATAAAAGCGTTTTACTATCGAGCATGTATTTTACATCCTGAATCTGTTGAAACTGTTTTGTTAAATCCAGTTTGGGAGATTTTATTCGGGTTACTACATCATACACAAATAACTTTAGTCTTCCTTCCTGACTATAGATTACGGTAAGTCTTGTGCCTTTTGGATCCCAAGCCATTATAGGGTACTCGGGGTTGGTCTCATTTTTGTAACTCCGGATGCCGTATTTGAGCAAGGTGGTAAAGCTAAAATCTTCACTCAGTTTTAATTTTACCAATCCCTTTTTATATTCTACTAAAGCATAGGTATTGTTTTTGGCAACTGGATTTACATTGATTCGGTAGTAGTCCTTTTTTTTATTGATATCAAAACTTTCAATAACATTGCCTTTAGGGTAAGCCTTTCTTTTTGAAATGTCGTTTGAATATTTCTCCTCCTCAAATTCCATAAATTCAGCCAATAAATTTTTAAATTTTTGTTTGCAGATTTGAATGCAAGCACGGTTTAAATTTTTATACACACGGGCGAGATAAAACAGATAAGTAACATTTTCTTTTTTATATTTTTCTTCAATGAAATGCCAAAACGAATGCCCGGCTAGCAGCGGCTTTTCAAATGCAAACTGGTAAAAATTTCGATAATTACCACTGAGGATTTCACTTTTCAATTCATCATCGAGTCCTGTATTCCAGTTCTGCCCTGCAAAAGCTACATATCCATTGGTTAGCCATTTGGGTAAATCTAGTAGCGCCTGGTTCCCGGCAACTTCACCTAGGTTGTCACCAAATAAAATATTGTCTGTTAAAATCCGAGCAATACCTTCCCTGATTTGTTTTCGTAAATGTGCATGGTCTCCATTAAAATAAACTACCATTTTATTATTCACCAATTGGGTTGCTCCTCCAGTAATCTGCCAGTCAATGCCTATTCCAATATTTGATTGCTGAAGGTCGGCAAATTCATTATATACAATAATGTTGGCCCTACGTTGTAGACTATATTCTGTAAAGGCTTCTATTTTGGGAGTTTCTTCTTCTGCGACTTGCGCTATAAATTTGGCTAGTTCCTGGCCATTTTGATTAAAATAAGTATTGAAATTTTTGGTTTGGTAGTACTGCCATTTGAATTTTTTAAATTGCACTCGGTTTTTACCAAATTCCACCGTATTTACTTGTGCCGATGAGATATGGGATCCAAGCAAAAGAATGCAGAGGGATGTAAAAATTATGCTGAACTTTGCCATGCTGAATTTCATATTTGGTAATATAATTAATGTATCTAAATTAATCATAAAAATATTGCTTTATTAAGTAAACAAATTGCTAATGTTTAAAATAAAATCTTTTACTTTCAATCCTATCGGGGAAAATACGTATTTACTCTATAATGAGTCAAAACATTGCATAATTATTGATCCAGGGTGTTATTTTGACCAGGAAAAGGATACCCTCAAGGCCTTTATTACTCAAAATGAGCTAAAACCAACGCTTTTACTCAATACCCACTGCCATTTGGATCACGTTTTTGGTAACAAAATGGTAGCGGAGACTTACCAGTTAACCCTGCAGATCCACGAAAAGGAGAAATTGGTACTATCTTATGCCCCTACGGCTGGATTGATGTACAATCTGCCTTTTGACAGTTATGAAGGGGATTTTATTTTATTAAAAGAGGGTGACAGTTTGCTGTTGGGGCAGGATGAATTGAAAGTAATCGAAGTTCCTGGGCATTCCCCTGGAAGCATTTGCTTTTATTGTGCCAATCAACATTTTTTAATTGGAGGCGATGTATTGTTTCAAGGAAGCATCGGCAGAACGGACTTGCCTTTGGGTGATCACCAGACTTTATTACACCATATTAAAAGTAAATTACTGGTATTGCCAGAAGAAACGGTAGTATATAGTGGTCATGGAGCAACTACCACTATTGGCGAGGAAAAGGCGAATAACCCTTACTTACGGTAAAATGTGAAATAACCGATATCTGCGGGAGGTTTTCATTTTTTCGCAGATTTTGACTGATAAGATAAAATAAAGGGGTTGGGCTACTGAAGCCTATTCATTGGTGGTTTATTTTCCATACATAGCTCTATTAATACGCTGTTAGTGCCTTTTGGATGTAAAAAACATACCAATTTATTATCCGCCCCCTGTTTGGGTATTTCGTTTAATAGTGTAAACCCTTCCGTTTTTAACCTTGCCATTTCGGCAACGATATCTGCTACTTCAAGTGCAATATGATGAATTCCTTCCCCTTTTTTTTCGATGAATTTGGCAATGACCCCATCTTGAGTACTGCTTTCCAAAAGTTCAATTTTGGTATCGCCCTTTTGGAAAAAGGCGGTATTTACTTGTTCTGTTTCAACTATTTCAGTCTTATAGCAGCCTGTATTAAGTAGTTTTTCAAAAAGAGGTACCGCGGTTGCCAGTTCTTTTACGGCAATACCAATATGTTCAATTTTTAGCATAGATGAGTTTTTTCACTGTTTTGGTGCTCAATGTTTACGAAATAGGTAAAATGAATGGCTCGAAGTCTTGGAGAGGGTTTAAATAAATCCATTTATTGTAAATTTGCATTGTAATATAAAAATAGAAGAATATGTTGAAGTTACCGATTTATCTAGATAACAATGCCACCACCCCGATGGACCCGAGGGTATTGGAAGCGATGACCCCTTATTTTTTGGAGCATTTTGGCAATGCGGCCAGCCGTAATCATCCTTTTGGCTGGGAAGCAGAAGAAGCGGTAGACTACGCACGTGAGCAGGTGGCAAAATTAATTGGAGCAGATCCAAAAGAGATCATTTTTACTAGTGGGGCTACTGAAGGCGATAATCTGGCAATAAAGGGCATTTTTGAAATGTATGCTAGCAAAGGCAATCATATTATTACGGCTACTACTGAGCATAAAGCAGTTTTGGATACTTGTAAGCATATTGAAAAAGCAGGGGGAGAGGTAACTTATTTGAAGGTAAAGCCGGATGGTTTAATCGATCTAAATGAGCTGGAAGCAGCTATTCGTCCTACAACTATTTTAATAGCGATTATGTATGCCAATAATGAAATTGGTACTGTTCAGCCAATTACAGCAATTAGCGCCATTGCTAAAAAACATGGGGTGCTACTTTTTACAGATGCTGTACAGGCGGTAGGTAAAATACCGGTGGATGTAAATAAAGATGGAATTGACTTAATGGCATTTACCGCACATAAAATGTATGGCCCCAAAGGAGTGGGAGCCTTATATGTGCGTCGCAAAAATCCTCGTGTAAAAGTTACCGCACAAATGGACGGGGGCGGACACGAAAGAGGAATGCGCAGCGGAACACTCAATGTACCCGGTATAGTAGGATTTGGTAAAGCCTGTGAAATATGTATGCAGGATATGGAAGAAGATACCAAACGAATCAGCAAACTAAGAGATAAGTTGGAAACGGAGTTAATGAAGTTGGAAGAGGCCTATATCAATGGAAGCACTGAACATCGTTTACCGCATGTGACCAATATTTCTTTTAAGCACGTAGAAGGAGAAGGTTTGTTAATGGGATTCAATAAAAATATCGCATTAAGTTCCGGCTCTGCTTGTACTTCTGCATCGCTCGAACCATCTTATGTATTAAAAGCATTGGGTTTAGGGGATGATTTGGCACACAGTTCACTTCGTTTTGGCCTTGGCCGTTTCACCAATGAGGAGCAAATTGATTATACCATCAAAGCAATCAGCGAAACGGTACTAAAGTTAAGGGATATGAGCCCACTGTGGGAAATGTATAAGGAGGGGATTGATTTAAGTAAAATTGAGTGGGCAGCACATTAATTTATAAGTAAACAAAATTTTAAGTAGGAAAATTTGTTAAAGTATTTGATTCGCTTTTTAGTTTTCTTAATTTCACATTTTTAAATTTTACAACTATGGCATATTCAGAAAAAGTGATTGATCATTACCAAAATCCCAAAAATGTGGGTACGCTTGATAAAAGCAGTAAAAATGTAGGTACAGGGCTTGTAGGAGCTCCTGAGTGCGGCGATGTAATGCGTTTGCAAATTGAAGTAGATGATGCAACTGGCATGATTACAGATGCAAAATTTAAAACCTTTGGTTGTGGTTCTGCAATTGCTTCTTCTTCTTTGGCTACAGAATGGCTGAAAGGGAAAAGTATTGATGAAGCCCTTACTGTAGATAATATGGATTTTGTGGAAGAGTTGAATCTCCCACCTGTAAAAATTCACTGTTCAGTGTTGGCAGAAGATGCAATTAAAGCTGCTATCAACGATTATAGGGTAAAGAACGGTATGGATTCGATCAAGTTTGAGGAAAGTGTGGTTCACTAGGTCTTTGAAAGCCTATACTGTGGATACGCTTTAAGGTGTTCAAAAGAATAAATGTTTTAAAAATGAATAGTAACGGTTCAAATATATCGGGCATTGATGCGGTAGCGGAAGCTCCTCTAGCTGCACCTGTGGCGTTGGATAATGCTATTTATATCAGCGACAAGGCAAAGGCAAAGGTGATTACGCTAATGAAGGATGCAGGTTTGGCAGAGGATTCATCCTATTTTTTGCGAGTAGGTGTAGTAGGGGGAGGATGTAGTGGCTTAAGTTATAAAATGGACTTCGACAATGAACAAAAGCCAATGGATCAATCTTTTGAAGACAAGGGTATTAAAATTGTAACTGACCTCAAAAGCTTTTTGTACCTAGTGAATACCGAGCTGGAATTTAGTGATGGACTGAATGGCAAGGGTTTTTATTTCAACAATCCTAATGCTAGTAGAAGTTGTGGATGTGGAGAAAGTTTTGCTGTTTAATTTACATTTTGCTGAAATAATTTGTCGAAACGAACAATATTCCCGGTTGCCGAAGGTAGCCGGGCTTTTTTTGCCCCTCTCTCTCCCCCATTGAGTGTACCGTTGATTTAGTAGAAAGGGGAATGGGTGCTTTTTAAGAAGGATTAAGGGTTGGAATTAAAAAGTCCCGCCTTTTGGGCGGGACTGAGCAGTTAGTTTTGGTAAATAACTATTGTTTGGTAAATTTCTGAGGTACAAAAGATGTTTATTTTAGAAACATCCAAGATCATACTTCAAGTGGTAATATATTAGCAGTTTAATCAAGAACATAGACAAAGGCTTTATTTAAAACGCTGCATTGGGGCAATAATTTTTTTTTAAATCACCCAACCTGTTGCATTTAAAAATATCATTATATATTTAAATTGAAACTAAATCATATTTAAACAAAATGATTGTAGGAGCTAAGCAGTAAATTGCATCTAATTTTATTATTCATGTGGAGTATTTGTAAAAAGGAATTGCACCAATTTTTTAGTAACCTTACGGGGTACATTGCCATTATTTTGTTTTTGCTCGTAAATGGTTTTTATTTGTTTGTATTGAATGATAGCAATCTTTTTGATTTTGGGTATGCTACCCTGGATACATTTTTTGAACTATCTCCCTGGGTGATGATTTTTTTAGTACCCGCTATCACGATGCGTTCCCTATCCGAAGAATTTAGATCTGGCACAATTGAGATATTGCAAACCAGTCCACTTACCAAATTCCAGATCGTTGCAGGTAAATATATTGCCATTTTAGGGGTACTCATCTTTGTAATTGCGCCCACCTTCATTTATATTGTTACGATTAAGCGTTTGAGTGCCGGGGGAGGAATTGATGGAGGCGGTATTGCAGGTAGTTATATAGGCCTTTTTTTATTAGCATCTGTATTTGCGGCGGTTGGTTTATGCGGCAGCAGCTTTACTAATAATGCAGTTGTAGCTTTTTTAACCAGTGCTTTTGCTTGTTTGCTACTTTATTATGGTTTCAATGCAATTAGTAAGTTGCCTGTTTTTCAGGCGAACGCGGATTATTATATAGAAATGTGGGGGATTGATTTTCATTATAAAAGTGTAAGTCGCGGGCTGTTAGATACTAGGGATATTGTTTATTTTGGAAGTCTCATAACCCTATTTCTTTTGATCACCATTAAAAATTTACTTAAGCGATAACTATCATATAAATGAATTTATTTTTTAATAAAATAGTAAAGAGTAAAGCTTGGTTGCCGCTTAGTATCCTAGTGCTAATCGCAATTAATTGGGCGGCATCTTTTTTTCATTCAAGTATTGACTTTACCAATGAAAAGAGGTTTACCCTTTCCAACACCACTCAAACTATTCTTACCAACTTGGATAGCACAGTGGATATTACTGTGTTTCTTTCGGGTGATATCAAATCAGAGTTTAAGAAACTAGCGAATAGTACCCGGGAGCTATTGGAAAATTTCAAGAATTATGGAGGCAATAATATTCAGTACAGTTTTGAAATTCCTGGTGATGGTTTAAATGATTCTGCCAAATCAAAAGTATTTGAATCCCTTATTGAAATGGGCTTGCGACCTACCAACCAGCGGGTACAAGTAAAGGAGGGAGAAGGGGCAAATAATCGGCAGATATTTCCTGGTGCAACAGTTCGCTATCATGGAAAAATCATTGCCATAGACCTGCTGCAGGGACAGGTTCAAAAAAGCGTTTTTAATTCTAGTGATCTGTTGGATAAAAATTCCTTGAATAGTGCAGAAGCTTTATTGGAATATAAATTTTCCCATGCGATCCAACAGTTAACCCAAGCCCAAATCCCTTTAGTGGGCTATGTGTATGGAAATGGAGAGCCAAAATATGGTTTCCTTCCGGTAAATGATGTTTTTGAAACCCTCGGACGAAATTTTATAGTTGATACGGTTAATTTAAAATCGCAGCCTTTTATTCCTCGCGAATACAATGCGTTGGTGATCGTTAAACCAGTCGAAAAATTTACCGATGAAGAAAAATTCAAGCTAGACCAGTATGTAATGAATGGCGGTAATATTTTATTTTTAATTGATGTATTATATGCAGAAAGAGATAGTCTTCAAAATGGAGATCTGATTGCCTATGCTCGAGACCTGAATTTAAATGATCTATTGTTCCGCTATGGAGTAAGGGTCAATACAGACTTGATTGCGGATAAGCATTGCGATTTGATACCAGTTGAAGTGGGAAGTGTTGGAGGCCAAAGCCAGCAGCAGTTATTGCCCTGGCCTTATGCCCCTTTATTGCAATCTGGTTCGGCACATGGCATAGTAAAAAATCAAGCTGACGTGTTAGGACAATTTGTAAATTCCATCGATACAGTGGAAGCTATAGGTATTAACAAAACAATTCTGCTTTCCACTTCTGAAAATGCTTATACCATGGCAACTCCTGCCAGAATTGAGTTGAATAGTTTGCAAACCCAGGAATCAATCACCAAGTACAATCGTAAAAATATTCCCGTTGCAGTTTTGCTGGAAGGTAAATTTTCTTCCCTCTACGCCAATAGGGTAAGCCAGGCACAGCTTGACACTTTGCACCAGTATGGTGCTGAATTTATAAGGGAGCGCACAAGCCGAGGAAAACTAATCGTAGTAAGTGATGCTGATATTGTGATGAATCAGGTTTCGGATAAGATAGGACCGCTACCCATGGGAACTAATAAGTATACCAAAGTGGGGTACGCCAATAAGGATTTCTTTTTGACTTGTACAGAGTATCTAGCTAATAAGGACAATGTGTTAGAAGCGAAAGCGAAAGATTATACCCTACGATTATTGGATGTAAAAAAGGTGGAGGAGCAAAGAAACAGTTGGCAATTAATCAACCTATTATTACCGATATCCTTGGTTTGCTTTTTTGCTGTATTTTACCAATGGAGAAGAAAAATAAAATATACTATTTAAAAAATCAATTAATTAAATAAAATCATGAATAATAGCTTGTTAATTTACTTTGTTTTTGGCGCTGTAGTCTTGTTAGCCTTGGTTTTTGACCTAGGGTTGCTTAGTAAAAAAAATACCGTCATAACGCTTAAAAATGCAATTGTACAAACTGTATTTTGGGTGGCATTGGCTTTTGCCTTTTGTGCATTTGTTTGGTTTGAAAATGGGGCAAACGATGCGCTACAATACTTATCTGCTTATCTGTTGGAATGGTCGCTATCCATCGACAATATTTTTGTATTCATAATTATTTTTTCATTTTTTGGAGTAAAAAATCATGATTATTCTAGGGTGTTATTACTGGGGATTTTGATGGCTATTGTTTTTAGAATCCTCTTTATCGCTGTAGGCAGCGGATTGGTTGCTCGATTTGAATGGATTATGTATATATTCGGAATATTTTTGGTGTACACGGGTGTTAAAATGTTTTCCAGTAGTGATGAAGAGGAGTTTAACCCGGAGGAGAGCTTTGCATTTAAAATGATGAAAAAGTTTATGCCTACTACCAATGCTGAGCCCAATGGTAGGTTTATTATCAAAAAAAACAATAAAATTTTATTTACCAAACTTTCTATGGTTGTGGTGATGCTGGGGCTTATCGATATCGTTTTTGCTATTGATTCCATCCCAGCGGTTTTTTCGATTATACCTGATCCTAACAAAAAATTGTTGATTTATTCTTCCAATATTTTTGCTGTATTGGGTTTAAGAAGTTTGTTTTTTTTATTACGTGGGGCAGCTAGTAGATTCGATTTTTTGCAACAGGGAATCGCCATTGTGCTGGTATTTATCGGAATTAAAATGTTGGTCGTTCAATGGATACATTTACCGGTTTGGGTATCATTGTTAATGATTGTATTTTGCATTTCGGGGTCTATTTTTTACTCTATCCATCACAATCGAAAGGGAGTGCCGGCGGATGTGAAAGAGTAGAATCTTTTTTTAAATGAACTGGAAAGTGGCGAAGTAAGGATCTGTTATTTTGACTGCATTTTTTTTATATTTTAAATTCATACAATCGTCCATTGGTTTATTCAATTGAACAAATAGCGGAAATTGTTAGTGCCGAATTTTTACTCAATGAAAAATCCGGCACATTGATCGAGCACCTATTGCTTGATAGCCGTAAACTTTTGTTTCCAGAGTCTTCCATTTTTTTTGCATTGGATGGCCCAAGGAGAAACGGCCATTCATTTGTAAAGGATTTATATCATAAAGGGGTAAGGGATTTTGTGGTATCGGAGCCTGCAGGACTGGAGGCCATGGAAATGTATCCTGGTTCAAATTTCTTACTAGTCAGCGATGTGCTTTTTGCACTTCATTCATTAGTGGCTTTTCACCGCAAACAATTTAACATTCCTGTTATTGGCATTACAGGTAGCAATGGAAAAACCATTGTAAAAGAATGGCTGTTTCAGTTATTACAAGATGATTATTCAATTGTGCGAAGTCCTAAAAGTTACAATTCTCAAATTGGGGTGCCACTGAGTGTTTGGCAGATGAATGAAACACATACACTGGCAATTTTTGAAGCTGGAATTTCTCAGCCTGATGAGATGGTAAAACTTGAAAAAATTATCCAACCTGGTATTGGCGTGTTTACCAATATCGGTGATGCACATGGAGAGGGCTTCTTGTCCGTTGATCAGAAAATTGCTGAAAAATTGAATCTTTTTGTCCAAACTGATGTACTAATTTATGGAACAGATTACCCTAATTTGGAAGTTGGCGTAAATCAATTTATTAAAAAAATAGGCATTGAGGACCATTGTAAAGTTTTTTGTTGGGGCAAAAAAGAATCTGCTTTATTGGAACTGTTAGGCATTCAAAAAGAAAAACACCAAACAATTATTTCTGCCCACGATCATCGGTCAAAAAGCAATGATTCACATTCTTCCTTAAGTTCTCCTATTTCTATCACCATTCCATTTACGGATGATGCATCCATTCAGAATGCAATTACTTGTTGGTGTGTATTATTGCATTTACAAATTCCTACGTTGGTTATTCAAAAAAGAATGTTGCAGCTTAAGGCCGTAGAAATGCGACTTGAATTAAAGCAAGGTATCAATAATTGTTCGGTGATAAATGATAGTTATAGTGCTGACATCAATTCTTTAACCATTGCATTGGACTTTCTAGTTCAGCAGCAGCAGCACCCTACTCGGACATTAATATTGAGTGATATTTTGGAGTCAGGCAAGGCTGGTGTTGAATTATATGGGGCAGTAGCATCTATTTTACAACAAAAAAATATTCAACGTTTTATAGGAATTGGTCCAGATATTTTCAAGCACCAGCAGGTCTTTCATAATATTCCACAAAGCTTTTTCTTTTCTTCCATCGCTGAATGCATGCAGCAGTTTTATTCCATTCATTTTCACAATGAGACCATTCTGCTTAAAGGGGCAAGGGTATTTGAATTTGAGCAAATAAGCCATTTGCTGGAAGAAAAACTGCACCAGACTGTATTGGAAATTAATTTAAATGCAGTGACGCATAATTTAAAAGCGTATCAGCAATTATTAAAACCTGGTGTGAAACTGATGGCGATGGTAAAAGCCTTCAGCTATGGCAGTGGTGGTTTTGAGATTGCCAATTTATTGCAGTTTCAGCAGGTTGATTACCTCGCGGTTGCCTATGCGGATGAGGGGGTTGAATTAAGACGGGCTGGTATTAATTTACCTATTCTAGTGTTAAATCCTGAGGAGGCAACTTTTGATGTGCTGGTAAACTATCATCTTGAACCTGAATTATATTCCTTTGGTATTTTAAATGGGTTTCAACAATACTTGGAGCGCTCTGCTGTTAAAAATTACCCAGTGCATATCAAATTGGATACCGGCATGCATCGCCTGGGTTTTGAAACCAAAGACTTGTTTGAATTAGGAGAGTTGTTGCAGCCAACAAGCCCTTTTAAAGTTCAGTCTGTTTTTTCTCATCTCGCTGCCAGCGATTCCGAGGAACATGATTCATTTACCAAACTACAGGCTGAAGAATTTTTAAAAGGTTGTGCATTTTTGCATACCGCAATTGGCTATACTTTTATTCGTCATATTGCTAATACTTCATCCATTCACCGACATCCTAATTTGCAATTAGATATGGTTCGTCTAGGCATTGGTTTGTATGGAGTAGATAGTAATTTAGAAATGCAGTCGAAACTTAAAAATGTGAGTACTTTAAAAACGACTATTTCGCAAATTAAGCAGGTGGCAGCTGGCCAAAGTATTGGTTATAGTAGAATGGGGAGGGTTAATGTTGACACCTTGATTGCAACCGTTCGTATAGGGTATGCAGATGGTTATCCGCGGGTTTTAAGTAATGGGGTAGGCAGTATGTGGGTAAACGGAAACTTGGTGCCTGTAATTGGCAATGTTTGTATGGATATGACCATGCTGGATATAACCGGAACTAGTATTAAGGAAGGAGACGAAGTAATTGTTTTTGGAGAACCCCTTCCGGTGACGGATTTGGCCAATAGTGCTCAAACGATTGCCTACGAAATATTAACGGGTGTTTCACAGCGGGTTAAGCGAGTGTATTTCGAAGAATAGGGACTTCATTTCCATTCCAAGCCTGAAACCATTTATCCATTATCTTTGCAACTTATGATCAAAGCCAGACACGTAACACTTATTATTTTATTGGTTGTAGTAGCCGATCAGGCACTTAAATTCTATATTAAAACCAATTATTACATGAACGAAAACCATAATATTTTGGGAAATTGGTTTCGTTTGTATTTCGTAGAAAATGAAGGGATGGCCTATGGATGGAAATTTGGTGGAGCTGCAGGAAAAATGATGCTTACTTTATTTAGGTTGGGTGCAGTAATTTTTGGTGTTTGGTACCTTAGAAGCATTATTCAAAAAAAGTATAACAAGGGGTTTGTTATTTGTGCCACTTTAATTTTTGCGGGTGCGTTGGGTAATCTGATCGATAGTATGTTTTATGGGATGATTTTTGAGGAGAGTGCGCAGGGAAGTTACCTAGTGGCAAAAATATTTCCTGCTCATGGATATGCAGGATTTCTGCATGGTAGAGTGGTAGACATGCTTTATTTTCCAGTAATCAGCAATGTACACTTTCCTTCATGGGTACCTATCTGGGGTGGAGAGGAATTTGAGTTTTTTCGTCCAATTTTTAACCTTGCGGATGCTGCCATTTCTTCGGGGGTCATCACCATTCTGGTATTCCAAAAAAAGTTTTTCAGCAATCAAAATCCTCCTGAAAATCATCATACACAAGAAACAGGTGCAGTAGTGAACGATGATGTGCAGGTGCAATAATTTTTAATTTCCCAAGACTGCGCCTAGTCAGTTTTTCCCACCATGTTGGCGGGAATTACCCATTCATCAAATTCTTCGGGGGTGACATAGCCCAACTTTACAGCCATTTCTTTTAAAGTCGTACCTTCTTTATGTGCTTTCTGTGCTATTTCAGCAGCTTTATAGTAACCAATTTTTGTGTTAAGGGAAGTTACCAGCATCAGGCTATTGTCTACATGTTTTTTAATATTTGCCTCGATTGGTGCTAGTCCAATTGCACATTTGTCATTGAAGGATACACAACCATCTCCGATAAGACGTGCGCTGTGAAGAAAATTATAGATCATCACAGGTTTAAATACATTGAGTTCAAAATGTCCCATGCTTCCGCCAATACTGATGGTAACATCATTGCCCATTACCTGTGCGGCAATCATGGTTAAGGCTTCGCATTGTGTAGGGTTTACCTTTCCTGGCATGATAGAAGATCCAGGCTCATTGTCTGGAATATAAATTTCACCTATGCCCGACCGTGGGCCAGAAGAAAGCATGCGGATATCATTGGCAATTTTCATTAAGCTTACGGCCACCATTTTTAGTGCACCATGGGCTTCCACAATCGCATCATGAGCTGCCAGTGCTTCAAATTTATTTTCAGCAGTAATAAATGGAAGGCCAGTTAATGTGGCAATATGTTTCGCTACATTAACAGAATAGCCCTCTGGGGTATTGATGCCGGTACCTACTGCGGTACCGCCTAATGCCAATTCACTTAGATGTTCCAATGTGTTGTGAATGGCCTTTAATCCATGATTTAATTGTGATACATAGCCGCTGAATTCCTGCCCCACCGTTAAAGGGGTAGCATCCATAAAATGGGTACGCCCAATCTTCACCACTTGCATATACGCCTTTGATTTAGCAGCAAGGGTATCCCTTAATTTTTCAATTCCTGGAATGGTGGTTTCTATCAGAATTTTATAAGCAGCAATGTGCATGGCTGTTGGAAATGTGTCATTACTAGATTGGGATTTATTGACATCATCATTCGGGTGTAAAAATTTTTCTTTATCCTCCAGTTTACCACCATTAACCACATGGCCTCGATAAGCCACTACCTCATTCACATTCATATTGCTTTGCGTGCCACTTCCGGTTTGCCATACTACCAGCGGAAACCATTTGTCTAATTTGCCTGCAAGGATTTCATCACATACTATTCCAATGAGGTCTGATTTTTCTTTTGGTAATACACCTGCATCCAAATTGGTTAGAGCGGCCGCTTTTTTCAAATAGGCAAAAGCCTTGATAATCTCCTTGGGCATTTTATTAATGTCCTCAGCAATTTTAAAGTTATCAATACTGCGCTGTGTTTGCGCGCCAAAATAAGCATCTACAGGCACTTTTACCTCACCCATTGTATCTTTTTCTATTCTATATTCCATTTGGCATTATTTTAAAGTTAACTATTAGATGTAAAGTTACTTGTTGAAGGATATAATTGTACATCTTTTTATATTATTTTACCTGCATCCTTTTATTGGGTCGCTTTATTTTTTTTGGAGAATATTTTCAATTACCTTGAACTTCAATTTAAGAATTAAAGTCCGCTTTCCTGAGGGTTGTTTTCCGATTGGTTGGAAGCGCATCAAAATAGAAAATCTTGTATCGTTGATTGATCAGTTAAAATCAATTGATGTTTATGGTGCTAATCCGGAAGTGAAAGCTTTGCGTTTTCAAAATTGCAGATTTTAAATAAAAAAACAGCTATGAAAAGGAGTGAATTTATTAAATATGCATCTACAGTTGCGATCGTTTTGGCCGGAGGAGAAATCCTTCATGCTAGCGAATTGAATTGGAGCGAGTGGAAAAAGGGTAAGAAAGTTAAGCTACGCTTTGTTGTTGCATCCGATGGCCATTATGGCCAAAAGGGAACAGCGTATGAAAAGTATTTCGAAACGCTAGTTACCCGTATCAATGAAGAACATGCCGCCAATCCATTTGCGTTTTGCGTGATTAATGGCGACATCATTCACGACGATAAAAAGTTTTATCCAGCTGCAAAAAACGCCTTGGATAAGCTTGCGCTAAAATATTATGTAAGTCAGGGAAACCATGATAAGGTTACAGCACAAGAATGGGAGGCTATTTGGCGCATGCCCGTCAATCTTGATTTTTCAGTTGGAAAAAATTCTTTCTTAATAGCAACTACTTCCAATGAAACAGGAGCCTATCTCTGTCCGGATGTAAATTGGATTGCGGCACAATTAGAAAAACATCGCGCCCAAAAAAATGTATTTATTTTTATACATATCAATCCAGGCAAGCAAACTAAACATGCAGTGGATTGCCCTGAATTATTTGACATTTTTGCAAAGCACAATAATGTAAAGGCTGTATTTAATGGCCATGATCATGATCAAGAGGGGATAAAGAAAAAGAATGAAATACCCTTTATTTTTGACGCCCATTTTGGCGGAGACTGGGGAACTCCCTATCGTGGATTCAGGGTAGTGGAATTGATGAGTGACAATTCTTTGTTTACCTATGTTATGAATCCAATCGATAAAATTAACGAGGTTACATTATAATTCAATCAGGGGTTAGCCCCAGCTATTTATTTCCCTGTAAATGCAGGTATACGTTTTTCCATAAACGCAAGTGTACCTTCTTTTCTATCGGCTGTGTCAAAGCATTCTGCAAATGCAGCATTTTCAGTAGCATAGCCAT
>JBIKOV010000021.1:0-26100 GCA_044357815.1 Ferruginibacter sp. | reverse complement strand
AAAAATAGTATTGTATACAGTCACTTTTTGACCGGAACCAAACGTTGCCAGTAAGGGCAAAAATAATTGCAAGTCATCTATTGAAGGAAGCACTTTTTCTATACCTGTAATAACAATATGGGTTTTGGGAAAACTGGTGCTCAGCCTTGCATTACCCTCATTTTCTGTTACTACAACCCCACCGATATCAGCTAAAAGAAAATTAGCTCCAGTAATTCCAATTTCAGCTTCCTGGTATTTTTTCCGCATTATATTTCTGGCAACCAGGGTTAATTCTTCGGGCTTTAAATTTGGTGCCACATTAAGCTTTTCATGAAATAAACGGGCAACGTCTTCTTTACTTTTATGCAAAGAAGGGGCTACAATGTGGTAAGGTGCCTCACCATCCAATTGTTGTATATATTCTCCTAAGTCTGTTTCAACAACTTCGATTTTATTCTTTAATAGGAATTCATTTAAATGTATCTCTTCGGTCACCATGGATTTACTTTTTACAATACTTTTTGCACCTTTCTGCTGACATATTTTAAGTATCTCTTGTAATGCCTGGTCTCCAGTTTGGGCCCATATTATCTTGCCGCCTCTTTTTAAAAAGTTTGCTTCGAACTCTTTTAAATAATCCCCAAGGTTTTCAATCGTTTGCCATTTTCTTTTATTAGCATTATTGCGTGCAGCATTTAGGTTAGAAAACTGCAATTTTCCTTTTTCAAAAGCCAGATCAGACTGTCTTAAGCTATGGTTCATTTTCCGCCTATGCTCTATGTCAAATGCTTTTTCAGTGCTTTTAGTTAGAAAATCGCTTTGCTGTTTATTCATTTTATCAATTTATTTTTAGGTGACAATTCACTTGCAAATGTTGTGTTTAAAATAGCCTAAACACTAGTATTCAATGTGCTAAAAAATCTTTTTAAACTTCGGTTTCAATATTTTAGCGTTTCCTAATTCAAAATATTTAAGATCCTCCATGTAACATTTTTAATTGTCAGTTAGTATTTTTCATTATAATTACTTTCTAGTCTTTCACTTTTAGTGATCACCGAAAAATATAATAGAGTACTCCAATACATACAAGTAATAAAACAGAAAGGAATTTATAATTACCAACCCCTTTCCAACCTTCCCATTGCAAAGGCTCTAAAGGAGAATTCCAATATAATAAATTGCTCTCCTTTGTATGTTGAACCTTATACTTAAATGAAAGAATAACTTGAAGCATTACACAAAAACAAAACAAGTAAAAAGCCATCATCATAAAAGGCACCTTCCCGATATAGGTATCCGGAAAAACTTTATTTATTATATAAACCATAGCACCAACGATAGAGCCTACATATAAAGTAAATTGAGCAGATTTTGCAGAGGCCTTTTTCCAAAATATACCCAATAAAAAAACACAGGTTATAGGAGGGGCGATATGAGAAATTATATCATTTAGCCCATTAAAAATGCTTTCATAGCTGTTTAATAAAGGCAGTAATGCAATCGAGAAAACCAAAGCAATCCCTGCCGAAATACGACCTACTTTTACCAGTTGTGCATCTCCAATTTCTGGACGAAACCGTTTGAATAAATCATAGCTTACTAATGTGCCTATAGAATTCAAAGCTCCCGACACTTGGCTCATTAATCCCGATAAAAGTGCCGCTACCATTATTCCGATTAAACCTGAAGGTAAAAGCTGGGTGATCATCAGCGTATATAAACCTTTACTGTTAACTACTTTATTACCTAACGAATCAATTGTTGTAATAGACTCAATATTCAATTGACCCCTGTAAGCCAAAGCATAGGCGAATAACCCTGGAAGAACAAAAATGAATACCGGCAATATTTTAATAAATCCACAGAATATAGGACCGATGCGAGCCTGATTTTCATCCTTTGCGCCCAACACCCGTTGAACAATTGTTTGGTCGGCACACCAGTACCAGATACCCAGTACAGGGTAACCTAAGAACACCGCATACCATGGCATACCACTACTATCCCCATGAGGTCGTAGCATAGATAATTTATCTGTGCTTCCAGTTGCTTGCAAGGTTTCAATCAAAGGAGTCCAACCTCCCAGTTTTAACCAAGAAGCAGCAGTCATGATTACTGCACCTATAACCAAAACAATGGTCTGTATCGACTCCGTAACAACCACAGCAGAGAAGCCCCCAATTATGGTGTAAATGGCAGTTAGTGAAGCAATTACTATAACACTTACATACATGTTGATACCAAAAAGTGCTTGCAGCACGATTCCTCCAGCCAATAAGGAAAAAGAAATATGAATAATAATGGCTGAAATAATAGATATAATCGCTAACCAATCCCGACAAGCTCTATTATATCTTTTTTCCAAAAAATCAGGAAGCGTGGTAACGCCAGATCTAATGTAAAAAGGAGCAAAAAATAGACCAAGCAATATTAATGTAAAAGCGGCCATCCACTCAAAATTCCCATTTAGTAAGCCAGTGTCAAAGCCAGATTGTGTTAGGCTGACAAGGTGTACACAAGATATATTAGTAGCAAATAGCGACAAACCAATCATCGGCCATCTCAACGTATTTCCTGCTAAAAAATAGTCGCTTGCTAAATTTTTAGCTAGCTTTTCCTTTTTCTTAAAACTTACCCATAGGCCAATCATAATAATGCCAATGACATAACCACTACTAATTAAAATATCTGTTATACTAATCATATTAAATATAAATCTTCGGGGTTAGCCTTCATGTCAAAAAAAAGCATCCAATCTTTTAAATATTATCGCTGAAGTGAAGCCACACTTTTTATATATTTTTTTTCTTCCCATCACTACAATTTTATCTTATTAATATTCCGCAATAGGAATGAACCTCGAACTTGTCACATCCATGCTTAATTTATTTAAAATCAAATTTCCGTGAGGCTCCTTTTTTCATAACAAGTTCCAAATCTTTTCCATGGTATCTCAACACCCCTTTATTTCCTAAAATTGAGGTAACATTTGCTGAAATCAATATTCCCTTTTCCCATTTCATATCCACTTCAAATCCGCCCCTAGCCCGAAGCCCTTTCACTGCCCCTTCATTCCATTCCTTTGGAAGGGCTGGCAGCAATTCAACAAATCCCTGGTGACTTTGAATTAACATTTCGGCAATTCCGGCGGTAACTCCGAAATTTGCATCTATCTGAAAAGGAGGGTATAGCGCAAACAGATTGGGTGACGTTCTTATTTTCAAAACCGTATTTAAATTTTCTTTTGCCTTTTCGCCATCATATAGCCGGGCATACTGACTAACCAGCCACGCAGCGCTCCATCCTTTCTGTCCACCACCATTAGCAATTCGAAAATCAAGCGATTTTTTTGCCGCAGCGGCGAATAGGGGAGTATGTTCCATATTGATCTGTGAACCGGGGTGCATTGCAAAAAGATGCGAGATGTGCCGATGTCCGGGTTCAACTTCAGGGAATTCATCAGCCCATTCCATCAACCGCCCATCTGAACCAATTTGAGGCCCTGCCAGATTATCTTTTGCCTTAACAACCCGAACAGTAAAGTCATCTTTAACACCTAAAGCTTGCGATGCCATAATAAAATCGCTAAAAAGCTGCCAAATCACCTCCTGGTCGTGGGCAGGTCCCATGCTTATCTGCGTTTTGCTGCCATCGGGAGCAACGTAAGTATTTTCGGGTGAAACTGCAGGCCCAGAAATCAATTTCCCTGTTTTTGGATCATTAACAAGCCAGCCGAGATAAAACTCAACCGAAGATTTTAAGATGGGATACATTCTTGCCAGAAATTTCCTGTCGCCTGTAAAAGCATAATGTTCGGCAATGTGCGAACATAACCATGCTCCTGCCCCAGTGTGCATTCCCCAACTGGCAGCCTCTCCCGGAGAAGTGTATCCCCAAACATTGGTTATCGGGTGAATTACCCAGCCATTCAGGTTGTACTGTGTTTTGGCTGTTTTTTTACCCGGCTCAACAAACGATTCAATTAAATCAAAAAACGGCAGGTGAATTTCGGACAGGTTGGTCACTTCGGCCAACCAGTAATTCATTTCAATGTTTATATCTGTATGATAATCCCCGTTCCAGGGAGTTTGTATTTTGTTCGCCCAGATTCCCTGAAGATTCGCAGGCAAAGTTCCGGGGCGCGACGATGCAATAAGTAGGTAACGGCCATATTGAAATAGCAGTTCCGTCAGGTGCAAATCTGATTGGCTTTGCCTGAAACGGACAATCCGATCATCTGTTGCAACGGAATCTGTTTTGTCTGAAGATAAATGTAGGCTTGCCCTTTTGAAATAACGCTGATACTCATTTTTGTGCGCATTCTTTAATACGTCAAAAGTTTTAGCGGAGGCTTTTTCAATGCTCCGATTGGTGATGACTTTGTAGTTTCTTCCTTTGTACTCGGGATATTTTAGCACATAATCTGTGGAAGCAGAAAGAAATAAGGTAACCTCATCGGCATTCTCAACAATCAGTTTATTATCCTCGAAACGAATTTTTCCGTTTTTATTCACTGCCTTTAAACGAGTCATGTATTGTAGTCCGTCTCCCCCTTTTCCATCGAAAAGCGCCCCAGACATAATCAACTGTCCGTTATCGGAAGAAGTAACGAAACGTTCCGGTCGGGTAAAGGTGCAGGTAAACGAAATCTTTGCGGATTTATCGGCGGTAAATCGTGCAACCATGACTTGGTCAGGCTGGCTGGTAAAAATTTCACGTTTAAAATTTACCCCCTCCTGCAAATAGCGAATCCTTACAATAGCATTGTCTAAATCGAGCTCGCGGTAGTAATTGGTATACGGTGAATTCCGGCCATTATCAATCCATAAATCGCCCAGTGTTTGAAAACATCCAAACGGAACTCTAGCCCCCTTTCCATGTCCGGAACCTTTGCCTTTGGAAATTTGCGTTTTGTTGGTTAGTTCAGTGGCTTCTTTATATTTGCCTTCAAGAAGAAGCTGCCGGATTTTGGGAAAGGCCACTGCCGCTTCGGGATTATCGTTATCAGCAGCACTGCCCGACCACATGCTTTCTTCACTTAGTTGCAATCGTTCGCGGTTGACATCTCCAAAAACCATCACTCCTAACGAGCCATTACCCAGCGGGAGGGCTTTTAACCATTCGGGATCGTCTTTCGTTGGATTAGGATCATCGGCAATAACAGCATTTGCAGGCTGATTGTACCAAAGTTTGAGCTGATGTTGAGGCAACTGGGCAACAACAAATTCGCCTAATACAATTTGGAGGAGAAAAATGATCAACAGCCTTCTTATATACATCTAGAAATTATTTTAGTTTTTTATGATTCGTACACCGACTTTAAAGCACTTATATTCAGCAATACCTGTTGCCCCTTTTTTAATCATTAGAGACTTTCTATTTACGATGATTACAACCACTCAAGCCTAGGTATCAAACCATGAAAAAGACATTTTGCTATTTTTAAATTTGACTTAACGCCGATATACATCCCAGTGACCGCATTTTTATCGCTCAAGAATTAATTTTCTATTCTTCTGTCCTACTGCCATTTTAACTTCATAAAACCCATTGCCTAAATTTTCAAGCTCGAATTCCTTCGATTTTGGGATCCCTTTGCCACACCAGATAATAACAGGACCAGATTCGTGCAATGTCACCGTCAATCTGCTACCTGAAGTCTTAACCTCCTTATTTGCAGCACAGGAAAGATATTTATCAGAACGACCAATAATAGCCCAGTTATCCTTTACAGGACTTACAATAAATAGTTTATCTGAAAAGCCTTTCAGATCAAATTCAACCTTCCTCTCAAGTTTGAAGCCTTTTCTATCGTACCAGTCCCAGGCAACAAGCCCACTAGTGGGTAACCTCCATTTTCCAGCAAATGGCTGAACCATATCCGCCGCATGTGTATAATCTTCAGGTGATAGATATCCTTTTACAGTTGCCGGAATTTCTGCTTCCCCTGTTGGTTTCGTCCAATAGTCAAATTTAACATTGCTGTAAAGGTTATAGACAACAATGGCTGCGGAACCATCTTGAAAAGGAGCAATGACCCTGTATGGCAATTTTTCTTCCATTGGTTGTAGCAGCATAGATTCAGGTAGCGGTCCTCCGGGTGCAATTGGCCTTAAAAGCTCACCATCCTTATAACACAAAGGCAATATGTATTCATTAACAAACTTGTCAGGATTGTCAGACAAACTAACCGGCGCTCCACTCATAGCCTTAGATACAGCCATCATTCTACCGCTGTATGGATCACTTGAATGAAACATATCATGATCACCCCATACAGTTTGACCTAACCATGGCGTATTATTAAACGACTGCCAAAGATGATGCCTGCCTTTCGGAGCATCACCGACCTTGTAGTCCATGCTACTGCGGGTTACTGCACTATAACGGGTATTAAAAATGCAGACAGGGTTGTGCGCCATACAGTTTATTAATCCAGCCAGGTAATGGTTGGCCGCTTGTTCCAACGATTGCGAATTTGTTGCAGAAGCGGATACCGCATTCCCCGTTCCACTATACCACCAAAGGTCTCTTAATTGATAATCGATCTTTGCAAAATCAAAACCATGTTTTTTAACCGACCCAATAAGTGCATCATAAAATGCGTTGGAGGATTTCGAATTATCCCTGGGTACAATACCTGATGTATTTGAACTAACTACATCAACTAATTTGTTATCTGTAGACTGCACTTTAGCAGATGCAGTTTTAGCTTTTGTATTAGCAGGGGTAACCTTCATTAAATGATTGTTTAATTCCCCAAAATCATTGTTGGGATGAATGGTACTCTGAAGCCCATCAAAGCCATGCCAAATTCCCATCCATTTTATCTTATCCTCTTTCCTCATATCCAAAAACGGCTGCCAACCTTTTGGAAATTTCTTGCTATCCGGTATAAAACTTTTCAACTTATCACCCACCCGCTCATTAATGCCATTTTGATGTCCGTCGTCAACTAGGATGTAACGTACCGGAATAACTGAGTTTTCAATTTTCTTTGCCACCTCCATTAGTAAGTCGCTGCTGATGTCTTTTTTGTATTCTTCCCAACTACACCAGCCCAAGTATTTGAAGCAATCATTGTACTTTTTCTTGTAACGCCAGTCTGTATTCCCGTTTACAGGCTTTGAACCTAATGCCAATTCCCATACCCTTCTGCAGGCTGCATAAACATCGTTTGACTTACTCCACGCAATCAGTGGAACATCACCATTTACCGATTTTGTTCCAAGCGTTCCAAAGAAAAGTTTCAAAGTGTGATTGTCTGTAGCTTCCATCCAGGACATGGTCTCTGATCCAGATACAGGCAACAAAACTAGGAATCCACCAGTTTTCATTTCCAGCACTAGAAAGATTCCTCTAAAACTGAATTTCTCATCAATAATTTTATCAAAATTTTTATATAGGATATTGGGTGCGTATTGGTTTCCACCTGCAGCCCAACTGTTTTTAGGTTGTCTATCGCTAAAATAACAAGCTTTTTTAAATTCCCCCACGCTTAGCTCATAGGATCCAAGCATACCAGTGGAATCGGGAATTCCGGTATAATTTTCTAGTATGCTGATACCGGACCCGCTAATTTGCGAAAAACCAATTTTTTTACCCCTAGGTTTTTTCATCTCCGGATCTTGGCTGAACGCAGTACCATTAAAGCCAATTGAAAATATAAAAACAATCAAAAATTTGAGCATGTCATTCACCTTATTCATTTGTTACCTTTTAATTTTTTCTTTTCTTTAAAAATATATACCCTGGAATTTTTTCATAAAAATTCAGATAAGCAAGACTCACATTCCAATTGGCATTGTAAACACTCCATCCTTCTCCATGCCTTGGCAGTCCAATGGGATTAAACGGGTACATTTCCGATCCCGGAAGCGAACTCAGCGATCCCCTTGTATTTTCCAAACGTGCACAAACATCATGACGTGGATCTGGAAAAGGCCAGGCCTTTTCTATTCCTGAAAACCCAAGTTCCGGATAGTTGACGCAGTGCGCATTTTGAGGGTTCCGTCCGCAAAAGTTATCGTAATGGGCAAAGGCCAACTCCACCAGCCGCTTTTTCAAATTGCCTTCATCAAGTATCATTGCTACTGACAAGGCACAAGCTGGGAAAGCAATAATATTGCCTGCTTCATTGTAACCGGGCAGTGTCCAGTTATCTTGATCAAACTTCCGAAAGTTCCACATATTGTTGGATAGGGAAACCGCATTTTCAGCCCATTCAACCAACTTACGTTTCAATCCGACCGGTGCCTGATCCGGATAATTCGTCATAAAAAAGGCAAGACCGGTTATCAGTTTATGCTCACTTATACGTTGCCCTTTGGTGAAAGCAGGATTGGCCCAGTTTGCGTTTTCTAAAATCCAATTGGTTTGATTTTTTGCTGCCTCAAGATATTTTTCCGGATTGCTAAGTTTCTCTCTTTTAGCAACCTCATACATCAATAAATTTGGCATAATAGAATGTCCAGGGCAATGGCGGCCTTTGGCATTGCCAATTGTGGTCTGAACCTCAAGTAGACCTGACATTGACCACCATTTCAACGTGGAATCAAGTACCATTTGGTAGAACGCTTTTTCAATGTATTGTTTGTAAGCCGGATATCCATAAAGAAAATAGGCGAATTGTTCTATGGTCTGTCCGTGCAATTGCTCACCCAACAAATCACCGGATGGATCTGCAGAAACAGGATCCAATAGGTTCCATCCAATTCCGAATCTTATATTTTGGATAATATCAGGGATGTTGCTTGATTTTGGTTGAGGAAGTTTTGAGTAATAAGCTTTTGCTGTGGCAAGGGCATCTTTGTCATTATGTTCTTTGGTCGGCTTAAAATCCGGAGAAAAGAGATGCTCCTTCTCCTTAGCCCAGTTTAAAGTAACTGGCATCTTATTAAAAACTTCCGGATTCGAAAGATAAAGTAACACCATTGAAGGCACTTCATAAGTATAATAGGTGCCATCCCGCCATGCCGTTCCACCATATGCAGAAGGATGCGAACCAACAAGACTGCGGACATCATTAAAAAATTCAACTGCTGGCCGATATGCCATCTTCTGAAGCGCATGTTCGCCAATTACAAATGGATAGCTATCACCAGCCTTTAATCCATCCCCTTCAACATGAATGAAATATTCCTTCGCTACTAAATCAATAGGATTAAAATCAGTAAAATCACCTTTCCCATTTTTCAAATTTCCTTGATAAACAATTTTTTTAGCATTTTTTTCTTTTATAACAAATGGAAGATTTGTTTTAGCAGTAGGCACAGTAAAACCCTTTGGTGCGTTCAAATTATATGCCATCTGGTTAACACAAACCCAGTGCTTTTCTGTTTGAAAAGGTACATCTGCCTTCATTTGAAGTCCAAATGGCTGAACTGGAACATCTTTACCCCACACCTGGATTTCAAGTATTCCAAAGGTCGTTTCACTAGTTACCAACAGCCGAATTGCACTGGAGGAAATAGGTGACTGTAGCACAAAGGCGACCGTAGATGCAAAATTACTTTTTGACAGCGCGTTAGGGATATTCACCCAATTTTCTCCTTTTTTGTATTGAAAAGAGAAGTCTCCTAATGGCAGAATTCCGGCATGGTCGAGATGCAGGTGAATCCCGCCAATTTTAAATTCAGCGGTTAAATCAATTTCAATCCAGTGTGATTTTCCCTTTGGATCGAATCTAATTCCTCCTGTTGTCAAGCTAGCATCCGTGATTTTTTGCGGATTACTTTCTCCCCAACTTGTGGTAACCGGTTTTCCCTGAGATAGGTTTATATACGACTGCGTGAAGCTCTCCTGTGTAAACATTATAATACTTACTAATAGAAAAATATATTTCATACTTAATTATTGATTTATTCTTTTTATTGATTCCTTATTGTAAGTGTAATCCTGGAAAAAATCAGCAAATCCTTCAATCAAATGAGGCGCTTTTGGTGTCACTTTACACTATGTCCATTTACTTTATTACTTTCAATCTTTATGCCTTCTGTAAACCCAGAAGCAGCTCTCCAAGGCGTATCGACCTTCTCAAAGGTGTTGTTAAAAATACTCACCCCCTTGCAATCGGAAAGGTCAATTCCAATCCGCATATTCCTGAATGTGTTGCCGTTGATTTGAATATTTTGTATTCGCAGTGGACCTTTTAAATGATCGCCTACTCCTACTCCAATAGCTCCAATGACACCGAAACGGCTAATCCAACCAGAAGAAATGAAAGTAGAGTTGGCGATGGTAACATTTCTTGGATAGGTGCCCTCATGCCTTTCGGTAGCTAAGGCAAGGGCAGGATACATAATGTTTTCGTAAATGCACCGATCTATTAAGATATTTTGATTTTTGATGATGCTACCACAGCCGGCAATCCGCCCAAAGTAGCTATCAGTAAGTTCATACCGATCGATGTCGTAACAATATACACTTGCCAAAGTATCCTTATCAACAAACTGTGGCACAGGCTGGTCAAAGGTGATCTCAATCAAATTTTCTTCTGGAAAGTTGGCCCTTGGTGGTTTTGATAACCAAGAAGCAATTCGGCGCGTCACAATTTCCCCACCCGAATGGAAGCCGATCTCGGAGGATATAATAGGAGTTGGAGCTGCCCCAATTTTTTTTACAAAAAGTATTGTTTTATCACTGATTTTTTCAACCACGTATAGCCAAGGACCATGTACGTTTTGCCCGTCCCAACGCACCCCCTCCACGTGGAGATGCTTCATCTTTACGATGCCGTCATTCCAGGAAAGATTCCAGCCATCCCGGGGACCTACAGGTAGCTGTTTACCCTCGGGCTTGAAAACAACGTTGTTTCCCGTAACGTTTACGCATTTAAAACAATAAAGTCCAAAGCCAGCCGCATTCGGAACGCGGACATTCTCCACCAGCACATCCTTGCAAAGGTTAAAAAGCGTCTGAACCCCGAAGTGCCCCACCCACCATGAAATGCCATCTCCGATAGCCAAATGCTTGGAAAAGTCAACATTGTCAATCCGCATTCGACGGCCATCACCCCCATCAATCGTTCGCCAATTTGCCGGCGATTTATCGAAGGTAAGACTTGGTACTTCTTTAAGTTTGCCGGTGCGTAGGTCCCAGGCATTGGCGCAGATGCTGGGCATGTTATCAAGCCGGGGAAGCCCCTCGAAAATGTCGACAACCGCGTACCTGTCACCAACCTCTACAACCACCCCGCTGGTGCAGTGATTGGGACTATTGTCAATGATGAGATTACGCATGGTGATCCCATGGCAACCAGAGAATGCCAGGATGGTTGTGGACGTGCCATTGAATACCATAGGATTTTTGCGTAGCAGGCGTGTTGCCGGCTTTCCGTTTTTTTCTACAGCGCCTTCAAGTGCCAGTCCTTCGGCGCCAATAATATTCACGTGAGCTGGGCCCCATCCCTCGGCCTTCATAGAAACCTTTTGAAGGCCGAGTAGTTGTGAAGCCGCTCTACTAAACCGAGCGTTAGATTCGCTTTCGTTGGTATTTTTATCATCGAGCGAGACGATGTCATAAATGCCGGGCTCAAAAGTAATTTTGGAGCAACGCTTCTGGATGGCGAACTCGACCGCTTGCCGGATGGCTGGGGCGTCGTCAAGGCCATCGTTAGGCCTTGCACCGAAATGTTTCACCGAAATAACTTTTTGTGCAACAACAGCGCCTTGTAAATAAAGAAGGGCAGTTAAAAGTATAAAAACAATCGGCCACTTTTGGAAATTCCCCATGTTTTTTAAAAATAAAGTTGTTTCAACATTAAATAAATTTCAAGAAATGCCAGCCCAAATTTTGTTTCAATGCCTTGTTCAGACTCAGTTCTATTTCATTAAAATCTTTCTTATTAAAAATACGACTAGACTTAGTGCTTTGTGAAAATAGTGATTCAGAAAGCATAAAAAAGGGAAGTATAAATAAAATTAATTTCATGGTAATACTGTTATTTTAAGATTACGAAAATGAATCTCAGCAACCTCTGCTTTCAAGCATAAATAGCCCTTTTTTACGGTGGTCTTACTTAAAACGTTTACAAACTTTCCATTCATGGAAAGTTTGTAATCCCCATCCACACATACTACTACCTATTTATTCCACTCTCCTTAACCCTTGCATCGGTTTTCAATAGACTTACTTCTCGTACCTCTTGAGCAAAAGCCTATTACAAACGATCTTCAAAAACATCGCCCATAAAGTGTACTTCCTGCGAGTACTATGCCAGTTTCTTTTAATAATGCGCCGCCCAATAGTCCTTTAAAATGGCAATAAAATTATTAAAATGTAGGTTTTCGAACTACTAGACTGCACCAATTTTACACCCTATATTCTCCTGGTTTATTAAGTAGTAATTTGAGTTCTTTAAGGTATTGAGTGTACACTCCTCTTGGAGAAACATTCTTTTTAATACAAATTGAAGCGGCTTTACCTACTACCTCTCCCATCATAGCACATGTTTTCATTACCCTAACAGGACCGAGACCTGTTTTGGTTACACTAATACACCTACCCGCCATGAACAGGTTTTTGATATTGCGGCTATACAAGGTTCGGTATGGAGCCCAATATTCACCGCCATATTCATAGGCTTCTCCACGTGTATAGTCCGCCACAAATGCATTGTCCTCAAATCCTTTTTGATATTCTTTTTTTGGAGAGTGAAGATCAACGTGCCAGGAACAGGGAAATGAACCATCAATAAATTTTCGTTGCTGTTTAAAATCCTCCGCATCTAGTACGACATCTCCCATTAAACGACGTGATTCGCGTTTTCCGGCGATAAATGCTACCCATCCAAGTCTATGTTTTGGATACAGTTTATCTACATTCTTGAGCGCATCCCATGCACCATACATCGCCCTGAAATTGTGATCCCGTATCAGTTCAATATCATTTACCTGGTCTTTATTAAACCCACTCTCCCAATACCACTGGTTGGCAAATGCCTGTAGGCCTCCCTTATTAAAAGTTTTATCCCCTTTTCTGCCTGGAAAAGGTTTGTCTGATAAATCTAATGCCCATGGGCAATGTGGGAAAGGTTGCTCAAGATCTCCAATTTCACATTTCATAGCCAATGCACTTTTATCTTTGCACTCACATGCCAGCACCTCTTCCTTATTAGAGGCGTCAAGTATATTGAAAAGATTACTGCTTCCCATTAAATTTTCAACCTTGTATTCATGATCTGCACCTGCTTTAAAGCCAATCGTAGCGTCTCCTGTACAATCTGCAAATAATTTTCCTTTTAATCTGCTTTGTAGTGAAGTTCGGGTGCTTTGAACGATTACTGCCTTTATAACTTCACCTTCGGTTTCAACCCTTATTACTTTATGATTGATGAAAAGTGTGATGTTGGGTTCAGCTTTCACCTTATTTAACTTTAGTGCATCGTCGAAATAGCTGGCAGCAACCCCATTTAAAGTTTGGCCTTTCTCTCTTATAATCGGAGGAAGAATTTCATTTACAATGTCGCCTATATGCGGATATAAGCTCTTATTTGTATGTCCTTCTGGCCACACCCGTACTTCAGAACTACCATTTCCACCCAGCACCGGCCTGTCTTGCACAAGCGCAACTTTAATTCCATTGCGCGCCGCAGATATAGCTGCACAGGTACCAGCTAAACCGCCGCCGGAAACAATCAGATCAAACGCCCCACCCTCTGCAGGCTTTTCAGGAAGCCCTTGGATTTTGCGCCGAAATTTAGTTAATGCTTCTATATCATTGGTTGGTTCAAAATCAATGTCCTTGCAAAATAATATAGCCTCACAGCGACCTTCAAAACCAGTTAAATCATGCAGCGCTAAAGTAGCTTTCTTTCCCACTTTCACTGTTCCTCCATCATGCCAATGCCATGTCGCACTCTTAGTTCCAAATGTTTCGCTTAGCGCTATACCATCTATTTTAACCTGAAATTTACCGGGTGTTCCGGGCGCATTCCATGGTGCTACCCAATCACGGGTACGAACCCATACACGATAGTTACCCGAGGTAGGAAACTCAATGTTGGTTGTAGCATCTTCAACTGGTATTCCTAACCCATGCGCCAGTAAATAAGGAGAGCCCATTTGTTCCATCGATTGTTGATCCAACTCCCATCCACCATGATTGGCTAACTGTTCTGCTTCAATAAAAACAAATTCTCCTGTAGCTATTCTTTCTACATTATTAGCTAACAACGGCAAATTGCCTGCTAAGAAACATAAACTGGTATTTCCAATTACGCCAACAAATTGTCTTCTTTTCATCTTTATAATTTTTATTTTTTAGAAACTGAATTAAATAGGTATTACAAACTAATTATTGATAGGCTAGTTATTTGCATTGCAGTATCGTGTTTTAAATCATGTAATTAAAACCAGGTTAACAGCAGCAGCATTAATATTAGTCATTTTTTAAAACTAAAAAAAAGGCTGGTTTAAAAGCCAGCCTTTTTTTATTCACTAAAACTAATTAACCTAAACTTGAAATCTAAGAAAAACTTCAGTTCTACTTTAGTTAATTTAATTTCAAAAAATTACCAGCCTGGATTTTGTTTCAATGCGCTGTTCAGACTCAGTTCTGTTTCGGGAATCGGCCATAAATAATCACTACTTTTATCGAAGGCTGTCCTAATTAACACGCGGTAATCGGTTGAAGGAGAACCCTTATAGTTTGTTTCATCATAAACAGGATCTCCAAATGAGTCAAATGTTACAGCAGGGTATACGCTATATTCACCCAAAAGTGGTCTGCCGAAGATAGGCCTATTCAAAATCACTTCTGCGCGTTTCCAACGAAGAAGATCATCCCAACGAAGATTTTCGTTCCAAAGCTCGATTTTGCGCTCATAACGAACAAGGTTCCTCATATCTGACTGACTTAAAGCAGCAGTTACAACAGGCATGTTTACATCGCTACGACCGCGTACTAGGTTAATAGCGTTTAAACAATCCGCATCAATCTGATTCAGTTCAATTTTTGCTTCGGCATAGGTCAATAATACTTCAGCATAGCGACAAAGCATGAAAGGGGTTTCACACTGACCAAGATTGGCCTTATACTTTGGATCATAATATTTACGTACCGCATAACCTGTAAAAGAAGTAAACACAGTGGCTGCATAACTATCCAAGTTCCTCACAACAGCACCCAAATCGTTCAATGTATTAACTTTATCCATACGAGTTTCATAAATATACCCATTCCACATATCGCCCGGCAGCACAAAACAATAACGCAGCCTCGGATCACGTTTATCATAGGGCTTTGTCTTGTCATACAAAGGAGATTTACTGATATCCTTTCCATCAGTACACTGGTATGAATCCAGCATATTCTGTGTTGGTACTATGGTGACAAAACCACCTGAAATGGAACGTACCGATACAAACTGCGGAAAAGAGGTTGCATTGTTAGCAGCAAAGAGATGCATATTGGTCAATATTTGCTCCGTATTAGATGAACTATTCAAGATGGTTTCTGTAAATAAAGTTGAATATTTAGGCATCAGCGTGTACTGTTTGGAGTCGATAACAGATTTTGCAGCGGCGGCGGCGGTAGCCCAGTCGTTGTTTTGCAAGGCAGCGCGGGCTTTATAAGCCATCGCTGAACCGGCCGTTACACGTCCTAGGGTTTTTACTGTAGAGCCTGTAAGCAAAGTACTGGACAGATCAAAGTCTGCATAGATTTTTTTCAAAACCTCTGCTCTTGGTGTCCGAGTAACTGCTTTTCCCTCTGGTACTGATGTAACAGGTTTATCAAGATATACCACGTCTCCAAACATATTCGTAAGACGCAAATAATAGTTGGCGCGCAGGAAATAAATTTCACCTTGGTACTGTTTGATGTTGGCTGGGGTAAGCACAGCCTTGCTTTGTTCTATCTTCTGCAGCATTAGGTTACAACGGGCAATTCCCTGGTACATATTAAGCCACAATGTCCTGAAATGCCCTTCCTTGAAATCCAGCACCGACGTTATTACATTTTGGGCAAAACCGCCGCCACGGATAAATACCGTTTCAGTTAATGCGTCATAACTGTATTCAGGTGTAAAATATCCATTGTTTCCCGCTACAATGAAACTGTAACAGGCATTCACTCCACCTTTAATTTCGGTATCATTGGTGAAAAAAGTACCTGCCGAAGGGGTATCCAGTGGAGAGAGATCCAGTTTTTTGGCACAACTACTAACAAGTAGGAATAACATAAGCGTTATATAAATTAAATTCTTCTTCATCTCTTTATCAGTTTATATGTTTATTATAAAAATTTTATTTCCAATCCAAACGTATACGTTGCTAGTAGCGGTACAAAGTTGTTCGTATTTTCTGGAGTTTCGGGGTCCATCCCTACCGGCATTTTACTAGATGTAAAAACGTTAATACCATTTGCAAATACGCGAACACTAGACATTCCGGCTTTTTTAATCAGTTTACTAGGCAAAGCATATCCTAGCTGAATATTTTTCACCCGAAAATAAGCTGCATTGATAACCCAAAAGGAAGATTTCTGCAGGTTATTTGCTTGCTGGTTAATCGACAAGCGAGGAGTTTTCGCATTTTGATTGGGGCTTGCCTCTGACCAACGATCTAGGTGTTGCACCAACGCAGTGGAAGCATTTTGAAATGGATAATTAGCCCAACCATCATTATAACTATCACGTTTGCCTACTCCCTGTAAAAATATGGCAAGGTCAAATCCATGGTAGGCAGAATATAAATCAAGTGAATAAGTGTACCGAGGAATGATATTACCAAGCACTAAGCGGTCAGTTCCAGTTATTTTATTGTCTTTATCTAAATCCTTGAAACGGATATCGCCACCCTGCAACTTTCCGTACTGGGCAACCGTATAAGCTCTCGCTTCGGTAAATGAGCTAAAAAGACCATTCGCTTGTAAGCCATATAAGGCATCAATTGGTGAACCAACCTGTCTTACATGTGTGCCGGCTACCTGTGGGGCCAACCCACCAAGATTAGTGATCTGATTTTTCACGTCAGACAAAATACCGGTCACCTTATAATAAAATTTCCCAATGGTATTATTATGTGAAATAGTTATATCATAACCTTTGTTTTCTACAGAACCTGCATTTTGCTTTGGAGAGTTGGAATACCCCATAACTCCAGGAATTGCCATATTTAATAGAATATTGTCTGTTTGTTTATTGTACAAATCAAAGCTAACATCCAATTTTCCTTTTAAGAAAGTTAAATCAGCACCAATGTTGGACATGGTGGTTGATTCCCATGTAATATTATTCAATGCATAATTAAGGGCAGCAAATCCGGGATTAAGAACGCCTCCAAAAACGGTGTATTGATTCGTTGCAACGTTCAAGGCAAAAGGATAATTTGATCCTAGACCATCTTGATTTCCCAACTTACCCCAGGATGCGCGCAACTTACCATTATTCAGCCACTCAACACTTTTCATAAAATTCTCTGATGTGAAGCGCCATCCAGCGGAGAAAGATGGGAAAACACCCCATTTATACCCTTTGGCAAAACGGGAAGATCCGTCATTTCTGACATTGGCTTCCAATAGGTACTTACCATCAAATGCATAGTTCAAACGACCAAAGTACGACTCCAAAGCCCATTGGGATGTAGAACCGGTTGTAATTTGTCCTGTAGGGTCAAATGAATTAAGCTCTTCAAACTGTGGGAAACTATTACCCTGCCTAGTTCCGGACAAATTATTAAAATTATTAGTAAGCAACTGATAACCTCCCAACAAGGTTAGCTCATGCTTACCTAAAGATTTAGTATAGGTTGCCACCGCATTGAGATCATTCTCAGTGGTTACTTCCCTTGTTTCAGTCATTCTTGGCAGCCCAGTCGGTGTAACGATCACAAGACCTGTTTTGTAATCTAATAGCGGAGTTGGTAATTTGCCAACAACCTTGTAAATGGAAGTATTTATTTTAGGGGTGTACCAAAAATCAACTTGTAAACCTTTAAATGGTTTAATTTTTGTATAGAGCTTGACGAAGGTTTCCTGAAAATCTTCTTGTCTCATATTGATTTTTTCAAATATACCTTGCATTGTGTTCGCTGTACCAGCGTAACTGTTTCCCCAAACACCATTTGAAAAACGAGTTGGGTAAATGGCAGGTTGTCTTAGCATCCCTTCAATTTCAGTACCCGGAGACGCATCATTAAAGTGCGTATTTCGAGAAGAGAGATCAAGGCCAAATTCAAAGTATTTGTTGACTGTGTAGCTATTGTTTGTACGAACGCCATACCGTTGGTAGTCCGTGTTAGGTAAATTTGAATTCTGACTGGAGAAGTTCAATGAAGTGTTTGACCTATACTTTTCATTTCCAACAGAAAAACCTAGATAATGTTGGGTCTGAGCAGCTGAATTCGTATAGACTTCCCTAACCATGTCCGAATTTGGATAGGCATCCCGATCTTTGGAATTTTTCCAAGTATCAATTAGAGTGGAGCCATATACAGTTCCTCCTGCAACACCAAGATCATTGCGCAAATCATTTCCATTAGCTTCATCATAAAGCTTCATATAATCCCATGCGGTTGCATTTGTAGGAAGCTTCATTGGTGTTGTAAAAGCAATAGAACCTTTATAAGTTACAACCACCTTATCTGATTTTCCATGTTTGGTGGTAATCAGAATTACACCATTTGCCGCTCGCGAACCGTAAATGGCAGAAGAGGCTGCATCCTTTAGGATGGACAAGCTTTCAATATCGTTCGGATCTACCGCATCCACGGAAGAAGAAACCCCATCAATCAATACCAACGGGCTGTTTTCGTTTATAGTACCAACACCTCGGATACGAATAGAAGTTCCTTCCTTGCCGGGCTTTCCATTATTAGAACTAACTGTTACCCCAGCTGCCATGCCTTGCAAAGCTTGAGAAGTCTGAATAGTGCTTCTCCTAGCAATAGCATCACCCTTTAATGATACGACAGAGCCAGTCAGGTTAATCTTCTTTTGAGTACCGTAACCTACTACCACCACCTCATCTAAATTAGCATTCACTTGAGTAAGTGCCACTGATATTTCTTTTCCAGAAACCGGTTTTATTTCTACCGTTTGGTAACCTACTCCAGAAATAACAATTATTTTGCCTGCTGGCACAGTTATGGTAAATTTTCCATTAACATCTGTAGCTACTCCAGATTTTTCGCCCTTTACTATTACAGATGCCCCTTCCATCGCTTTTCCACTAGCTGATAATACAGTACCTTTAATAACAGCATTTTGAGCAAACACTTTAACAGAACTTAGCAGAAAAAATAAAAAGAAAATTTTTAATGCTAAAGAAGAACTCATTGGTTTCATAAAAAAATTGATTTTGGTTTTGTTAAATAATAATTCCAATCGTTGTTCCTATCTCAGGCGAGTAGGGTAATATGAAGATATTATTAATGACAACATGATATAACATGAAAGTATTAAGATATTAAAAAATACCTATCGAAAACGGTTTCGCAATCATTTTCGATAGATATGTTATTTTCTCGGGGCAGGGAAGAATTTCTATTACGCATGTGTTATATTAAAAAAACGGACTGAATTACACTGATAATCACCAATAGATTTGAGCTGTCAACTTAGTGAATTTTGTTTCCAAAACACGCGATACAAAATTCAACGACATAAAAAAAACAGCTATCCGGTTAACAAAAAATACCGAATTTTATTTCTATTATAATTGTACTAACGAGAATCTCTTTTAAGAAAAATAATTAGTTGAATTTGCTTTTTGCTATTAATGCATTCATAGCAGATAATATTTTACTTTCCTCCAAATTGTTTTATCTCATCCATTATCTATCAGTGCTTCTTTTTCTACCCTTTTTTGGATACTATTTTTTGCGTAACAGATTTAGGTTAATAGAAGGTATTTTAAGTGGCCAAGCAACATTCTATGAATGTTGCCGATGATTCACAATACTTGTTATTTTTCTGTTCGATTTAAAATGAAACGATCCTTACAGCATTTTCTCCCAATATTTTACTGTTGTTTCATCAGTTGATTGGTCGCTCAGTCCAATTTTTTTCATTCCTCCCTGAAAAAGAGTTGCAGCGCTCTCCTTCGCTTTTTGAAATCGTCAGTGAGAATCAATAGATTGTACAAGATAATTTCTCACTGTTCCTTACTAATTGTTTTTGACTGATTGCAGCGGCCATGGCAACACGCCATACGCTCCACTCCAATTTTGGTATTGCTCAAACAATTGTTGCATTTGCATAGAATCTTTTTTACTCAAGTCGTTCATTTCCGACGGGTCTTTTGTTATATCGTAAAGTTCCCAGCCTTTGTTGAATTGTTTTACCAATTTCCAGTTATTTTGCCGGATCGCTCCATTTCCTTCATGCTGAAAAAACATTGATCGATCCGAAATTTGCTTTTCACCTGAAACCAATGGCCAAAAGCTTTTTCCATCAACCGGAAAAATATTTTTTCCCTTATAATTTGCCGGATACTTCGCTCCTGCCAACTCAAGACAGGTAGGCATAATATCATTAATCAGTGCAGCTTGATCTGTGATGACCCCTTTTTTTGAAATCCCTTTGGGCCAGGAAACAATCATCGGAGTCAGTATTCCTCCCTCGTGGTTAAAATGCTTAAACAAGCGGTATGGCGTGTTGCTGACGTTTGCCCAGTTTTTCCCATAGGAAACAAAAGAGTTAGCGCCACCAATTTGAACTCCCTTCGACTTATTAACTTCCTCTGCACAAGCGCCGTTATCTGAGAGAAAAATAATGACCGTATTTTCGTACAGCCCCTGATCTTTCAGGCTTTGAACCAATCTCCCGATATTCTGGTCCAGACAATCTATCTGGGCTGCATATACTTCCATTTTGCGGGATTCTTCCAGCTTATTTTCTACACTTGACCAACCAGGATATTCCGGCGGTGACAAAACGGTTTCAGAAGAAACAATGCCCAATTCTTTTTGGCGTTTAAAGCGTTTCTGGCGGATAGGTTCAAATCCTCCATCGTATTTACCCCGGTATTTGGCAATATCCTCCTCCTTTGCCTGAAGCGGATAATGGGGGGCAATATATGCCTGATACAAAAAGAATGGTTTCTTCTCCTTCGCTACTTCTTCGATAAAACGAATCGCATAATCGGTAAATCCATCGGTTGAATACCACCCAGATTCTGGGATCACCTCTTTTTCATTCAGATACACAGGTCGATCGAGGAATTTGGTTGGATAAAAATATAACCCGCCGCCTGCTGGAATTCCGTAAAACTTTTCAAAACCTCGTTGAGTTGGCCAGTTATCGGGTTCATCGCCAACATGCCACTTACCAGTCATCATCGTACGATAACCACTTTCTTTTAAAACCTCGGCGATGGTAACCGCATTCCGACTCAATGTGCCCTGATATTCAGGCAGATCCAGGTGAGTTGTATTCATATCACCCATTCCGGCTCGGGTTTGGTATAATCCGGTCAACAAACTGGCACGCGAAGGACAACATCTTGACGCGTTATAAAAATGCGTAAACAATACCCCGTTTTTGGCCAGTCTGTCAATATTGGGGGTGGATATTTCACTGCCCATACAACTCAAATCAGAATAACCCATGTCATCGGCAAGGATCACGATAATATTGGGCTTTTTAATCTTTTCCCCGGCCAAAAAGGAAATATTTACCCATGTAATGGTGGCAAGAGTTACCAAAAATATTGTTTTTCTACCCATAGAATACAGTATAAGGTTTTCTTCTATTGGTTTAAAAGTTCTGTTTCCCAGAATCTAACTATTTCTTCATCTGTTGATTGGTTGCTCAGTCCAATCTTTTTCATTCGCGCCTGGAAATAAGTAGCGGAACTATCCTTGGCTTTCTGAATGGTTTTCTGTTTTTCCGGAATCATGTTCTTCTCGAATAGCTTTAGACTGTCAACCAGGGTGTTATAGAGTTGATTTTTTATTGATACCTGCTTTTGATTATTAGCCAGATTATTGAATTCCACCGGATCATTTGTTAAATCATAAAGTTCTATCTCTGGCTTTTTAGAAGCCATAAATAAATCGAATGGCTGTGCTAGTTTTCCTTGTTTATGAAGATGGTGGTAGAGTGCGTATGCTGGGTACTCCGATTTTTTGTAGCCGCTCATCTGCATCCAAGAAACACCAGGCATCCGGTTCCAAATCAATTTATACCGGCCATCCGAAATACTCCGGCTATCATCCACCGCATCACCCATCCGCTGACGAAAACCAAAGATGTATTTACGTTTTAAAACATTTTTTCCGATAAACACATTTCCCTGCATATATGCGGGTATCGGTAACTTGGCCACAGCCATTGAAGTGGCTGAAACATCAATCAGACTTACCAGTTGATCGTCCACTTTCCCCGGTTTTAATTTTCCCGGCCAACGGATAATCAATGGAACTTTTAAACCGCCTTCATACAAAAACTGTTTATCCCTAAGATGAGGTCGACCGTTATCGCCAAATAGCATTACAATGGTATTTTCAGCTAGGCCTTCATCATCCAAGCGCTTCAAAATCTTACCGACTATTTTATCGCATTGCTGGATGCTTTCTAAATACATTGCCCAATCGGCACGAAGCAACGGATGATCGGGATAACAGGCGGGAAAATGAACATTGTTAGGATTTATTGGATTGTTAGAATCATGCACAAAAGGACGATGCGGATTATAAATTTGTATCTGAGCAAAAAATGGTTGGCCGGGTTTTCTCTTAGACCAATCGGTGCCATCAAAGATATTTTTAGCAATAAAATTAAAATCTTCTTTCCCTGGTTTCGACCTATCCTCGGCACTGCCATTCGTACAAAAATACCCTGCCTCCTTAAAATATGCTGTGATCGGACGAATACCGGAAGGAAGTGTTGTCATATCGACGGTCCGATGGTCGTGACAATTGATACTTGGCGGATACATTCCAGTGATCATCGATGAACGGCTGGGTGAGCAAACCGGAGTTGCTGCATGCGCATTGGAAAATCTCACTCCCTGCGAAGCCAGACGGTCAATATTGGGAGTTTTGACATCCAAGTTTCCATAGCAGTGCAATTCGATTCCCAAATCATCCGCATTGATCCATAGAATATTTGGCTTCGTTTGGGCATCCGCTGAATGAAAACCTGCAATGGAAATAATTGACAAAAAAAGCAATACCCATTTTTGTATGGGCGATTGGATGTTGGTCATAAGATTATTCATTTAATATTTATTTTATAGACACTATGGGGATCTGGATTTGCAAATTAAAGATTCGGCGAGCTCCCTTTTTCAACAACGAGATCATACACAAAATTATTGATCTCAACTTCCTCCTTATTTAACGACCGCCTATTTACCAGACAATTTTTGAAAACCACGTTCCGAATTGCATGGTTCTTATCAAATCCATTCAAAATAATCTGACCACCCGATGTTTGAACATTTATGAAATTCAGGCCTTTAATAACTCCCCGTTCATCCCGAAACCCTGTATCGTTGCTGTACCTTGTTTTTTCAATTTTAATATTAATTGCTTTGGTCGGTTTTTCTATGAAGAAGTTTTCGAAGGTAATGTTCTGGCAGGTGGCCCAATCACTATGATCACTGCGTATTCCAAAATTGGCATGTTCCAATATATCAATGTTCTTAAAAACAATATTTTTAAAAAGCCTGGTTTCCATAGAGGCTCCGATTCTTAATCCATTTCCTGCATGAGCATTGAAGATAACACAGTTTTCGGCGACGCAATTTTGCGTAACAGGTTGGCCATTTGCCGCTGCATCTACAGCATGCCAACCGAACCCATCATCACCGCAACCTATGAAACAATTGCTTGCCTTGAAATTTTTTACCCCATCAATATCAATTCCATCGTTGTTAACGCCAAAGCTCATTAGATTCATATATTTAACTTCTACATCGCGGCAAAGTAAGTAAAGACTCTGCCACCATTCACCGGTACGCAAGCCTATTCCTTCCACCTTAATATCAGTCGATTGCTTAAATTCCATTCCGCAAATCTTTTTGGGTTTATTGGTAAATCCACGGGCATCAATAATGCCTCGCCCCTTGATAGTTACATGATGAACTCCTTCCGCATAAATAAAACCTTTTACCAAAGCCCCCTGTTCGAGATAAATTGTTTGTCCACTTTTGGGTGAAATTAACCCAGCTTCGTGTACTCCCTTTTTGAAATAGACAACATCGGGATCTTTTGGATCAGGAATGTCTGTTTCCGGAGGTGTCTGAAACAAATACAATGGTTTTAATTTGTTAATGGATATAAGAAGCATCTCTGCTTTCAAAACTTTAAAAATCAATTTATTGCCTTTTACTATGCCTGTTATTTTTTTACTCAACGGCCTGATTTCATATTTTTGAATAGGCTCAATGCATTCGATTTCAATTTCAGTTATATCATCAACCATAAATTGAGCCGTATGAAAAACGCTATCGCCAAAACAGGTTTCTTTGGCGGTAAAAACCTTTTGATCATTGACCTTTACCTGAAACACATCGCTCTTTGTGAATGTGGCGTATTCAATATATTTATTTAGTATTTTTTCTTTCTGAAAGCCAAATAGAATAGCTAAAACAATGACGGATAAGCAAACTGCAATAAATGGATATTTCATATACTCAATAATTTTTTATTAGTTAGTTGATACTCATCATTTCAACATCAATAAACTGAGGGGCTGCTTTCAAAAATGCCCTTTTATTAACCAGTCGCCTAAAAAAAAACTTCATTATACTTAGATAAGTAGTAGCCATAATTAATGCTCCTTCTTATTAACATTATTGAGATCTACCCCTTTAAAATATCTTTCTAAGATGTATGCAGGCTGCGAATTATCAGGGTTTTGTTTCAGCTTATGATAGTCGTATTCAAGCGGTAGAATGGTTTTTGGATTCATGGTGGCGGTATCATTGGTGAGCGTGTGCCATTCATTCATAAGGGTCATTAACATATCTACTTTTTGTTTATTCTCCGCAAGCGCTATTACATTATTGATTTCAAGCGGATCTTTCTTCAGGTTGAACAGCTGTGTGAAATTCCGTTGCGGGTACCTGATTAATTTCCACTCTTCGGTCCGAACTGCCCTTGCGGTATTTCGGTAGGCGGTATAAAGCGAACTCCGAACCGATTTTTCTTTTCCCATCATCACCGAAGCAAAGTCTTTACCATCGATACCTTCCGGCTTAGGCAAACCACAAAGATCTGATAAGGTTGGGAAAATGTCGTACAGGTAAAGCATCGCATCCCGAACTTCATTTTTCGGAATCCCAGGACCACTGATGATTAATGGAACTTTCATGCTGTGCTCATACAAATCCTGCTTTCCAAGCAAGCCATGACTTCCAATTGCCAAACCATTATCGGCAGCATAAACGATAATGGTATTTTCGAATAAACCCTGTTTTTTTAAGGCTTCAATGATGTCTCCGATCCGGTTATCCAAATGACTGATTAACGCGTAATAATCAGAAAGGGATTGCTGAATCATCTCAGGGGTACGAGGCCAGGCTCCCAATGTTTCGTCCCGAATATTTAATGCATCAAATTCAAAAGGGTGAAGTGCTTTAAAGTTGCCAGGAAGCGGAATTGTACCATCAGGATACATGCCAATGTAATCTTTCCGTGGCGAACGCGGGTCGTGAGGGGCAGTAAAGGCAACATAACAAAAAAATGGTTTTTCACGGCTCCCACCTGCGTAACTGTTGAGATAACCGATGGCGGCATCGGCAAATAAATCGGTCGAATATCCTTTAATTACCGGTTTGCCCAGTTTACGGTCCGGCCCCAAAGTCTGGCAAGGAACCTTGTAATGGTCACTCATTCCACCAAGAAAAACATGCTCCCCTTTTTGAAATGATGCTTCAAACATTTTTGCTCCATTATGCCATTTTCCCGTTCCAAAAGTCTCATATCCGTTTTCAGCAAAATGCATAGGCATCGTATGAACACCTTCCAATTTATCGAAAACATGGAAAAGGCTTTTCCCACTCATCATCATTGCCCGGCTGGGTGCACAAATAGCACCATGATGTCCTCCCATCACATAATTATTGGTGAACCGGACACCTGTTCCAGCCAGCTGATCGATATTCGGTGTGCTGATGTATGTGTTTCCCGAGCAGCCCAGTGCATCAGCCCGCTGATCGTCGGCAAA
>JBIKOV010000020.1:0-26142 GCA_044357815.1 Ferruginibacter sp. | reverse complement strand
TTTTTTGCTCAAGAAAAGCGCACTCATCATCGGGATATAGGTTAGGGAAAGAATGAATGCCCCCAACAAAGCAAAGGCAACGGTTTGTGCCATTGGTTTAAACATTTTGCCTTCTATCCCCTGCAAAGTAAAGATGGGTAAATAAACCACTAGGATAATGATCTGCCCGAATACCGCACTATTCATCATTTTGCTGGCTGAAAAATTCACCTCTTCATCCATCTGAGGTTGAGTTAATTTATTAACGCCGCCAAATTTCTTACTATGCGTAAGTTGATGCATCACCGCTTCCACAATAATAACGGCACCATCTACAATTAATCCAAAATCCAATGCACCCAAGCTCATCAAATTGCCACTAACCCCAAAAATATTCATCATGATGATGGCGAATAACATCGCTAGTGGTATCACTGAAGCTACTAACAAACCCGCCCTCAAATTACCTAGAAAAAATACCAATACAAATACTACAATCAACGCCCCTTCCATCAGATTTTTCTCCACTGTCCCAATAGCGTTTTCCACCATCTTGGTTCGGTCTAAAAATGGTTCAATCACCACCCCTTCCGGTAAAGATTTTTGTATCTGAAGGACCCGTTCTTTTACATTTTTGATCACATCGCTACTATTAGCTCCTTTCAGCATCATCACCACTGCACCAGCAACCTCCCCCTTATCATTGTAACACATGGCGCCGTAGCGAGTGGCATGGCCAATTTTTATTTCCGCCACATCCCTTATAAATAAAGGCGTTCCGTTATTGGTTCTTTTGATGGCGATATTTTTAATATCTTCTATGCTACCTACCAAACCTTCTGATCGGATATACAAAACCGCAGGCCCTTTTTCAATATAGGCGCCTCCCGTATTTTCATTGTTTTTTTCCAATGAGGTAAAAACATCCGTAATGGTAATATTATAGGAAAGCAATTTATTTGGGTCCACTTCTATCGAATACTGCTTTAATTTACCGCCAAAACTACTAACCTCCGCTACACCCTTAACGCCCAACAACTGGCGGCGCACAATCCAATCCTGAATGGTTCTTAAATCAGTTTCATTATACTGGTTCTCATACCCCTCTTTTGGTCTTACCACGTACTGGTAAATTTCCCCTAGGCCAGTACTCACCGGACCCAATTCAGGCATGCCGATACCCTGCGGAATTTGGGACTGTACTTTTTGAAGTCGCTCGGCTACTTGTTGACGGGCCCAATAAATATCAGTGGCGTCATCAAATACGATAGTAACCAAAGACAATCCAAACCTCGAAAAACTTCTTATTTCCTTTAAGCCAGAGATATTGTTATTGGCTTGCTCGATAGGAAAAGTTACCAGCCGCTCAATATCTGTAGCTCCAAAAGAAGGTGCAATGGTAATTACCTGGACCTGGTTATCCGTAATATCGGGTACGGCATCAATGGGTAGCTTGGTGAATTGGTAACTTCCATAGCCAATAAGGGCTATGATAAATAGACCAACAATCAGTTTGTTCTTGATAGCAAACCCAATTATCGCATTTAGCATAATTGTATTTTAAATATAATAATGTAAAATCAACCTTTACAGTGTGGCAAAAATGTGAATAGCACAAAGTTGTGAAACCTTTGCGTGCTTTCAAAAAATAAAACTAACAAGATCTGGGCGGCTGCCAAATAGAGGCGATGCTAGAAGAGGGTATTGAAGTAATGAAATAACCGTATAATTTCTTTTGGTCGATTTCAATAGCCTTTAATAAAGACAACTGAACCGTTACTGGTACAAAATCAGCAATCGATGCTGCAATACAAAAGCTTAAACTTTTAAATGGCAACTGCATATCTCTTTCATAATCCTTATCCTTTGGACTTCCATAGAGATAGTGCATAGACAGGAATGCAAGCATTGAAATGTTTTTATCCTCTTTCTTGTGTTCGAAATAGTGCTGAAAAACCACAGGCAGTTTCACTAACTCTGCCGCTACTGATGTAGAAAACAGATAAATGCTGAGGAATAATATGGCGGAGTATTTTTTCAGAATCTAAAGTTAGTCATTTGGTTTTAAGTATATCAACAAATGGTATTTCAAATGACTCCTGCTTACCACAGAGCCTATCTGTTTTACCAAATATAAGTTCCTGCAGAACCGCTTGCTACTGATTTTAATATTAAATAACTCGGCAGGCGGTCCGTCATTTCAATTCATTAAAAAATACACTTTCGCAAAATTGAAAGTTTGATGACTGCTGATTCATTTTATTCAGTCATGAGCTCATTCTTCTAGCTGAAACTGTCTAACATAATCCACCTCCATCGCCACAGGAAAAATGCTTTCATCGACTCCCATTTTTCCACCCCAGCCTCCCCCAACTGCTATATTCAGCAATAAATGAAAAGGTTGGTCAAATGCCCATTCATTGGTTGATAAGTGTTCATTGGCGAAATGGTTATAAACCACGCCATCCATCAAAAAGTCTATTTTTTCAGGTGTCCATTCAATAGAATATATATGGAACTGGCTATATGGATTTGAAATAAAAATTCCCTTCATCTTTTGAGTTCCCTTTATGTGATTGTAGGCATTGCTGTGTATCGTTCCAAAGATGCTGTCCTTTTGATACCCTACATGTTCCATAATGTCAATTTCGCCGCAATAGGGCCATCCTGCTTGGTCTATATTATTTCCCAGCATCCAAATGGCAGGCCAGGTTCCTCTTCCACTAGGAAGCTTGGCCCTTATTTCAATTTTTCCATATTTGAAATCCACCTTACCCTTTGTTAGTAACCTTGCTGATGTAAATGCATTGCTTTGCTTAGTTTGTTTTCTTGCAGTAATTTTTAAAATTCCATTGTCAACAGATGCGTTGGAAGTGTCCTTATTGGTGTAATACTGCAATTCGCTGTTACCCCAGCCATGGCCACCAATATCATAACCCCATTTAGTACTATCGGGTAATCCTTTGTAGTTAAATTCATCACTCCAGGCAAGCTTCCACTTACTATCAACTATCGGCTGCTTACTTTGTTGAAATAATAATTCAGGTTCATTGGTAGTGATGAAGTCAAATTTTTTATCAAGCAACCAATCCATATCAGAAGCCTCATTGATTGTCCAGGCATTCAATACAATGTGCAACTGTTTAGCAGACACTATCCATTCAGGATGTTTTTGGAATACAGTAAGCTGATAATCGGCTCCACTCACACCATCTTCTTTTAATTGTTGAGGACTTTTATCACCCAACAAATATTGCGTTTTGGCTGTTGGATCAAGCTCGATTATTTTCTTTAAAATTTCATAGTCGAAACTAATATATACTACCAGATGTTCTGCCTTTAATTGTTGAAACATTGCAACCACTTTTGTTGCAACCGCTTTTCCCCGCTCTTTACTAATTTCAGAAGGTTTTATTTCGCAAACTAATCGGGTACTGGTATTACTTAAATTTCCGGCTAAAATATATTCTCGTAAGGTGGGTATTTTTTCTCCGTTAGAAAGTTTGAAAGCAATCAAGTCAGCATAATTTGTCTTTTCAATAACCAATTGGTGGTAAGCTGCGTCATGATTAATAACCAATGAATCGTCAGCTGTCATCCTTACGTCAAACTCGGAGCCCGCACATTTGAGGTGGATGCTATTGAGTAGCGATGCGATTGAATTTTGCGGAAAATCATTTTTTTTCCAAGCTCCTCGATGAGCAACAATAATATTGTTCGAAAACTGAATCGGATGAGTTTCTATTTTTCTTGAACTACTACAACCAAGAAAAAAAAATGAAGTGCAAAATGCTAAACAAATGAACCGCATAGATCTACATAGTTATTTTAAAAAAACATTTGAAAAGGATATTGTCATTTAATCAAAATCAGTTTATTGAAACACCCTCACATAATCAACAAACATTCTTTGAGGAAATAGGGTAGCAGCATCTGGAGAACCAGGCTATAGCCTTCCCTCCGCTTCATTAAAAATAAAAAACTGATCGGCGTTGAATGGATAAATTGCAGTGCCCACATCTGTCAAAGTATTAGTTAAATACAACTGGTCATCCACATACCACTTGATCACATCCTTCAACCATAGTGCCAATCATGCACCTATTTTCCCCAACCTTACTTCCAAAGAAATTGCCCAGCTAATGAACATTGCCCTAAGGGGAGTGGAAATCAGCCGTTACCGACTTAGGAAAAAATTACAACTGAATTCAGGAGAGTCGTTAAGCGACTTCCTTCACGAAATACACAACAAGTAAATCAATTTATTTATTCAATGAAAGCAGCCATCTGCTAGAATTTCTCCAACAGATGGCTGCTTTAAGAATTTCAATCTTCTTTATTATGCAAAATGTATAAAAGTTTTAAAAATAAAGGCCGCCAACAATCCCCCTACAATGGGCGCTAATACAGGAACCCAGCTATAACTCCAATCACTGTTACCCTTATTTTTGATAGGCAGAATGGCGTGCATAATTCTAGGTCCTAAATCCCTTGCAGGATTAATCGCATATCCTGTAGGTCCGCCTAATGACAAACCAATACCCAATACCAATAATGTTACGGGCAATACATCTAGACTTCCTAGGGAACTAGAAGATTTCGTCATAAACAAAATTCCAAATACTAAAACAAATGTACCAATCACTTCAGTTATAAAATTATTAACCGAATGTCTAATAGCAGGAGCCGTGCTAAAAACTGCCAACTGCAAAGAAGGATCATTGGTTTCATCAAAATGCTGACGATAGGCCACCCAAACCACCAACGCCCCAATCATTGCTCCTGCAAACTGTCCTGCAATATATACAGGTACCTCATTCCAGGAAAAATCATTGAATGCTGCCATCGCTATTGTGATGGCTGGATTTAAATGTGCTGCACTGCCATGGGATGCCACAAAGGCTCCTGTAAAAACAGCGATCGCCCATCCTAATGCGATTACAATTAATCCGCTGCCGTTACCCTTTGTTTTTTGCAACACTACATTGGCAACAACCCCATTTCCTAAAATAATCATAATCATTGTACCTAGTAATTCGGAAAAAAATGGATTCATAAAATTGATTTTAGATTTTTTAATTGATGAAATAATTTTTTGCGAGCTTGTTAAATTTATCCAACTGTTCCCTTTCCCATTGAGCATCTTTACCAGTAACAGACGCCAATATTTGAGCTACTAGTGGGGCTGCTTCTATCGCAGCCCTAGCATCGAGAAAAAGCAATCTTGTTCTTCTTGCTAAGATGTCTTCGATCGTAATTGCCATTTCATGTGCAATAAACCAATGCAGTTCTGCCTTGGTATATGAATAACGAGGATGAATTTTTTCAGAAAGCGATGGATCATTAGTTATCATTAATTGAATAGCAGCTTCATCCACTCCATAAATACGCATGGATGTATTCGACTTGTTAGCTGTCCATCCATGTATTTTCAAATGCTTTGTTTTACAGGTCGCTATGGCCAGACCTGCCGATTGTATAGCTGTATCAATAGCGTATTCAGCCATACTTCGGTAAGTAGTCCACTTGCCCCCGGTAACATGAATCAAACCAGATGGCAATACTTTCACAACATGATCTCGAGGCATCACCGCCGTCGTCTTTTCGCTGCCCTGCTTTGCCAATGGCCTCAAACCAACAAAAACACTTTTTACATCTTCATTGGTTATTTTTGAAGTGGTATATCTATTAAAGTGGGTAATAATAAATTCGATTTCTTCTTTTAATGGAGTTGGCTCCGTTGAAATGTTTTCTACCGGCGTATCAGTTGTTCCTAGCAATAATTGATCATGCCAGGGGATCACAAATAACACCCTGCCATCATCCGTTTTTGGAATCATCATGGCGGTATTGCCTCTAAAAAAATGCTTCCCCACTACAAGGTGAATACCCTGCGAAGGAGCAATTGTTTTTTCAGAATGACCTTCTGCTAATTGCAATAATTCATCTGCAAATACACCCGTAGCATTGATCACCACCTTTGCACCAATTTCAAATGACTGGCCGCTTATTTCATCCGTCACCGTAACGCCAGCAATCATATTATTTTTTTTGATAAATCCGGTTACCCCACAATAATTGATTACGGTTGCTCCCTGCTCAATAGCTGTCTGGGCAAGGTTTACTGCCAGTCTACTATCGTCAAACTGTCCATCGAAATATAAAACACCTCCAGTTAACTCATCGATAGACAAGTCTGGAAGATGGACCAATGCAGTTGGTTTTGACAATAATTTTGTTTTGCCCAAACTTAATTTTCCAGAAAGAAATTCATACACCCATAATCCAATGCCGTAGTACCATTTTTGCCACCACTTATAAGAAGGCACTACAAAAGGAAGTGTGTGGCATACATGCGGGGCATTTTGCAAAAGCCTTCCCCTTTCTAGCAGCGCTTCCCTCACCAAACGGATATTTCCTTGGGCTAGGTACCTTACCCCGCCGTGCACCAACTTGGTGGCCCGACTAGAAGTGCCTTTCGCAAAATCGTATTTTTCTAGCAGCAATGTTTTATATCCCCTGCTAGCAGCATCAACAGCACAACCTAAGCCCGTAGCGCCACCACCAATAATGATAATGTCATATTTATTATCTTCACTAATTCTTGCTAACTGCTCCTTTCTATTCATTGAAATATTGCTACTTTTTTATGCGATTGATAATGCTGCTGTAATTGCCTTCTTCCAACCATTGGTTAAATCTGTCCGCTCCGCCCCGGTGATAGTAGAAGTAAACACGGTTTCAATTTGCCATTGCGCTTGCAATTCGTCCATGCTTTTCCAAAACCCAACAGCTAGGCCAGCAAGATAAGCAGCACCCAGTGCAGTAGTTTCCGTAACGGTTGGGCGTATCACTTTTGTGTCCAGCACATCACTTTGAAACTGCATTAGCAGGTTGTTTTTGGTTGCTCCTCCATCTACTCTTAATTCTTTTATACTGATACCACTGTCTGCTTCCATTGCTTTAAGTACGTCCATGGTTTGATATGCAATGCTTTCAACAGCGGCTCTAGCAATATGTGCCGATGTACTTCCTCTAGTCAATCCAGTAATGGTACCTTTTGCATGCTGGTTCCAGTAAGGCGCTCCAAGTCCAGCAAAAGCAGGAACCACGTACACGCCATCAGTGGTATCCACTTGCTTAGCAAGCGCTTCCACATCTGCAGAAGTTTTAATGATCCCCAATCCATCTCTTAGCCATTGAACTACTGCGCCTGCAATAAAAACACTTCCTTCCAATGCATATTGGGTAACACCATTTATCTTCCAAGCTACCGTCGTTAATAAATTATTGTTGGAAACGATCATTTTTTCACCCGTATTCATCAGCATAAAACAACCTGTGCCATAGGTGTTTTTTACCATCCCGGGTTGTGTGCACAATTGGCCAAATAGGGCTGCTTGTTGGTCACCCGCAATACCTGCAATAGGTATTTCAGTGCTACCATCCAGCAAACTTGTGCTGCCATACACTTCGCTACTGCTGCGAATTTGAGGCAACATATTGCCTGGCACATCTAATATTTCTTGCAACGCTCCATCCCACTGGCAAGTTTCAATATTGCAAAGCATGGTTCTACTAGCATTGCTTACATCCGTTACATGAACTTTGCCATTGGTTAGTTTCCATACCAGCCAAGAATCGACGGTACCAAAACATAATTCCCCCTTTGTGGCTTTTTCCCTTGCACCATCCACATGATCAAGAATCCATTTCACCTTGGTGCCGCTGAAATAAGCATCGATTACCAAACCCGTTTTTTGTTGAATGGTTTTTTGAAGCCCCTTTTCCTTTAACTCATCGCAAAATGAAGCGGTTCTTCTATCCTGCCAAACAATTGCATTGTAGATAGCCTCCCCTGTATTTCTATCCCAAACTATCGTTGTTTCCCGTTGGTTGGTAATTCCAATGGCCGCAATATCCTTAGGTGAAACATTGGTCTTTGCCAACACTTCTTTTGCGGTTGCCAATTGGCTTTCCCATATTTCTTCCGGGTTATGTTCTACCCAACCCGGCTTTGGAAAAATCTGTGTAAATTCTCTTTGAGCTACCGCAATAATGCTACCGCTTTTATCAAATAAAATTGAGCGGCTACTAGTAGTACCCTGGTCTAAGGCTAAAATATATTGTGCCATCGTTAATAAAATTTTTACAATGAAAAGTTAAGTAGAAATATCTGCAATTAGATAGAGAATGCTTTTTTAAAAGGAACTATTTTGCTAGCTGATCTGGTGAGTTGATTGATTACAGCTTTGCCACTCAGTATCAATTAACAAGGCACCTGCTTTTTCAAACAGGTGCCTTGTTGTTTATAGTTTATTGTGACAAAATAGAGGCTGCAATTGTTAGCAATCTATTTAGCCAATTGAACAATTACACACCTAATGACCATCCTTCGCGATAGGTTCTTTTTACAAACTGGTTCGCTTCGTCAAAATTGGTAACCCTCATATTAGGTCCATCCCACAATAATTTAATGTTACGTCCGGGATATTGATCTTCTCCCTTTGCGTCCTTCTTAGTAATATTAAAACTTCTTATCGCAAGATTACCCATTAACACACTTTCAGTTAAAGGACCTGCGATATCAAAGTTAGAGCTTAGGTTCTTAGCTTTTTCACTACCGTATCCGGCGATAGCTCCTTCTACCCATGCTGCGTAGTGGCCATTGTCTCCTTGGGGCACACGAGCGATGGTTTGAGGAACAATCGTTTCTTTAGTACGAGAAGTAGGTAACAGATTTGGCTTAACTCCATAAGTGCCACACATCATTTTGCCCTTGGTTCCTAAGAATAGAACTCCGTTGCCTCCATCTCCCATTTCTTCATTAGGGCCCAATTCGTCGGGACGATCAGGCTGCATACCACCATCCATCCAATGTAATTTAACATCTGGCTTGCCATCCTTTCCTTTAAAAGTTAGGGTAATTGAAGATGCAATGGGTCCCGAATCAGGATACACGCCCTGCTGCCAGTTTTCTACATAAGGGGTTGATACGCTGCATTCAGCAGCGGTAGGATAACCCAATCCCAATACTGCAAAAGCCGGTGCCATAATATGACATGCCATATCGCCTAATGCGCCGGTACCATAATCCCACCATCCGCGCCAATTGAACGGTAATAATTTATCAACATAATCTTTTTTAGGAGCAGTTCCCAACCAAAGATCCCAATCCAAACCTTGCGGAATAGGGGCCTTGGCAGAAGACCATGGAATACCTTGGGGCCAAATTGGACGATCGGTATAGCAATAGATTGTATGCACATCACCGATGATTCCTGCATTAAACCATTCTTGTAATTGCCTTACTCCGTCGCCAGAAGCTCCCTGGTTACCCATTTGGGTTACCACTTTATAATCGTGTGCTGCTTTGGTAAGCATCCGAGCCTCGTAAATATCGTGAGCCAAAGGTTTTTGAATATATACATGCTTGTTTTTTTGCATGGCAGCCATGCCGATTACGGCATGCATGTGGTCAGGTGTAGAAACAGAACATGCATCAATGTGCTTGTGCTCTTTATCTATCAACTCGCGATAATCTTTATAATATTTGGCCTTCGGAAAACGTGCTCTCATTTTTGCAGCTTGTCTATCATCTACATCACATAAATAAGCAATGTCAGCCTTGCCAGTTTTGAAAAAATTGGTGATATCGCTTTCTCCTTTACCACCAGCGCCAATTCCGGCTATCTGAAGCCGATCGCTGGGGGCTGTAAATCCTCGGCCCAAAACATTTCGTGGTACAATATAAAAACCGGCTGCAGTCAAAGCAGCATTGCGAATAAAATCGCGCCTTGGGTTTTTAGATTTGTTTTTTGATTCCTTTTTCATACAAATAATTTTTTTCTTTAGCTATAGCAAATTTGATTTAATGGTTCAAGGTAGTATATACAACTTACCTAGCCAAATGCAAATCGCTTTTTTTAGCTTTTAACTTAGATTTTTGCATTTCAAATGGTCGTCTGCCCTGCTCTGCTTCTTTAATCCATTGTTATTTCAAGTCAAAATTCCATTTACGCCAACTGTCAAATACCGCCAGTTTTTTGACTGCATTCAAAAAATAATTGATTCCTGAGCAAAAAAAAACTTCCCAATAATAATTGGGAAGTTTTTTCTATACAAATTTTTACTTTATTATTTATATTGAGCCATCAAGCCTTTTGCCATTTCGGTCATTTTCTTCAGACCTTCTTCCGGCAAGTTGCCTTTTTTGAATTCGGCTAATAAATCGGCATGCTTATTTTCCATTTCCAATAAAAAATGTTCTTCAAATGCTTTCACATTTTTTACCGCCACTTCTTTCAATAAACCTTGCGTACCCAAATATATCATCGCTACCTGCTTCTCAACAGACATAGGAGAATACTGTAACTGCTTCAGGATTTCAACATTTCTTGCACCCTTATCAATTACATTTTTGGTAGCAGCATCCAAATCACCACCGAATTTAGAGAAGGCTTCTAGTTCCCGATAAAGTGCCTGGTCCAACTTTAAGGTACCTGCTACTTTTTTCATGGACTTAATCTGAGCGTTACCACCCACACGGCTAACCGAAATACCAACATTGATAGCCGGACGAATACCTGCATTGAATAAGTTACCCTCTAAAAATATCTGTCCGTCGGTGATTGAAATTACGTTGGTAGGAATATAAGCAGATACATCTCCAGCCTGTGTTTCAATTACCGGTAAAGCGGTCAATGAACCTCCCCCTTTTACGAGATGGCGGATAGACTCCGGTAGATCATTCATCTGTTGTGCAATATCATCTTTGGCAATTACTTTAGCAGCTCTTTCCAATAAACGGCTATGCAAATAAAACACATCCCCTGGATAAGCCTCACGACCTGGCGGACGACGTAATAGCAAAGAAACCTCGCGGTAAGCTACTGCCTGCTTTGAAAGATCATCATAAATGATCAATGCTGGCCTTCCGGTATCGCGAAAGAACTCACCAATTGCTGCACCTGCGAAAGGAGCGTAGAATTGTAATGGAGCTGGATCAGATGCAGAAGCTGCTACAATCGTAGTGTAAGCCATTGCACCATATTCTTCCAATGTTTTCATGATACCTGCAATGGTACTGGCCTTTTGGCCAATTGCCACATAAATACAATATACAGGCTTGCCTGCTGCGTAAAATTCTTTTTGATTAATGATGGTGTCAATACAAATGGCAGTTTTACCAGTTTGACGGTCACCAATCACCAATTCGCGCTGTCCGCGACCAATTGGAATCATTGCATCGATTGCTTTGATACCTGTTTGGAGCGGCTCTTTCACTGGCTCACGAAAAATAACACCAGGGGCTTTACGCTCCAAAGGCATTTCGTATAATTCTCCCACCAACGGACCTTTGCCATCTATTGGCTCACCCAATGTATTGATCACGCGGCCGCTCATTCCTTCTCCTACTTTAATAGAAGCAATCTTGCCGGTACGCTTTACCTTATCGCCTTCTTTAATTGCTCCACTATCTCCCATCAATACCACACCCACATTGTCCTCTTCCAGATTCAAAGCAATTGCTCTTACGCCATTGTCAAATTCAACTAATTCTCCACTTCGCACATTGTTTAATCCATATATACGAGCAATACCATCTCCTACCTGCAATACAGTACCCACTTCTTCCAAGCTTGCACCTGCATTAAAACTGCTAAGCTGTTGACGAAGTATCGCCGAAATCTCGTCTGGTTTAATTTCTACCATAAAAATTGAGTTTTATTTTTTGCCCTGCTAAAAAATATTTTACATGCTATACTCCAATTTCTTGGAATCGTAAACCCCAGTTTTGGGCATTTTTAGCTACAAGCTTCATTTAAGGCTGCAAAGGTAATGGATGAGGGCAAGAATGGCAAAAAAATAAGGTGATTTTAAAAGAAAAAGTCCACCCCTTATGAGGTGGACTTTTTTTAAGCCAATTGGTATGGAAACTTAGGTAAACTTTTGTCAGTGTTTCAATAAAAGGTCATCTGAAAATGATCTTACAAATTGTATTGACCAAAGATGAGCACTTGCTTACCTTAATTTGTGCAAATAGTCGTTGTTTAAAAATTGCTTTTTAACATCCTTCAAATCCCTCAAAATACTAGCATCGAGTGATTTTCCGGCTGCTTCCAAAATAAAACCCCCAATCAATGCCTCATTCACCACTGTTTCAAGGTCAATGCTCCCCTTTGGATTACCTTCTTTCACCTTTGATAAGATAGCATTTTGCAAAGCTTCTCCCATCGGAACGGCAGTAGTGATCTTTACTTTATGAATATTATTAATAACATTGTACTGGTCTACAAATGCAGCCGCAATTTCAGGCAAATTCGTTTCTCTAGTCTTGGTAACCAATAATTTGATAAAGGCAGAAGTTAGTTCGCTTACCCTTTCTTTGGTGATCGATTCAATGATCTTTCCTTTTGAACTGGGCTTGATAATTGGACTAAGCAATACCGCCAAAAAATCGGGATTAGATTTGCAAATCCTTAATAGGAATTTCATATCGCCATACACCGCATCTAACTGCTTTTGCTCAATGGCTAAATCAATGATACTTTTTGCGTACCTGGTTGCTAAACGTGGATTGGTCATTTAATGGTAGAATTTGAAAATTAGAAAATTAGAAAATTGAAAATTGCCGGTTGTCGGCCCATTTACGAATTTGCCCATTTACTAATTCAGTTTCGCTTCTGCTGCCAATTGCTTGATATAAAGCTCCTGCTCATCTTTATTGCTCAATTCGCGACGTAATATTTTCTCACTAACTTCAATCACCAAAGTACCTACCTGATTTTTAAGGTCAGTAATGGCGGCCATTTTCTGATGATTAATGGTAACCTGTGCATCGGCAACAATTTTAGCTGCCTGTGCCTTTGCCTCTTCCTTTGCCTCGCTAATCAATTTTTCTTTTATTTCTTTGGCCTCTTTCAAAAGCAATGCTCTTTCTTCACGTGCTTTTATGAGAAAAGCCTCGTTGTCATTTTTTAATTGCGACATTTCGAGTTTCACTTTTTCTGCAGAAGCGATGGAATCAGCAATATTTTGTTCTCTGTCTGAAAGACCTTTGATAATGGCTGGCCATGCGAATTTTTTTAATAAAAAAAACACGATCAAAAAGGCCAATAATGTCCAAAGTAATAATCCTAAATCGGGTGTTAACAGTTGCATTTTTATACAATTAAAACTGAAAAATAATAATTTCCGAAAACCAAATATTTAAAACAGTGTCATGGGCGATCTTCCAGTAAAATGAATGTCGCTTTGAAACCGATAAAATCAAAAGTACTGCATCCTCCGTCCTGTACTTTGGATGCAGTAATCATGTGGGTAATGGTAATTACAATACCATTGCCAAAAATCCGATAATGATAGCGAACAATGCAGCACCTTCCACCAAAGCCGCAGCCAGGATCATGTTTGCACGGATATCATTAGAGGCTTCAGGTTGACGGGCAATCGCTTCTACAGCGCCTTTACCAATTTGTCCGATACCGATACCTGCTCCAATTGCAGCAAGACCTGCACCTACCGCACCACCTGCATTTGCTAATGCATCTAATAAAATAAAGTCCATAATTGTGAATTTATACTGGTTAAAAAAAACGTAGAATCAATTTAAACTTCTTAAGCATGTGCATGTTCGTCCTCATGATGCTCTCCCTCAAATGCCTGCCCAATAAATACAGCTGTAAGTACCGTAAAAATAAATGCCTGTAAAAATGCCACTAACACCTCAATGAAATAGATAAAAACAGTAAACGCAATCGATACGGGCGAAGCTGCAAATCCTAAAGCAGGCTGTATTTGGGCAAATATAAAAATCAATGAAATCAAACAAATAATAATAATATGCCCTGCCACCATATTGGCAAACAAACGGATAATCAAGGCGAACGGCTTAATAAAAACACTTAAAAACTCTACCAAAACCAAAATTGGCTTTACAAAACCAGGTACCCCTGGCGGGTTAAAAATATGTCCCCAGTAATGTGCATTGGAACTGAACATGATCACTACAAATGAGATCAACCCTAGCACTACCGTAAAGGCGATATTACCGGTAACATTTGCAGTGCCCGGAATCAATCCGATCACATTATTAATTAAAATAAAGAAAAATACGGTCAGTAAATAGGGTAGGTACTTATTTGCCTTGTGACGCAAATTGGGGCGGGCAACCTCATCCCTTACAAATGCCACCAACACCTCCACCAAATTTTGTTTACCCTTAGGTGCGGAGGTAACTCCCTGTCCCTTTGAATAGGTTTTGGCAACGCTGATCATCAACCAAACCAAAAATGCCAGCGCAAGTAGCATCTGTACTACATTTCGGGTTGGAGAAAAATCAAACACCTTTACTCCTGCGTCAGTAGATAGTATTTTACCTTCTACTAATTTGTAACCGGCAACTTCCTTGTGCCCATGCTCAAAAGCGGAGGACATAAAAAAAGAAAATCCATTTTGGGGAGAATATAAAAATATGGGTAATGGAATAGAGACTGGGTGAAGTTCCCCATCGCTACCTTTATAGTTTACAAAGTGAAATTCGTGGGCATCCATGATATGCTCAAATATCACTTCTTTTGCGTTAAAGCCTTCTTTTTTGGGGGTTGCATGCGCTTCCTCTCCCTTCGTTGCTTCATGCTGCGCAGTTGCCGTAAAAGAGTAGCTAAGTAAAATAGTACTTAAAACCGCTACCAGTAATGATTTGATGCTCTTTGTGGCCATATCTTTCCCGAAATTTGGCGCAAAGATAGGAGAATATTGAATAATTGGGGAAGGAAAAGCAGATATTTTAGCCTGAATTTTGACGAAACGAGGATTAATCCAAGCCCATTTCTTTTCTTACCAGCTTAATCTTTTCTAATTCAAGCACTTCGATCTGGTCTTTAGGGCCGTTGATCGCTTTTTTATTGGCAATTAGCTGGTTAATAGGAAGGAAAGGGATTTTTATATTATCAATTTCTGCAATAGATGCTTTATTTAGGCACTCGTCAAACGAATAGCCTTCTAAGCCTACCATATTGATTAAAATATCGAGATGCACACCTGAACCAATATGAAAATCTGTCCAACCTGGTATAAATTCAAATTTCTCTAAATTGATATCCGCATATCCAAATTGAGAAAAAACCAACCCAAGCTGTTTCCTATTTTCCAAAACATCTTTGATCCATATATCAATGTCATTGGTATCTAGAGAAGCCGTGAAGATTTACAGCAAGACCTCCCACCATAATATAATCGACGGTATAATGGTTGAGTGCTTTCCAGAAATTCAACAAATTTTCATCCATTACGTCCATTATGTTTAAGTTGCTTTTTTATGAGTAATTTTTGCTTTGGAGAGCATTTTGTCAATTCGCATTAATCGCATCATAATGCTAAATCGTTCGGAATAGCTAAGGCTTAGGGCCGCTCTTATTTTTTTTGTTCTGCAATTTCCCAAACGTCTTTATCACCTGCATCTGCAGGCAATATTGACTGAACGGGTTGCTTCGTATTGTTTTTTTCAACACTCATACCTGCAGTTTAGTAAAAAAATCAGGCATTTTTTATAGAAAATCATCTTTCCCCCTGCATTTCAAATTGCATTTGGTGTAACTGGTAATAGAATCCCTTTTTTAACATCAATGCTTCATGTGAACCAAATTCCTTGATTTCGCCCTTATCTAGCACGATGATCTTATTCGCTTTACGAATGGTACTTAGCCGATGAGCGATAATAATGGAGGTTCTTCCCGCTATTAATTGATCAATGGCATGTTGGATCAGCTGCTCACTCTCGGTATCTACAGAAGAGGTTGCCTCATCCAAAATCAGTATCGCTGGATCATAGAGCAAGGCTCTCACGAAGGACAACAATTGCCGCTGACCCAAAGAAAGGGTTGCCCCCCTTTCCATCACATTGTAATCATAGCCACCCGGCAACTGTAAAATAAAATCGTGTATGCCTATCAGTTGAGCCGCTTCCACCACTTGCTCTTTTTTTATGTCGCTATTTCGCAGGGTTACATTGTCATATACCGACCCACTAAATAAAAACACATCCTGTAATACGACGGCTATTTTACTTCTTAAATAAAAAAGGTCGAAATCAGCAATGTCAATTCCATCAACCGTAATAAGGCCTTTATCTATATGGTATAAACGATTCAACAAACTAATGATGGAGGTTTTGCCACTGCCGGTATTTCCTACAATAGCAAGCGTTTCCCCGGCATTAATAGAAAATGAAATATCTCTCAATACATATTGCTGCTCAAGGTAGGCGAACCATACATGTTGAAAAGATACCGCCCCAGTTGATATTTTGAGCGAATTGGGTATTGGGTCTTCGTTAATTTTGTTGGCAACAAAATCCTTGTTATCCATTAATTTAAAAACCCTTTCACTTGCAATCATACCCATTTGCAGCACATTGAATTTATCTGCAATGACCCTCAGTGGACGAAACAATAAATTGAGGCATAAAATAAATGCAGTGATATTGCCTGCTGCCTCCGGACCTTGGCTACCCCCGGCCCACCATACCAGCAAGCCCAGTGATATGGCCAATATTAATTCCACAATGGGAAAAAAAACGGAATAAGCAAATATAGACCGCACGTTGGCATTCCTATGTTCCTCGTTAATATGATTAAATTTTTTGAACTCCCTATCTTCGGCGGCGAAGGCCTGCACAATTCCCATTCCGGTGATATGCTCCTGAACAAACGCATTTAGCTGTGCCACCGCATTGCGCACGCGAGTAAATGACCTACTCACACTTTCCTTGAAAAAATAAGTGGTAATAATCAGCAGTGGAAAGGGAGCCATGCAGATCAGTGTCAATTTCCAATCTACATAGAGCATATAACTCAGCACTGCAATAATTGATAATAAATCCGCAATAATTGGAATCAACCCATCGCTGAAAATATCATTGATCGACTCAATGTCATTGATGGTTCTTGTAGTAAGCGTGCCGATAGGAGTTTTATCGAATTGCGATAGATTTAAATTAATTACTTTCTGATAGGTAACTACCCGCATATCTTTTACCACCATTTGCCCCAGCGATGCAGTAAAAAAACTAAATATAAAACGACAGACAGTTTCAACTAATAAGATGCCCAGTTGAATGATGGTAATGCCAATGATCACTTGTGCCGCTCCTTTCAAAAACCAAACCTGCGCACCTGGCTGCATGCCCCTATTAATAGTAATTTGAATAAGCCATGGTCGAATGGGGGAAATAACTGCTAAAAATATAGCTAAGAATAGTGACCAAAAAAACTTCTTTTTATAGGGTGCGGCAAACTGGAATACCCTTCTCAATAAAGAAAAATCGAAAACCCTTTTAGCTTTTACCGTTTCAATCATGCAGCAAAGATATTGAGAAATTGACTGTTGCACCCAGGTTCAACAGCGAGATAAAAGACTTAAAGGCCTGCTTCCATTTTTTTATTGTAGGCTTTAATAAAAATAGCACCCAGGTTTTTATAGGGAGGGATATAATCATCCCAACTTTCCCTCATGGCCCTATTGGGATCACTATAAAACAACTTAGAGAGCGAACCCCACATATCTTTCCATACCAGCAATTTTCCTGAGGCAATGGCTTGATTAAGATAAGTAAGAATGGGCCTATTAATATCCCCCTTGCCTATTTCCTTGGTAGAAATAATATGCGCATCGGGGCAGTTACTAATAATTTCATGAAGATTTTGATATCCTCCACAGGAACCCAGCACAATGATTTTTGCTCCACTAGCCATTCTATCAATTGTACGCGGCAGCCAATAACTATGCCCCCTATGAACGACCACTGCCGGCTGTAAATCATTTTTAGCAAGGTACTTCGCCAAATGTATTTGTGCTGTATCATCTAAGTTCTGGTCATTATCCAAAGGCAGGTTGGCATAGATCCACACTTTCTTGCCTACAAGGGATTTAATTTCTACCCATTCCTTTTGATAATTTATTTTCCATTGCTTGGGTGAAAATGAACTGATGAACTGGGGAAAATAGAGCTTTCCATCCTCATCCCCATAAAAAAACACCTGCTCTATTACTCGATCGCTATCATCGGCAAGGTATTTATAGCCGATGGAATAAATAGATGGGATTCCGATCTGACTGGTAAGATCTATTGCATTGTTGGCGGCAGATAGAAAAATTGTTTTCAGCAACCCGTAAATTGTTTTGCCTTTGATATTATTTTGATTAATTCGCTTCTGCTCATTGGTAGTTACATTTTTTAAAATATTTTGAAGCAGTATCGTATCACTGATGCTACTGTAGCTATCTGCCACATCAACGGCATCTTCCAGATTATTCGCATCATCCAGATTGGCAACAAATGCCTTCATCAAGGTAGTACTATTGTTAGCCGGCATAGTTTTTAAAAAAGTATCCAGCTGATTAAAATTGGCGGCCATCTTGATGAACTTTTTAAAGTAATCCATATTGACACTGAGCAGCAGCGAGTCGCCCCGAGGCTTGCTGCCCATTCGCTGCAATAATCTTGCAAAACTATGCTTGTAACTGGAGGTGTAAATGTCATTTTCACCCATCACGATAACGTAATAAAGTTCTTCCGCGGATAAGGGATCCAAAGCCCGCATACGAATACTTAAATTGTTTTGCTCATGCAAATTATTAATGGGAGTAATGAAATGCTTAATGGCTTTACGCTTCAACATTTTTCTTAATCCATTTTCTCCAAACATTGCAACCGGAGTATCTTTCAATACTCCCAATCTATAATAATACTCCTTTTCTGTTTTAACCAGCAACTTAAAATATCCGATACTATCCATTTTCACTTCACCATCCCCGATAATTTTTTTTATGCCTTCAGTCGATAACTTATTGGTTAAAAGATTATCCAGAAAAGGATAATATAGTAACGCATTATCCAGCTTACTTAGCTGCACAATGGTCTTCACCATTGGGTCTGTATTTCGCTGTATCAGCTTTCCTTCCAGCGATTTGGTGGAATTGGCATAGTTATACAATTGTTCGGGATCATTTTTGCAAGCTACTACCACCAAGCTGTCTGCAAAGGGTTCGTTCACATAAGGACTGATGAGGGAAAGAATTTTTTCTGGATGAAGGTGGCAATATTTAATAAAAAGTAAATTTTTGCTCGCAGTGTAGCCTGTATTTTTAGGAAATCCCTCCGCAAGTATTGTTCCTGCTTCGTACGACATGGCTGCTATGAAGGGAAGGATGCTATTACCTTCTTTATTGGCCACCCATATTTTATAAAAACTATCCACCAGCAAGGGTGCTAGGGAGGGATCTATTTTTTTTTGACTCCACGCCACTCTGAAATTCCTAAGAAATATTTCAATGAAATTAAGTTGCCTTATTTTTTCATTGCTGCTAACAATAGAATCATTCGTTTCCACCAAATATTGAAATTCATTTATCCTTCGGGTCAATGCGTCGGTTACCTGAATATTCACCGCTTCATTAGCAGACACCCGAATCATTCCATCCTTTTTGCCATCTTCCTTATCCGTCAATAATTGTTCGTTATCAATCCGATCATGAAAAAGCTGCCTACTAAGCGGTACAACCACTGAATCCTGCGATGCAAATGATTCAGCCCATATAAATACTATAAAAATGCAAAGTAAAAATTGTTTCATAAATACTATTCTTGTGCAAAGATGGCAAAAAAACTGATGCCTTTGAAAACCTGCCCCTAACATTACTCAAATATAGAAGGTTTGCTCAGTTTCGCCTCCTAAACAAAGGCTTTCTTGTCATTTTTTGGCGCTAGAATGCGTTAACAATTTAATAATACAAGAATGCCCCCAAGCTGACACAATGATTGAAGTGTTAACCTACTTTTGCAGGGAGAATATTATATGAGCAGTGTTAAAAAAATATTAATTGCAGATGACGAGCCGGATATTCTGGAAATCATTCAATTTAATTTGATAGCAGAAGGATATGAGGTGATTACTGCGAAAAATGGGGACGAAGCTATTGAAAGGGCAAAAAAGCACCTTCCCGACCTGATCATCTTGGATGTAATGATGCCGGGAAAAAATGGTTTGGATACTTGCAATATTCTTCGCATGCAACCCGTTTTTAAAGAAACCTTAATTATTTTCCTTTCTGCCCTTAGTGATGAAGGAACTGAAATTCGCGGATTAGAGTCTGGCGCAGACGATTACCTTACCAAACCCATACGGCCCAAAATATTGGTGAGCAAAGTAAATGCGCTATTTAGAAGACTCAAGAAAGAAAACAATGGTATTGTTAAGCATGGCGACTTGATCATTAACAGGGAAAAATACATTGTTCATTACAAAGGAGATGACATCATTTTAGCCAGAAAAGAATTTGAATTACTCGGCTTGCTAGCTTCCAAACCAGGCAAGGTTTTCTTACGCAATGAAATCCTTAACCAAGTGTGGGGAACCGAAGTAATTGTAGGCGACCGAACAATAGATGTTCATATCAGAAAAATTCGCCAAAAACTAAACCTAGATTGCATCACCACTGTTAAAGGGGTGGGTTATAAATTTGAATTATAACCCAGATAGGCAAGGTAAATAGTGAATTGTTACTTATATTCGTAGGGTAACTTTCAATTCGCCATGAAATCTTAACCAGGAAAAAAAGATGTTTTCACAAAAAAATCTTTCCCCGCAGCAATTATCAGCCACTACCGCCTTCATTATTTCTTTACCCTTTGTTATAGGTAGTTATTTTCTTCAACCAGCATGGTGGATTCCACTTGTATGCTTTGGTGTTATTTTTAGTGCCAGTTATGGTCTGATACTATTTATGGTACAAAGTTTTGTATACCGTAAAATAAAATTAATCTACAAATTAATTTATCAAACAAAAGCAAGTAAGCGGGAAGAGTTTTATTACAAAAATATATTGCCTCAAAAAAGTATTGACGAGGTAAGGGAAGATGTGGAAAATTGGGCACACCAACGAAAGGCGGAAATAGAAGCGCTACAACAAAATGAAGCTTATCGAAAAGAATTTCTACAAAATTTATCTCATGAATTGAAGACCCCCATTTTTGCTATTCAGGGTTATGTAGACACCTTACTGAATGGAGCGCTTGAAAATCCCGAAGTGAATAAGAAATTTCTAGGTAGCACTGCCCGAAATATTGAACGGCTAGTAAATCTAGTGGATGACCTAGATGAAATTTCAAAATTGGAAGGAGGGGAATTGCTTTTAGACAAAAGTAATTTTGTAATTCAAGATCTGGTGAAAGAAGTATTTGAATCACTTTCCAACAAAGCGGAGGATAAACAAATCAAGATGGCCATTAAAAAAGGCTGTGAAGTAGCACTTTCTGTATTTGCAGATAAGGAGAAAATTCGGCAAGTATTAACCAATTTGATTGACAATAGCAATAAGTATGGCAAAACCAACGGATTGATTGAAGCCAGTGTGTATAAAATTGATGGGGAAAAAATTTTGATAGAAATCAGTGATGACGGGGCGGGCATTGCAGAGGAGCACTTGGGTAGAATTTTTGAACGATTTTACCGAACGGATATGGCCAGAAGTAGAAAAGTGGGTGGCAGTGGGTTAGGACTGGCCATTTGTAAACATATTATTGAAGCACACCAGCAAACGATACATGTAAGAAGTACCAGTGATGTGGGCACCACCTTTGGCTTTACGCTGGAAAGTAAGAAAGATTAGGTTTGCAACCGCCTAACTATTTTCTAACAGCAGTAATCAATTCTTTTGCCGCGACGGATAAGCTAGTCGCCTGCGATTTTCCATTTAGCACAAAAGAAAAGTAGCTGCAGCCCGTTGTATTCATTCCAAAGTTAATATCCTGTACCACTTTGTTCATTTTAAAAAAATGCAATGAGCCGTCCAATCCACAGGCGTAATTCATCTCCGTTTTATTCTCAGAAATAAAGTTGCTGAGTTGGTGAATGATTTTCCGATCGCGAATGATTGTTACAGCCACTACCGTATCCATTGTGCCATCTCCTTTGAAATAATTGATTGCTACGCTATCCGAATTCGATATTCGCTTACTGATGGCATCATTAGAATGAGTGCAAGAAGCTGTAACTATAAGTACGTTTAATAATAGTAAATATTTTTTCATGCAACAAAGATAATGCTTCAGAAAAGTTTTTTAGTGCCTCGCAAAAAAACCACCCTATTAAGAATAATGGGTGGTGGTAAGCATGAGAATAAATGCTTATTGCTTAAGGAAATTAAAATTAACCACTTTGAAATAAACTCAATATAAACCCGTATTACCATTAAGTTAAAACATATAGAAGGAGTTAAAAAAGTTTTCAAAAAGTAAAAGGAGCCGCAATTAGCGACTCCTCTTACAAAAAATTAAATCAAATTATTTTGCAAAGCTTGTCCAACCCTTGTACCAGTTGGCATTCTCTCCTGCAGGAGCAATTCCACCAATAAAATCTACTTTTTTGATGAAGGTACGTGCTACCAAAATGGGGTCATTAAAATGGGTGTTGCTGGCAGAAGGTATTACCACTGCAGAATTACCGAATGGACCAAAATCAGGATTCACATAATCAAATGGTCTTGTATAGGTGTTTTGGTCGGTTGTTTGAGTAATGATTTTATTCTTTGTATTGGCTGAAAACCAGGCAGAAATAGACGCAGCAGTTGCACCCGTTGGGGCAGAAGTGCTTGGAGTATAATCAACGGGGGTTTTGCAACTAATTAATAAAATACCGCTTAATTGTAAATTGCCGGCAGTAATATTCAAATCGGTTGGAATGCCTGTACCTGCATCGATTAAAATACCTTTTGCCCATCCTGCAAAAACAGAATTGAAAATTGAAATCGAAGAATTTCTTCTAATCTGAACTGCTGCACCCAAATAATTACTATTACCTATATTACTTTGGGTAGCCTGTGGGCCAAAAGAAGAGATGTTACAAAATACGGCATTGGTTTTGGGAGTCAATGCACTTCCTGATCCGTCATTATCGCTTTCAAAACTCTCTGATTTTGAAACGTCTGCGATAGAAGAATCCCTAACGATTAAACCAAACTGAACAGAACCACTATATCCGTTATCCGTATCAAAATCATCATCCTGGGTTTTGTAAGCGATCAGGTACTTACAGTTCACTGAACCTCCAAACCATTCAAAAGCATCATCTTTTGCATAAGAAACTTGTATATGATCAATCGTAGTACCGCTACCCACGCAAGCCAAAGTAAGGCTATTAATTTCCTGGTTGGGTAAAAATGCATATCCCGCATATTCAATTCGAACATACTGCAAAGTGCCAGAATTGTCATTATTTACTGGAGTGGGTACCAATGCGTCACCTGATCCTGCCAAACCATCTCCAGCAGCATTGTTAAATCCGCCTTCAGGAATGTACAATCCAGCTGCTCCTCCATTACTAGAATTAATAGCTGCCTTACCTAACAACTCAATTCCGCCCCAATCACCTGATACCGGTGTAGGTGAAGCGGAGGTGAAAATAATTGGTTTCTCCAAAGTACCTACTGCCATTAGCTTAGCGCCCCGCTTGATAATCAAAGCGGCTGTTGAAGTACCTGCATAAGACCCCTTAACTGTAGCCCCTGCTTGTACTGTTAAGGTAACCCCTGCATCCACATATACCAGACCGGATAAGAAATTGTTATCGATTGCATACAAAGTGGTATCCTTTGTAACATGCCCAGATAATGTCACCGTTTTAGTCGCAACGGTTACAGGTGTTGGCGCTGGAACGTTCACAATGATTGGCTCTCCGTCTGTTTCGATCTTACGACAAGCTGTGATACTAACTGTAGTTAAAGCTGCCATGTAAAAAATGTACTTTCTCATATTTTCCTTTTTGTGATTTGAAATCTTTTTATTAAAATGAATAATTAAATGATACACTAACGGTGGTGCCAAATTTTCTTGTAAATCGGTACCCATCGCTAGCAATTTGGAATCCCGTATCGATATCCTTGTTTTGATAGAAGTACTGTTTTTTGTTTAATATATCTGAAACGTTCAATTTGAGTTCTCCCTTCTTTTCCAATATTTTCTTTGCTAACTGAAAATCCAATACCGGCCTAGATGCTTCCCAAATGTCTGGAGCACCTCCTCCACCACTGGCAGGAATATCGCCTACCATATAAATACGTTTTCCGATTTGATTGTACAGGAAGGTGGCACTCAAGCCAGCTTTTTCGAGGTCATACATCAACCCTACATTCAGCAAATAAGGAGACTGCCCTTGGAGTGGACGAGCGATATTCCTCTTTGAATCGGTCACCTGACTTTTGATATAGGCACCATTGGCCTGCAAAGTGAAATTCCTGAATGCATCAATCATGTCTATTTTCTTTCTAAACTCCAGTTCTACCCCATAAGCTGTAGCCTTTTCTGGATTTTGAAATTCAAATATGGCACCCCCTTGTTGCAAATTTTGCTCAATCGGATTGTCAAAATATTTGTAAAAAACACCCACTGTTATCGCCTCTCCTGATCGAGGATACAATTCATATCGAAGATCCGCGTTGGTCATTTTAGTACGGACCAAATTGGGATTTCCCTGCACGGCAGAATTTAATTCAAAATCGTATAAAGTAAGGGCTGCCAATTCGCGAAGCTCAGGGCGAATCACCGTTTGAGAACCAGTTAAACGAAGATTCGTTTTGTCAGTTAATTTAAGCGTAGCATTTACCCCTGGTAATAGATCCAACTGTTCGGTATGTTTGTGCCGATCGTCCCATTTTTTAACAGAACCTAGCAACTGGTCAAAATTTTCGGCGCGCAACCCCCACACAATCCTTAGGGTATTAGACAATTGATTATCGAATTGTACAAAACCTGCATTCAAAATGGTGTTGGCCATATACCTGAAATTCCGGTTATTGATGGAGTTAAAGGCAAATAAATTACTTGCAGCAGCGCCGTCACCAAAACTAGTAGGTGCAAAAATCTTATCAATTGGTAACTGCCTCAATGCAACATTGTCTTTGGGCAAGTAATTGGCAAATAGTTGTGCATCAAAAAGTCGATCCTTTACCTGAAGCATATATCCTGCTTTAACAGTCTGCTTTTGACCAAACAAAGAAAAGTTGAAGGCGAGGTCACCCCCGGCAGTATAAATATAGTCGTTCAATGTTTGGTATATTCTACTTCCGCTTTCCTGTGCAAGTGAATTGCCTACTAGAAAAGCATATGGATTTTGAGTGCCTGATGCTCGGGTGTATTGAAAACGTTTTTGATCAGGGCTGTATCCATCGAGGATATTGAAAGCTCCATACCACTTTAATTTCAAGGCTGAGCTGATATTGTGTTCGCCTGATAATTGGGTAGTCAAAAAACTATTTTGTTTAAAGGCAATTTCACCACCCTTTACATCATCCCCAGTAATATTATTAACACCCGCCCTTTGTGTCAAATAATCATTGGTATTTACATTTACAATTGCCTTAGCAGCAATTTTATTTTTTGGATTTAACTGCATGGTTAAACTTGCCAATCCACCCACTGTAACTTCTTGGGTATAGCGGTCGTCATCGTAACTATATTGCTGACTAAAAACACCGTTTTCAAGTGTTTGAAAACGATTTAAGATGTCAATGAATCGACTGGTTTGGCTATAGTTGACTCCTACAATTCCGCCAATTTTTTTACCGAGAAGTTTTCCTGAAAAACCTCCGTTCAACTGAAAAGAGGTATTGGGTTTTACAGATTGCGCAATGGCAGCCCAATTGTTGGCCATCTCTTTACCCACTATTGCTTTTTGAGCTGGAGTGGAAAGTGAGAACGCTGATTTAGTGCTATAGCTCGAAGGCAATGCTCGAGTTCCGTCATCTAGTCCTAGCCAATCCAATTTGCCACCCTGAGACGCATAAAAATCGCTACCAATGGTTTGTGTATTGAATCCTGTACCTATTTGAACAGTAAAGAAATTTTTAGTCGGGATATCTTTGGTGTTGACCTGCACCAATCCACCCGCCCACTCACCAGGCAATTCAGGAACAAATGCCTTGTTAATAATTATATTATCTATCATCGAAGCGGGAATAATATCAAACGAAAATGTTTTTCGATCGGGCTCGGTACTAGTCAATAAAACACCATTGAGCATCGCCTGGTTGTACCTGTCGGCCAAGCCTCTTATGACCAAAAATTTTCCATCAATTAAACTTGCACCCGGGGTACGTTTTAGTACC
>JBIKOV010000155.1:0-7797 GCA_044357815.1 Ferruginibacter sp. | reverse complement strand
TCAAAAAATATTTCAATGCAGCTTCATTGCTTTTTAAATTTCGTTTGTCGGCTCCTGTTAAAATATAAAGAGGAATGGACATGATTTCAATACCCAGAAATAATATCAGTAAGGTATTGTAGGTAGCCGAAAGGCAAACACCACACAAAACAAAAAATATCAATGCGAAATATTCGGATACATTGTCACCCACCTTTTCAATATCGCTGCCACTTAGTAAAAAGAATAACAACGTACTGACTAGTGCAACCATTATAAAGGTTAAATTAAAACTATTGAAAGACAGCATGTTTTTACTGTCTATAGCAAAAAAAGGTTCCCCTGATATAAGCTCAATGTAATTCGAAATGATTATGATTACCAAGCCTGCAATAGCCCAGTATTTAGGCGTTGACTTGCTTTTGAAGAATACACCTCCAAACATCATAATAATACCCCAGATTGCTGTTAATAAAATTGCATTCATATTTTTTCCCCTCCCGATTCGACGGAATAATTTAAGATTAGGATTATTTAAATCTTGCTGTAATGGTGGCTACTGAATCTTTTGTTAATTCAAAAAATGGCTGCGGGTAAACTCCCGCAATAAAAATCAACCCTACCAATAGGATTAATACTAATTTTTCATTCAATGAAATTTCTTTCATACTTGCTGTAATGGAATTAGTTTCTCCGTAAAAAACCTTTTGAACCATATTTAAAGTATATACCGCTGCCAAAATAATACTTATTCCTGCAAACGCAGCATACCAAATATTGAATCTAAACAATCCGCCAAACATCATGAATTCTCCTACAAATGCATTTGTAAGCGGCAACGCGATATTTGCAAATACAATAACAACTAGTAAAATAGTTAATACCGGAGCTTTATGTGCCAACCCGCCCAATTGTGAAATTTTTCTAGTCCCTAGTTGTTTTTCAATTAATTCAATTACAATCCACAAACCAATGATATTAATACCATGGCTAAACATTTGTATCATTACCCCTTCTAATGCGATGGACTGCAAAGAAAAAATAGCCGCGCACATTAACCCAATATGCGCAATAGAAGAATAGGCAACCAATCTTTTCAGGTCATCCTGTTTGATTGCAATCAAGCTGGCATAGATCATTCCTATTACTGATAACCCAATCACTATGTTGTCAAATTTCGCAACTGCCAATGGGAAGATAGGCAAGAGCCAGCGTATCACTCCAAATACGCCCATCTTTACCATCACCCCACTTAAAACCATGGTTACCGAAGTGGGCGCCTGTTCGTAGGTATCTGGCTGCCAAGTATGAAAAGGAAAGATGGGCATCTTAACTGCAAATGCAATAAAGAACAACCAAAATAAAAAGTTTTGCTGAGCCGAACTTAAAATTACAGCTCGAAAAGCTTGCAAAGAAAAACTATGGTCCGAAAACGGAGTGCCCCCAGTTTGTAAATAAACATAAATAATACCCACCAATAGAAACAGAGACCCTGTAAAAGTATATATGAAAAATTTAAAGGTAGCAGCGATTCTTTTTTCACCACCCCAATAACTACATAAAAAATAAACCGGAATTAACGCCAGCTCCCAAAAGAAATAAAACAGTAATGCATCTGATGAAAGAAATACGCCCATCAAACCAGCTTGTGCAAGCAATAACAATCCATAAAAAACTTTTGCATTTTTATAAACCTGTCGATACGAAGCAATAAAAATAACTGGGAATGAAAATGCAGTTAAGAAAGTTAGTAACCTACCCATTCCATCAAGGCTCACTGAAAAACTAGCTCCCATGTATTTCAGCCATTGGTAATTGAAAGTCAAACCACTCAATGCTCTGTCATTTCGATAATAGAGACTGGCAATGGAAATGATCAATGTTAAGATGACAGACAATAAACTCCATGCCTTCACAGCAGATTCCTTTCTTATAAAAAAAGTAATTAAACCCGCAACCAAGGGAAAGGAAATCAATAAATGAGGGATCGTTATGTCGTTACCAAACATCAGGAATATATTTTATAAAAACAATTGAATAATAAATAAAATTAACATGCCTACTACCATTAACAAAATATAGGTGCCTACTTGACCACTTTGTAGTAAGCGAATCTGCCTACTTCCATAATTAACTGCCTTTCCAACTCCATTGACCAAACCATCAATGATATTTTTTTCAATCACCTGATTGAAAAAAGTTGCCAATGACTGCAATGGTTGAACGATCATTGTATCATACAATTCATCAACATACCATTTATTAGCTACCACTTTACCGATACCAGTTTCCGATGATACTGATTGCTCATATTTGCTAAACTTTTTCCAAGCAACTATCAAAGCAATCAAAGCCCCGCCCACCGATATGCCCATAAGCGAATATTCAGTAGCGTGAGATAATTCATGCTTTACCGCTATCAAATTGCTTTGGGCAAAAACAGGTTCCAGAAAAGCTTCGAGCCGATGGCCTTCATGCATCAATACTTCCGGTATTCCAATCCACCCGCCTACTACCGCCAATATCGCCAGTACCACCAAGGGAATGGTAATAGCCGCCGGACTTTCGTGCAAATGATGCTCCTGTTCGTGGGTTCCCCTAAATTTACCCAGAAATGTCATTGCATACAGACGAAACATATAAAAAGCTGTCAGCAAGGCTCCCGCAACAGCTCCTAACCACAATATAGGATTATGAGCAAATGCAGCAGCCAGTATTTCATCCTTAGAAAAGAAACCTGAAAAAGGTGGCATTCCTGCGATAGCCAAACAACCCAATAAAAAACTAACATGGGTAATGCGCATGTATTTTTTTAATCCTCCCATATTTCGCATATCCTGCTCACCACCCATTGCATGAATAACACTTCCCGCACCTAGAAAAAGTAGCGCCTTAAAAAATGCATGGGTCATTACATGAAATACAGCGCCTGTATAAGCCCCTACTCCCAAGCCTACAAACATATATCCCAACTGACTCACGGTAGAGTAGGCCAATACTTTTTTAATGTCATTTTGTTTTACAGCAATCGTAGCGGCAATTAGCGCTGTAAACAGACCTACGATTGAAACAATTGCTTGTGTGGTAGGTGCCATCGTAAATAAGATATTGCTCCGAGCAATCATATAGATACCTGCAGTTACCATTGTTGCGGCATGAATCAAGGCACTTACTGGTGTAGGACCTGCCATCGCATCTGGCAACCAGGTATACAAAGGTATTTGGGCACTTTTACCCGTAGCTCCTACAAATAATAGCAACGTGATTCCCGTAATATCAACAGCAGACAATTTGGATACATTGGCAAATACCTCGTGATAATCGGCCGTTCCGAGCTTGGATAATAACCAAAATACTGCCAACAGAAAACCTAGATCCCCAATACGGTTCATGATGAAAGCCTTTTTGGCTGCATTATTGAAATCATTATTTTTAAACCAGAAGCCGATTAATAGATATGAACAAAGTCCTACTCCCTCCCATCCGATAAACATAATAATATAATTGCCCCCCATCACCAGCAATAACATGGAAAAGACGAAAAGATTCAGATAAGAAAAATATTTCGCAAAATCCTTTGATGGTTCTTCGTGCATATACGAAGTAGAATACACATGAATCAAAAAACCCACTCCCGTAATAATCAATAAAAAAAGAGCGGAAAGCTGGTCAATCTGAAAATCGAAACCCACCTTCAAGGAACTGGTACGAATGAAATCAAAATAATGTGCCACATGGGTATTGCCACTCTTTACACTAAAAAAAACATACACGCTGATCAAAAAAGAAGCCAGTATCACCCCAGTTCCGATTAACCCGGAAAGCGTTTTGGATAAATTATTTCTACCCAACCCATTGATAAAAAAACCAATCAATGGTAAAATGGGTATCAGCCAAACTATTTGTAATATATTATTCATAAGCCCCAAATCCCTAAGGGAAATTTTACCTACTGCTTTTAAAAGAGTAGTTGTATTGATTAATAAAAAGTTCTTTCAAATAATAGCTTCTCTTTCACAAATTCACTTCATCCAAAACCGCCCTAGTTTTTCAACCTGTTTAAAAAATTCACATCCACCGAATGGGTGTTCCTATACATCATTACAATGATAGCCAATCCCACACTTACTTCAGCTGCAGCTACTACCATTATAAAAAACACAAACACTTGGGCATCACTTGCTGCAGTAGGATTGGTGCTGGCCATTACCTGGTGATGCATTTTTGAAAATGCTACCAACAATAAATTGGCAGCGTTCAACATCAACTCCACACACATGAAAATAATAATTGCATTGCGACGTATCAATACCCCAATTACTCCGATACTGAATAAGGCAACCGCTAAAAATATGTAATAATATATCGGCATATAATTTATAAGTTTTAAATATTTAGACTTCCTTTTTTGAGATGACCACCGCGCCAATCATTGCACTTAAAAACAACACACTGCTTATTTCAAAAGGAAACACATAATCCGTAAATAATTTCATGCCTAAATTTTTAATCAAACCAACCTCTCCATTATTGAGCTGAACCAATTGAGTGGTTGCTACGGTTTGTTTTAGAGCAGCTACAATTACCAATAAAAGACTGCCGCCAGCAATACCGCCAATGTACAATAGCCACTTGTTTTTTTGGTGCGGCTCTGAATCTGCATTTAAATTCATCAACATCACTACAAATAAAAACAATACCATGATTGCACCAGCATATACGATGATATTGACAATCGCTAAAAACTGTGCATTGAGTAAAATATAATGACCGGAAATTGCGAAAAACGTAAGAATCAAATATAAGATACTATACACAGGACGCTTACTGGCAACCACCATTACAGCTCCGCCCAAGGCAAGTAGACTTAAAAACCAAAACATTATTTCAATTACACTCATAGATCGTCGTATTCTTTTCCTTTTACAGGAAGGTGTTTTATAAAACTATTTTATCGTTACTCTACCTCCCTTTGCTTTTGCATGGGCTTCGGGTTCTGTAATAGGATGCGGAATCAATAGATCCTCCTTTCCATATATAAACCCTTTGCGTTGAAAATTAGCTGGAGCAAAGGTTTCGCTCAAATAAATAGCATCTTTTGGACAAGCTTCTTCGCACAATCCACAAAAAATACAGCGCAACATATTAATCTCATATTTGGCTGCATATTTTTCCTCCCGGTACAATTTTTCTTCTCCTTCTACCCTTTCTGCAGCTTCCATGGTAATGGCTTCTGCCGGACAGGCTACGGCACATAAACCGCAGGCGGTACAATTTTCTCTTCCCTCTTCATCCCTATTCAAAATATGCAATCCCCTGAAAACTGGACTGAACGGTCGGGTTACTTCTGGGTAATTGATAGTAGGTCTTTTTTTAAACATGTGACCAAATGTAATGGCCATCCCTCTAAATATAGCCGGCAAATAGGCTCGCTCCAATAATGTCATTGGTTTGCGCTCTACTTGTTGGGCCCTGTTGGTTAATGCTTGCATATGTTTTAAAATTCTTGCAACACAATTGTTGCGCAAATATATTTTTAATGTTTAGAAATGCCAGTTATTTTGTTGTAATAAAATAAAGGCTCCGGTTACCAACATATTAAAAAGTGCCAGTGGTATCAATATTTTCCAGCCAAGATTCATCAACTGATCATACCGAAAGCGAGGAATGGTCCAACGCACCCACATGAACAAAAATAGAAAGCAGGCAGCCTTAAAAAGAAAGACGGCCGCATGAATCAAAGCTACCCAATTAGTGCCGATTTTTTCGGCCAGTGATGCATCATTGATAAATGGAATATCGTATCCTCCAAAAAACAAACTCACCATTACAGCGCTACTCAAAAACATATTGATGTATTCTGCAAAAAGGAAAAAGCCCAGTTTCATGGAAGAATATTCTGTATGGTATCCTCCAATCAATTCATTTTCTGCCTCCGGTAAATCGAACGGGGTTCGGTTACATTCAGCAAAAGCACAAATTAAAAATATTAAAAAACCAAGCGGCTGTTTTACAATATTCCAACTATACCAATGCTCCTGCTGCTGTTGCACAATTTCTTTTAGGCTAAGCGTACCCGTTGTCATTAACAACGCAATCAATGCAATACCCATCGCCAATTCATAACTAATAATCTGTGAGGCAGCCCTTAAGCCGCCCATCAATGAAAATTTGTTATTGCTAGCCCAGCTGCCGATCATGATACCGTATACACCCAAACTCACTACGCCAAAAACATATAAAATACCAATATTGACATCTGCAATCTGCAAGGAAATATCTCTTCCAAAAAAATGAACCTTATCACCCCAGGGAATCACCGCTCCCGTCATCATCGCCGTCAACATCGCCAAGCAAGGACCCAGTATAAATAAAAATTTAGAAGACAAGTTAGGAATGATCTCCTCCTTAAAAAACAATTTCAATCCGTCTGCTAGCGGTTGCAATAAGCCAAAAGGCCCTGCCCTATTGGGCCCTCTTCTGTCTTGCATTATGGCAGCCACCTTTCTTTCTGCAAAGGTTGCATACATGGCAATTACCAGAGAGGACATCACCACTACCACAATCAACACAAATTTTTCAATCACTAAAGACAACCCAATTGATAATAACATAATCTGTTGTATAAATTATTTTCTTTTATTGATGATGCATAAAACGAACTAATTCGCATTTTTTATAATCACTATTGCACACTATTCCATCCAATTTTCAACCCTTTTATTAAATCAGGTATATGGGAAACTAGCTCTACCAAAATACAAATAATGATGATCCATTTTATTTGTCCAATTGTAAAATGCTTTCTCATATATTTCTAACTGCTTTTTTATTTTACTCCTCGCCTAATTTCGATTACTTACACATCAAAGCTATCCGAATGAGCAGGTCCATTGATTTCACTGAGATGGATCGTCGGTTGATTCACTTCGCTTTCGTCATGAATATTCATCAATAATTTTGGATTGCGTCCGCCCATTACTTCCTGAATGGTTTCCTTTGGAATCACCAAACCTTCATATTTACCCTGAGAAATGACAGAGTGCCGATTTAGTTTGGTTACTCCTTCTATTACCCAATCAGCCGTTTTCTTTTTATCAAATCGACAGGTGTTACAGATCCATCCTGGCTTGCCATCATAACTCTTCACTTCTCCCCACTCATCCTTACGAGCCGTTACTCGGTACACTTCATCACCACGCAGCCACAAGGTGGTATTACCGCAACAACCGGAGGTTTCACATTGGCGATGTGCATCTACCGGCTTGGTAAACCATACCCTGTTTTTAAAACGAAATGTTTTATCAGTGAGCGCTCCCACAGGACAAACATCAATCATATTACCGCTAAATTCATTGTCCACTGCTTTGGAGATATAAGTGGAAATTTCAGCATGCTCGCCTCTGTCTAAAATCCCATGCACCCTTTTATCTGTCAATTGATCCGCCACATAAGTACACCGGTAACAAAGTATACACCTCGTCATGTGCAGTTGAATATAGGGGCCAATGTCTTCTTTCTCAAATGTTCTTCTTGGAAACTCATAACGGGTTCCCGCTTTTCCATGTTCATAGCCCAGGTCCTGCAAGTGACATTCACCCGCCTGGTCGCAAATAGGGCAATCTAGTGGATGATTCAACAATAAAAATTCTACCACACCTGCCCTAGCATCCTTCACTTTTTCGCTAGTAATATTTTTTACAATCATGCCATCCATCACTGTGGTGCGGCAAGAGGCTACCAATTTGGGCATCGGTCTTGGATCGGCAGTAGAGCCTGCTGCTACCTCAACTAGACAGGTACGGCATTTTCCACCAC
>JBIKOV010000154.1:0-7887 GCA_044357815.1 Ferruginibacter sp. | reverse complement strand
ACTTCCGAGGCGTACCATGTTCCTTCTATTCTTGTTTTTAACAAGTCGGATCTTTACAAAGAAAAAGAGCTGGCAAGGCTTCAGGAAATCAAAGAAATTTATGAGGCCATTGGTTATAAAGTACTCTCCATGAGTATTGAAAAAAATGAGGGAGTAGAAGAAGTGAAAAGTTTATTGAAAGATAAAACCACTTTATTGAGTGGTCATTCGGGTGTTGGCAAATCTTCTTTTATTAATATTATTTTTCCTGAACTGCGGCTTAAAACACAGGATGTAAGCGGCTGGAGTGGCAAGGGATTGCATACTACCACTTTTGCCGAAATGTTTAATCTTTCATTTGGAGGCAGGGTGATAGACACTCCTGGTATCCGAGAACTGGGGTTGGTAGATATTCCTAAGCATGAGCTGTCTCATTATTTTCCGGAAATGAGGGCTTTGATCAATGAGTGTCATTTTAATAATTGTATGCACATCAATGAGCCAGGATGTAAGGTGAAGGAAGCGGTAAACCTAGGAACGATTCACCCCGATCGTTATTACAGTTATTTAAATATCCTTGATAGTATTGAAAAGAAACCTTTCTGATGGTAGGACTTGGCAATGTCAAAACTATTCGTAGTTTTTATTGCCTCCCTTGTACTTTGCGCTTTTACTTACTTTTAGGAGCTTTGCGTCTCCTGAAGCCAATTTTTCAGCACCTATATTTCTGCCATCGGTAGGACAGCCATAGACAACCTTTCTTCTCAGAATAAAGCATCCACTAAAAAGTGAAATACAGCATAAAGCCAATATGAATTGTTTCATCGATGAGATTTTTTTGTAAAAAAATTAGCTACCCTCCTCTTTAAACCAACCGCTGTACATTAAGTAATTATTTGCTATTCTGTTAATTTCACCACCGATTAATTCCTGGCTGATATCTTTGATTTTTTTTGCCGGAACGCCGCCGTAGATACTCCCAGCTTCTATCACCGTATTTTCAAGTACTACAGCACCTGCGGCAATAATACAATTCGAACCAATTTGTACATTATCCATCACGATGGCACCCATCCCCACCAACACATTATCTGCTATAACGCATCCATGAACAATTGCATTGTGCCCGATGCTAACATTATTTCCGATGATTGCCTTGGTTTTTTGATAGGTACAATGAATCACTGCACCATCCTGCACGTTTACTTTGTTACCCATTCGAATACTATTTACATCGCCTCGTATCACGGCATTAAACCACACACTACAGTCATCTCCCATTATTACATCTCCTACAATAGTAGCATTGGGGGCAATAAAACAGTTGGCACCCATCTCGGGAAATACTCCTTTTACGGGAAGAATGAAAGGCATGGGTTAATAGATTTATAATTTGAATGACGCTAAATTAAATGAATATTCAAAAACACCTCACTATTTATTATTATTTCTTTGCGACCTTTGTAATATATGAATATGGGTGAACCTTATAATACTCCTTCGGGGGATCAGCGGCCAACCGCTATCACTAACCGTCAGTTATTTCTTTCGCATGTTGGTCAAACATCCGAAGCGCCATTGGCATTGGAGATTGTGAAGGCTAGGGGCTGTACACTGTGGGATGTGGATGGCAAAGCTTATATTGATCTTATTGCCGGCATCAGTGTTTGTAATATTGGCCACTGTCATCCAAAAGTGGTGGAGGCTATTAAAAAGCAAGTGGACGATTATATGCACATTATGGTGCTCGGCGAGCTGGTGGAAAGTCCGCAGGTAGCTTATGCAAAAAAAATAACGGATCATTTACCTTCCTCACTCAATGCAGTGTTTTATACTGCCAGCGGAAGCGAAGCTACTGAGGGAGCGATGAAGCTAGCCAAAAGATTTACTGGCCGCACTCAGATCATTTCTTTTAAAAACAGCTATCACGGCAGTACCCAAGGAGCTTTGAGTATTATGGGGGATGAGTATTGGCGAAATGCATTCAGGCCGCTTTTGCCGGATGTAATGCAACTAGACTATAATTCATTCCACTCGTTGCAACAGATCACCGAACGCACAGCTTGTGTGGTTGCTGAAACGATACAAGCGGAAGCTGGAGTATTGGTACCACAAAATGGTTGGCTTTCGGCATTGCGTAAACGCTGTACCCAAACGGGCACTTTACTGGTATTGGATGAAATACAATGTGGCTTTGGCCGCAATGGCACCCTGTGGGCATTCGAGCAGTTTGATGTAGTACCCGATATTTTGTTATTGGGCAAGGCCCTCGGCGGTGGGATGCCTTTAGGAGCATTTGTTGCAGATAAACGGCTGATGGATTCCTTTACCCACCATCCTGTGTTGGGTCATATCAATACTTTTGGCGGCCATCCGGTTAGTTGTGCTGCCGGCCTTGCTGCTTTTAATGTATTGATGGATGAAAAATTAATAGCCGGAGTAAAGCAAAAAGAAGCACTCTTTCTGTCACTATTGGTTCATCCTTCCATACAATCGGTGCATAGTTGCGGCTTGATGATAGCGGTGGACTTTGGAAGTTTTGAAGTGAATAAGAAAATGATTGATGCATTGATTCAACGAGGTGTTTTTACAGACTGGTTTTTATTTGCTTCAGGTTCTTTGAGAATTGCTCCCCCGCTGGTAATCAGTGATACTGAAATAAGGCTTGCCTGTGGTCATATCATAGATATTTTGAAAGGAAACTAATTTATATAACAGTAATTCAAGCGTATAGTGTTTATGAAATGGATAAAACCTTTTGGCTATGCATGGCATGGCATTCGATATTGCTTTTCGACACAACGAAATTTCAGAATTCATTTACTGGCATTACTGATGGTAACAATACTTGGGAGTATTGTAAAACTAAGTGCTACTGAATGGCTTTTCATCATTGCTTGTTCTGTATTGGTGCTCACGCTAGAGTTAGTAAATACCGCTATTGAGTACCTTTGCGATACGATCACAAGAGATAATCATCCAGTAATTAAAATTGTTAAGGATATTTCTGCAGCAGCAGTTTTAATCGCTGTTGCCGGAAGTGTTTTGTCTGGCGGTATTATCTTTTTTCCAAAAATTTTGAACTTGTTGCGATGAATGTAATGAAATTCAAAAGGGGGCAACCCTCATTAACTGATTTGCTTCGACAAACTATTTTTTAAACCAATAATATTTGCCACATTTGTACGGTATTACAATTGATATTTCACAGCCTTTATTCAACGATGAGGGGTAAAACCAATTAGTAACGTGACGGGAGTATTTAAATCTAACAATCCATACAATACATTTTTGTTGTTGGTATATGGTCTGCTACTTAAACTAATTATGTTTATTCATCCGCAGATTCCATTACCCCAGCAAACGGATGGCTTTCTTTTTAAATTACTATTGTTGCAACTTTCGGGGTTTGGAAAAAATCTATCGTTTATTTATCCACTAATAGCATTTCTTTTATTATTTACCCAGGCTATTACCTTAAACGCATTGGTGAATCAGCACCGGTTGATGCAAAAGCCTAATCACCTCACTGGGATGGCCTATTTATTAATCACTTCATTGTTCGCCGAGTGGAATATTCTGTCTGCTCCTTTGATTATAAATACTTTGCTGATATGGGTTTGGTCAAGGATGAGTAGGTTGTACAATGAACCCAATCCTAAGACTTCCCTTTTTAATATTGGTATGGCAATTGGATTTTCTTCTTTTTTTTATTTTCCTGTAATTGCATTTGCAGCTCTGGTGGTGGTTGGTTTATTGATTACTCGAGCATTTAAATTATCAGAGTGGATGGTTGCCCTCTTTGGAGTAGCTACCCCGTTTTATTTTATTTTTACTTATGTTTTTATAGCGGATAAGTGGCAAGGATATCATTTTCCGGGGGTAGCCGTAACTTTCCCACATTTTATTGAATCAAGGTGGGCCTTGGCAGCCATCCTGATCGTATTATTTACCAGTATAACAGGCTTCATTTATGTTCAAAAAAACTTTCGTCGTCAATTGGTGCAGGCCCGTAAAAGCTGGAATCTTATTTTTTTATACCTATTAATCGCCCTTTTTATACCATTTATTAATGCCAGCCATTCCTTTGTTTATTGGATTCTTAGTGCTGTTCCCATTGCAGTAATCGCCGCCGCAGGCTTTTTATATCCCCAAAAAAAGGTATTTCCCCTCATTTTACACTGGCTGATGGTCGCTTTTGTAATTGCATTCAGCTACTTCGTTCAATAATTAAAATGGTATTTGTACTTTTGCGTTACCAATTAACCAGTAATCACAAAACAGTAATATGAAATTTGGCGTAGTAGTTTTTCCAGGAAGCAATTGTGATAGGGATGTAATAGAATCCCTTAGAATCGATTTAAAGCAAGAAGTAATAGAGCTTTGGCACAAAGACAAGGACCTGAGTATGTTTTCAACCGATGATTGCATAGTATTACCAGGGGGCTTTAGCTATGGTGATTACCTGCGTTGCGGGGCTATTGCAAAATTTAGCCCAATGATGCAAATGGTGATTGAGTTTGCCAACAAGGGTGGCAAAGTATTGGGTATTTGTAATGGATTTCAAATTTTATGTGAAAGCGGATTACTCCCTGGAGTATTGTTACGTAATAGTCACCAGCAGTTTGTTTGTAAAAACGTTTTTATAAAAGAAGCCGCTTCAGAAGGGGGGCAGGGTTTAAAAATTCCAGTAGCACATGGTGAAGGACGTTATTTTGCTGATGACGCTACCCTCGAACAGTTGGAATTACATCACCAGATCATTTATCGTTATTGCGATGAAAAGGGGGCTGTTACAGCCGAAAGTAATCCAAATGGCGCCATCCATAATATTGCAGGTATTTGCAATGCAAATAGGAATGTATTCGGCATGATGCCTCATCCTGAAAGGGCCAGCAATGCTTCGTTAGGAAATGAGGATGGCAGAAAAGTTTTTGCACACCTATTTCAGCTAAACTAATGTTAAATGAAAGGAATGCCTTTTCATTAACATTCGCTTAGGATACCGAAGTGTAACTTTGTTTTAAATCAATTATAAAGATGAAGCGAATAGTTTTTTCAATGGCTTTTTTTTTAATTTTCACTGCTGCCAATGCCCAGCAAAAAATCACCTGGACTTACGCTGCTAAGAAATTGGCAGACAATCAATACGAAATACGTATTACGGCAACCCCTCCCATTGGATGGCATATTTATTCCCAACTTACACCAGCAGGTGGCCCGGTGCCTACTTCATTTAGTTTTAATGCCAATGCATTGATAGCAATAACAGGAAAGGTTAGTGAAAAAGGAAAGTTGGTCAGTTACTTTGATAAAAATTTTAAAGTAGACGTGAAGTATTTTGAAGGAGTAGTAGATTTTATACAAAAGGTTAAAGTAAAAGGGAAATTAAAAACCAATTTAAGTGGCGAGGTAGAATCGATGATCTGTAATGACAGAACTTGTATGCCACCTACCACAGAGAAATTCAATGTGCTACTCAACTAACTTGATACTTTCAATCATGAGAAAATATAAGCTGCTTTTATTTATTGCCTCATTTTTTTTATCGCTTTCCATCACTGCACAGAATCAACCACCTGTGCAGTTTTATTTTGAAAAGATTCAAAATGGCCCTGGCGAATTTATTTTAAAAATAAAGGGAGTCACTGCCAAGGGAGTACAGATTTTTTCGATTCAGAAAGTTTCGGACGACCTGCCGGTCAACACAAGTATTCATTTTGATTCAGCCAGCCTACAATACATTACCGACAGCATCATTGAAAAGGGAATACCTACCACTGCCCCCAACTCATCGCTCGATAATATGGAAGTCAGCTTTTTCAAGGATTCAGTATCCTGGCTGCAAAAAATAAAATTATCTTCTGGCGATAGTATTCGAATAAAAGGGAAGATCAATTACTATTATCAAAAAGGGGATCGTATTGAATCGGGTGAAGCGCCGATATCGATGCAGTTTCAGTATCAAAATAAGGTTCCAGCCGAATTGGTGGCCAATAGCACCGGTAGTTTGCAGGCAAAGTCTATGTGGGCCTTATTGCTGGCCGGAATTGTTGCTGGGCTGATTGGATTTTTAACACCCTGCGTATATGCGTTGGTTCCAATCACCATCAGTTTTTTTACCAAAAAAAGCAAGACTAAACTGCAGGGTAAAAAAAATGCACTGTTTTATTCTATTTCGATTATTATAATTTATACGTTGGTAGGAGCGCTAGTGGCGACGGTGCTTCCAAAAAACGCTTTGAATAATTTATCTACCAACTGGATCTTTAATATGTTCCTTTTTGCGCTATTTATTCTTTTTGGAGCATCTTTTTTGGGAGCATTCGAAATCAATCTGCCCGCTTCTTGGTCCAATAAAATAGACAGCAAGGCGGGTGTAGGTAGTTATTCGGGTATATTCTTTATGGCCTTAACACTGGTGATTGTATCCTTTAGCTGTACCGGAAATTTTGTGGCATCACTTCTAGGATTGTCTACTGCTGCTGGAAAACTCGCTCCTATTGTGGGGATGTTTGGTTTTGGGTTTGGTCTCGCACTGCCTTTTGCAATCTTTGCTTTTTTTCCGGCTATGCTAAGTTCCTTGAGTAAAAGTGGCGGTTGGCAAAATGCCTTGAAAGTGGTACTTGGTTTTTTAGAACTTGCATTGGCGCTCAAATTTTTGAGCAATGCCGATCTGGATAGGGGATGGCGGATATTGGATAGGGAAGTTTTTATTGTACTTTGGATAGTGATTTTTGTCCTGCTTGGCCTATATTTATTGGGTAAAATAGCATTCAAAAATGATAGCGAAAGGCCTACCAATGATTTTGGATTAGCCTTTGTGTCAGTGCCCAGATTATTTTTAGCGATTGTATCTTTTTCATTTGCAGTATACTTAGTTCCAGGCTTATGGGGCGCGCCACTAAAAGCGGTATCTGCTTTTGTGCCGCCAATGGGCACACAAGATTTTAATGTAATTGGTAATCAGGAGCGCAATGTTTTATCTGCAGTAGCCACTCAAGGTGATACGGATAATAGGGCAAGGCCACCTCAAAAATATGTTGCAGATTTGAAGAAATATGAACCAGGCGCTGCCATCAATAACCAGCTGATTATTTATTATGATTATGAGGAAGCGCTTGCAGCTTCCAAGGTGCTCCATAAACCATTGATGATTGATTTTACAGGTGTTCAGTGTGTAAATTGTAGGGAGTTTGAGTCAAAAATTTGGATTGACCCACAAGTAGGAAAACTGATGAAAAATGATTTTGTAGTTGCCTCCCTATTCAGTGATTACAATACAGAATTGCCAGATGAAGAAAAAAAATTCTCCCCCTTACTCAATGCTACTATTGAAACGGTGGGTGACAAAAACGAAGACCTTCAACAACAGTTAATCAAGGCCTCGGGCCAGCCCAATTATGTGTTTGTAAATGGTGATGGAAAGCTCCTAATCGATGGCGGTTATGGATATGATGCCACAAAAGGTCCCAAAGAATTCATCGCACATTTAGAAAAAGTAAAGGAGTTGTACAAAGCGGGTTCCCCAAAAGAATAATTTTTTTTCGATAAGTAGATCGATTTGATTTAAAAAGCAATTTTTTTCTCCAATGTCATCTTTCTCATATTAATTAGTCCGTACCTCATTCTGCCTAAGGCTGTATTCGTACTGCATTTAGTAATGGAGGCGATTTCTTTAAAGCTCAAATCTGCATAATGACGTAATATGATCACTTCCCGCTGATCTTCTGGAAGTAGATCAATCATTTTTCTTACCCTTTCGTGTCGTTGGGATTGTATGAGGCGTGTTTCGGCATTTGGTTCAGAAAAGTTCAACACTTCAAAAATATCTCGGTCATCACTAATGGTAATGGAGGGAGTTCGCTTAATTTTCCTGAAATGGTCCACACATAAATTGTGCGCAAT
>JBIKOV010000153.1:0-7914 GCA_044357815.1 Ferruginibacter sp. | reverse complement strand
TTAGTAGGAAAACCATGTACAACAGCGTCATTCACTGAAATACAACATGCAAATGGGAAATCTTGGTAGCCTTTAAAAGAGGGAGTTGCTCCATGATCGAGAATAAACTGCTCTGCTATTTTATCCAATGCTGCCGTAGAAATTCCTGGACGTATAATTTTGGCTACTTCAGCCAACGTTTTACTAACCAGCAAACTGCTTTCTCGCATTAGCTCAATTTCTTCCTTAGATTTATATTGAATCATAACGAATACAAATTTAAAAATAAACCCCGACTTTTAATGTCGGGGTTTTGAAAATATTTATACTAAAAGTACATTCTAGAAATAACGGTTTAACCAATCACTGAAGCAAAAGGAAATTAAATTCCTGAAGTCGCAGTTTGCCTTCCCTGTATCCTGCCAGTACTCATTAATCCGTCATACTGACGCATTAATAATTGAGTTTCAATTTGTTGCAATGTATCTAGAATAACCCCTACCATAATCAATAAGGAGGTGCCTCCATAAAAACTAGCAAAGCCCTGTTGGGTATTAAATACCAATTGGAATATACCCGGTAAAATACCAACGAATGCTAGCAAAACAGCACCTGGTAAAGTAATTCTATCCATAATGGTTCCAATATAATCAGCAGTAGGTTGCCCTGGTTTAACACCTGGGATGAAGCCATTATTGCGTTTCAAATCTTCTGCCATTTGTTTTGGATTAAAGATCAGTGCTGTATACAAAAAGGTAAAGGCAATAACACATACAGAATAAACAATCATATACACCACGTTGGTGTGATCGGTAAAATATTTAGCCCAGCCACCGCCAGTGAAACCTGAGAATATGGTTGGCAAAAATAGAATTGCCTGAGCAAAGATGATCGGCATTACACCAGAAGCATTTACTTTTAAAGGCAAGAAATTTCTAGCACCGCCGAATTGTCTATTTCCAACAATTTGTTTAGCGTAGTTAACAGGTACCCTTCTGGTTCCTTGAATTAACATTACCAAACCCATAATGATGGATATTAAAAAGGCAATTTCAATTAAAAATATCAGTAAGCCACCACCACCGCGGGTAGCACGTGAAGACCATTCTTGAAGAAATGACTCAGGAAGTCTAGCTAAAATACCCATCATAATAATGATAGAAGTACCATTACCCAATCCTTTGTCGGTAATTTTTTCTCCCAACCACATTACAAATAAAGTACCCACTGTAAGAATAACAACTGTTGAAACTACAAAATAGGCGCTAAATGAAGGGATTAAAGCTTCTGCATTACCTGGACTTTTAAGGTAGCCGATATAAGCAGCCGCCTGAAAAGCAGTAACGATCACCGTTAGGTAACGGGTCCATTGATTGATTTTTTTTCTTCCACTCTCTCCTTCTTTCTGTACTTTCTGCATTTGAGGAACTAAAATAGTCATCAACTGCATGAAGATAGAAGCAGAAATGTAGGGCATGATACCCAAGGCAAAAATAGAAGCTTTTGAAAAAGCTCCACCAACAAAAGCATCCAACAGTCCTAACATACCGCTTTTGGTGCTTTCAGTTAAATTAGCCAATTTATTAGGATCAATTCCCGGTAGTACAATGTATGAACCTATACGGTAAATAAAAATCAACAATAAAGTGAATAATATTTTATTCCGCAGCTCTTCAATGCTCCAGATGTTTTTTAGTGTTTTAATGAACTTGTTCACAGACTTGAAAAGATTTAAATGTTTGCGTTAAATTAAAAAAGACGCTTTTCATACCAGCCCAAAAATGGCAAGCAAGATCGCGTCTGTAAATATCGGAAAATTATTTAACTATTTCAACTGAACCTCCGGCGGCCTCGATAGCTGCCTTAGCTGTAGCACTCACTGCATTCACTTTAAAGCTGAATTTTCCTTTTAATTCTCCTACACCTAAAATTTTCACATTATCATTTTGGTTAATTAAACCATTGATATACAAATTCTCAAGCGTAAATTCTGCAATACTGTACTTTTCAGCATAGTGATCCACCTGGCCCAAATTGATAACTTTGTACTCAACCCGATTGATATTTTTAAATCCACGTTTTGGAACACGACGTTGAATAGGCATCTGGCCTCCTTCAAATCCCATTTTACTCTTATAACCTGCACGGCTTTGACCACCTTTGTTACCTTTAGTAGATGTTCCACCTTTACCACTTGCTTCACCACGACCAATACGTTTAGCTTTGTGTGTAGCTCCTTTGGCTGGTCTTAAATTATGTAATTTCATGTTTATTTGATTTTGTACTTACGGGGTATCACCCCTCGCAATTTAATTGATAATTATTTAGTTGATAACTGATAAGAAAGTGGATGAGAAGATACTCTAATAATTAAAGTATTTAATTTATCCATTATCGTTTATCAATGTATTAAGCTAACTCTTCTACTTTAATAAGATGATTCACTTTGCGAACCATTCCTAAAATTTGGGGAGTTCCCATTACTTCAACTGAAGCATTCATTTTTTTCAAACCTAAAGCTACCATAGTTCTCTTCTGGCGTTCAGGCCGGTCGATTATACTTTTAACTTGTGTTACTTTTATCTTTTTCATGCCACTGCCCCCGAAGGGAATTTTATTTTTAATTAGAAAAGATTGATTCTATTTGACAATGTCACAATAGAAAAAATTATCCGTTGAATACTTTCTTAAGTGAAATCTGACGAGTTTTTGCTACTACAATTGGTTCACGAAGGGTAGCCAACGCTTTTACAGTTGCTTTTACCACGTTATGAGGATTGGCTGATCCAAGACTCTTTGCCAATACATCCGTAATTCCAGCTGCTTCCAACACTGCTCTCATACTTCCTCCAGCAATTACACCCGTTCCATGAGCGGCAGGCTTGATGAAAACTTTTGCAGCACCTTCTTTTGCTAACTGGTCATGAGGTATCGTACCATGCCTTACCGGAACTTTAATTAAATTCTTTTTTGCATCTTCAATACCCTTAGTGATGGCTTCTTGAACTTCTTTAGCCTTACCTAAACCTTGTCCAACAATACCTGCACCGTTACCTACCACCACTAGTGCAGAAAAACTAAAGGCGCGACCACCTTTGGTTGTTTTTACAACACGATTGATAGATACTACTTTTTCTTTTAACTCGAGATCTCCCGCTTTAACTCTGTTATCGTTTGCTTTTAACATGTATAGTTCTTATTAGAAAATTAAAAATTAAAATTGCAATCCACCCTCTCTTGCACCTTCGGCAACTGCTTTCACACGGCCGTGATAAATATAACCACCTCTGTCAAACACAACTGTGGTAACACCTAATTCAGATGCTTTTCTGGCAATTGCATTTCCAACCAATTTGCTTTTTTCTGTCTTGGTTACTTTTTGGGCAAGAATATCTTTATCCCTTGAAGAAACTGATGCAAGCGTAAGGCCATTGTCATCATTGATCAATTGGGCATAGATTTCAGCATTGCTTCTGAAAACGCTTAACCTTGGTTTAGCGGCAACTCCGTTAATCTTTTTGCGGATACGGAATTTGATTTTTTGCCTTGCAGTTGATTTGTTATTCATATTCTTATTTTTTGACCCAATCACCAGTTGGTGTTGGAATACTAAATTTGTTAATGTCTGTTAGCGCTTCAAATAAACATTGAAGAAGATAATTATTTACCAGCCGACTTACCAGCTTTTCTACGTAATACTTCACCTTTAAATTTAACACCTTTTCCTTTGTATGGTTCAGGTTTACGTAATCCGCGAATTTTAGCACAAACCTGTCCAAGCAATTGCTTGTCAACACTACCTAATGTAATGATGGGGTTTTGACCTTTTTCCTGGGTAGTAGTTATTGTTAATTCCTGTGGAATTTCGAAAATAATATTGTGAGAATATCCTAAAGCAAGATCTAAGATATTGCCCTGGCAAGCAGCTTTAAAACCAACACCCACTAATTCCAATTGTTTAGTATACCCTTCGGTAACACCTTTCACCATATTGTTAACCAATGAACGGTATAAGCCATGCATTGCTTTATGACGAATTTGGTCAGTTGGACGAAGCAATTCAAGTGATCCTTCCTTTAATTCAAATTTGATATCACGATCAACCGCTTGCTTTAATTCTCCTTTTGGTCCCTTTACTGTAATAATATTATCAGTACCAATCTTGATAGTTACTCCTGCTGGATAATCTACCGGTTTCTTTCCTATTCTAGACATAGTCGATTGTTAATTTATTTATTGAATTCGATTTGTGTTCAGCCACGACTTAGGCTTAATGATCAAATCATTTTTTATTTTAAATGATGCTTCCAAAAGAAGCAGTCAACTAGTAAATGTTACACAAAACTTCACCTCCTACATTCTGGGCTCTAGCTTCTTTGTCTGTCATTACTCCCTTAGAAGTAGAAACAATTGCAATACCAAGACCATTCTTCACACGCTTAAACTCATCTGGCTTTGCATAAGTACGTAGACCTGGGCGAGAAACCCTTTCTAAACTCTGTATAACAGGTAATTTAGTAGTGGCATCATATTTCAATGCAATTTTGATAATGCCTTGTTTGCTATCCTCTTCAAATTTATACTTAAGGATATAACCTTTCTCGTACAAAATTTCAGTCATGCGCTTCTTTAAATTGGAAGCAGGTATTTCAACGATACGGTGATTAGCCATTTGGGCATTACGTATTCTTGTTAGAAAATCTGCTATCGGATCAGTAACCATTGTTATTTCAATTAGTTGATTAATAAATATTTCAATGCGATATCCAATGATATCAAAACTTTGATAAACAATAAGTCGGATTAGTAAATTGATTACTCACCCACCTTATTCGTATTACCAACTTGCCTTAGTAATACCAGGTATTTTGCCTTCCAGGGCCATGTCTCTAAACATGTTTCTAGATAAAGCGAAATGCCTCATATAACCTCTAGGACGACCAGTGATCTGGCAACGATTTTTTAACCTTACAGGTGATGCATTCTTTGGAAGTAAGTCCAAAGCGGCATAATCGCCGGCTGCTTTTAAAGCGGCCCTTCTTTCGGCATATTTAGCGACCATTACTTCACGCTTTCTTTGCCTGGCTTCGATTGATTTTTTTGCCATGTTATATTATGTATTTACTTTTTAACGTTTTTAAAAGGCATTCCCAATTCTTTCAACAACTCAAATGCTTCTTCGTTTGTTCCTGCAGTTGTCACAAAAGTGATATCCATTCCGGTAATTTTATTTACCTTGTCAATATCAATTTCAGGAAAAATAATTTGTTCGGTGATACCCAAAGTGTAATTTCCACGACCATCAAATGACTTGTCATTGATACCTTTGAAATCACGTACACGAGGTAAAGAAACCGATACGAACCTATCAAGGAATTCAAACATCTTTACTCCACGAAGTGTAACTCTTGCACCAATGGGCATAGCCTTACGCAACTTGAAATTGGAGATATCCTTTTTACTCATAGTAGCCACTGCTTTTTGTCCTGTTATCGTTGATAACTCTTCTACTGCAATGTCAACTAACTTTTTATCTGCAACAGCGCCATTGACACCACGATTCAAACAAATCTTGGTTAACTTAGGTGCTTGCATTACGGTTTTGTAACCGAATTTTTTCATTAAAGCAGGTACTACTTCTTTGGTGTACTTGTCTGCTAATCTTGGAGTGTAAGTTGCTGTGCTCATTATTTTATAACCTCCCCTGATTTTTTAGATACTCTGATTAATTTACCATTCTCCCTGCTACGTTTAACTTTAGTAGGTCCGCCGGTTTTTGCATCCCAAAGCATCACGTTGGATATAGCGATTGGCGCTTCTACCTTAACGATACCACCTTTGGTATTTTGTGAAGTTGGTTTAGTATGCTTGGTTACGATGTTAACACCTTCTACCAATACACGTTCTTTTTCCAAAATCACTTCCAACACCTTGCGGGGCTTTTTAAGATCCTTGTCTTCGCCGGTAATAACGACTACGTTATCGCCTTTTTTAATGTTGAACTTGGGTTTAAATCTTGTACTCATTTTATTAATGCGCCCTTCGGCTTTTTTTCTTATTGAAACTAATATGTCAATGAAAAATAAACAATGCTATTTTGATCATTCACAATTGACCATTCACTTACAGAACTTCAGGAGCAAGAGAAATAATCTTCATGTACCCTTTATCGCGTAACTCTCTAGCTACTGGACCAAAAATACGTGTACCCCTTGGTTCATCTGAATTGTTTAACAACACTACTGCATTGTCATCAAAACGAATGTAAGAACCATCCTTACGACGTAATTTATTTACAGTTCTTACAATAACGGCTTTGCTTACAGTACCCTTTTTAATACCACCATTGGGTGTTGCATCTTTTACAGTAACCACAATTTTATCACCAATTTTGGCATAATCCTGTCCAGAGTTGCCCAACACACGAATACACAATACCTCTTTAGCTCCACTGTTATCGGCTACGTTCAATCTACTTTCTTGCTGAATCATTTTTTTTAGCTTTAAGCTTAATGCTGTTTAGTTTTTTTAAACAGCGAATGTATTTTAAATCCTTACTAACCACTATAGCTAAACGCTTATAGCGAATGCAGTGATTATTTTACTTTTTCAATTACTTCTACTAGTCTCCAGCGTTTTGTTTTGCTGATTGGACGAGTTTCCATAATCTTTACAGTATCTCCAATACTACACTCATTCTTTTCGTCATGCGCATGAAATTTGGTAGATTTCTTTACGAATTTACCATAAAGCGGATGCTTTACTTTTCTTTCCACCTTTACGGTGATTGACTTATCACCCTTATTACTGGTAACTACTCCAGCTTTGGTTTTACGCAAGTTTCTTTCAACTGTTGTTACTACTTCGCTCATTGTTGCAAAATTTATGGTTTGATTATAAACCGAGTTCTTTACTTCTTAATGCTGTTTTCAAACGGGCAATATCTCTGCGCAATAAACGCATGCTAACCGGGTTCTCCAATGGAGAAATACTGTGAGCAAAAGATACTTTTTTTAGGCGTAATTCATCTTCAGCGATCTTAGCTTTCAATTCATCCTGACCTAAACCTTTAATACTCGTTGAAAAATCTACTTTCTTTGACATTATATACTAATTTGAAAATTTGAAAATTTGAAAACCGGAAAATCGAACTTATAATATGAACAACTTTTCCAATTCTCCAATTTGCTCATTATGCTGAATAATCTCTTCTAACGATAAACTTAACTGCGATCGGTAATTTTTGTGCAGCTAATTCAAAAGCTTCTTTTGCAGTTTGCAAAGAAACGCCGTCTGCCTCAAATAAAATACGACCTGGCTCAACTACAGCAGCCCAATATTCAGGGTTACCTTTACCTTTACCCATTCTCACCTCAGCTGGCTTTTTAGTAATTGGCTTATCAGGAAAAATTCTGATCCAAACATTTCCTTCCCTTTTCATATGACGGGTCATTGCCTGACGGGCACTTTCAATCTGCCTGTTCGTCAACCAAATGGGTTCCAGTGCCTTCAAACCAAATGAACCAAAAGCAATGGTAGTACCCCTTTTTGCTGTTTCTCTGATTCGGCCCTTCTGTGCCTTTCTATGTTTTGCTCTTTTCGGTTGTAACATTTCTAATAATTTGAAAATTCTCAATTCCGTAATTGCTCGATAGAGTGATTACGTTATTTTCACCTTGGTTAATTAATTATCTTCTTCCTCCACCGCCACCTGCTGCTCCACCGCTACGGCCACCGCCGCCGCCACCACCTCTTCTATCACCACCGGCTCCACCGCCACCACGTCTGTCGTCTCTTCTATCACCACCGCCACGATTTTCAAAACCACCTCTTTCAGCTGGTCCACCTTCTTTTCCACCACCCGCTAAAATATTAGGGTTTAGGTCTCTTTTTGCTAAAACTTCACCTTTACAGATCCAAACTTTAATACCTATT
>JBIKOV010000152.1:0-7915 GCA_044357815.1 Ferruginibacter sp. | reverse complement strand
AATTGTGCTTAAACTTACTTGCTCAAGCAATTTAGAGTCATTTTAAAAATGATGTAAAGGAAAGGAGAAACCTAAATTTTGTTAAAAATTTTAGGAATAGTAAACTATTTAAACGAATTAAACATTTCATCAATATCTAGGGTTCCATTGACAACATTTATGATCGGTTTTTCAAAATTTTCAATATACATGGCGACCATTTTAAATAAATCAACTATTGAATTCTTTTGCTCCAGCATATTTGAAAAAATGGGAAAAACTTGGCAACAACGATAAGTAATTTTTTGATCCCTTAAACCAAAACAGCCGACGGATAACAAATAATTAATACGATTGGTAAGCTCAAGAGAAAGGCTTTCATTTTGGAGAACCTTAACTTCTGGTATTTCATACAAGATTTGTAAAATTTTTATGTCAGAAAATACATTTTCTGGTAATGGAACAAATGCAATAGAAATATCAATTTTACTTTTATTATTCGAAAAATAGGTTAAAATAATTGAGGAAATCGGCATGGTTTCAGATTTAACAATCATGTGATTGGTAAGCTGTAATTCATCCAATATTTTTTTAACATCAAAGATATCTAATTCAGTAACTTCTATATTCATAAATTATTTTTTTAAGCCGATAAGTTTGTATAAATGAGTTTCAAACCCTTACTAAAATCTTTTTCATCCACAATTGTTCTAAAAAACTCATTAGGTTCAGTACCTGCAGCTGAAATTAGTGGCTCAATTTTTGAACTATTGGCTTTTAAACCAGCTATATTTTCTGGTTTTATTTCTTCTGAACTATTCATAGCTTGTATTTGTTTTGCAATATATTTCACCAATTCTTTATTTTTTTCAGTCGTTTTATCTGAAGATTTTTCTGCATTACCTCCAAAGAATTTACCAATACTTCCTGACCAAGTTTCAGTTTGAGCATCCGCATCCGAAGCTACCGCATCATTTGCCTTACCTTGAACCCAGCCAATAAATGAATGCAACATCTTTCCTCCCTCACCAATTATTTTTAAGGACAAACCGGCAATTTGCGAAGCTGGTTCAGGGATGCATGATAAAATATTTCCTATCAATGAAACAAAGCTCAATCCCAAGTCTATAGATAATTTCTTTTGCTTATCATCATTAATACCCTTTAAATAAGTTATAAGTTTTATTTCATCCGCATTCTTTTTATCCTTTAACTCTTCTGGAGTAAGTGCTTCTTTTTTGGCTTCCTTTTCCTCAATTTTTTGTTGATTTTTTAGTAATAATTCCATTTCGCCGGATGCGACCTTAGCTTTAATAAGATCATATGTACCTATCGCAATATCAACAGCACTTAAAGCAAGTCCCAGACCTGGTACTACTTGTGCTAAAGGACCAGCTCCACTACCAATTATTTTTGAAATTGAAATGATAGAATTTACAGTTTTACCAGCCGTACTAACCAAACCTTTAACAACTTTTAATGACGTACTTATTGTTTCAGAAGTACTAGCTTTAATATCTTTTCTACTAAATAATTGATACGCTTTATAAATTTCATGAATAGTATTTACTCCATCTTTTAAGGCTGTCAAACTATCTCCTAAACCCGCCCCTACATTTGATGCAAAATCGGCAGCTACACCTGAGCCTTCTTCCCCAGCTTCTTGAGCTTTATTTACTGTACCAGCTATGTCACCCGCCAAACTTGCCGAACTTGCAGCGATATCCATCACTCCCTCTGTTTTTTCCCACCCATCTTTCTCACTCCATCCTTTACTTAACTTTATAACACTGTTTATAAGCCCAAATGTAGAAAACGCAGCGCCAAGTCCTCCTTTAGTTTTATCCTCGACTTCCTCACCTCCGAATTCTTTTCTTGAAAAATCACCGTCTTCTCCACCTTCAATCATATCTGTAACAGTTCCAGAAGTTTCTACTACGGAATCTAACATTTCTCCTTTCTCATTTGCAGCGCCTTCTGTATCTTTTTCAGTTGCTGCTTCGTTAACTTTTACATCCGAATCAATATTAAAGTCAATTGCTTCGTAATTTGTCTTTTGATTTTGTTCTTCATTTTTCTTTTTTTCGTCTTCTTCCGTTTTCAAATCCTCATCACTTTTTCCAAAACCGAAAAGCCTTTTAAAAGAATTCCAAGCACCTAATTGAGCTACGTCAGTATTATTAGAAATTGACTTATTTTGAATTAACCCACTGTTTACAGATGTCGCTATTTGGACTGCTTTAGCACCCATTATATCAGCTTCATTTTCTAATCCAGCATCATCATTGACTGGCACTTTTCCTTTCATTTGTGTTGTAGCCTTTACCCTACCCTGTTTTTGTTGTACTACATGCCAGGCCTCATGTGGAACATGTTTTTCCTGACCAGAAGCTACATGTATATCAGAACCCTGCGCATAGGCATGCGCTTGCAACTGAGCCGGCTTAGGAGAATTATAATGTACTTTCACATCATTCAAACTTACACCTGACAATTGCTCTACTCCGGATTTTACATTATCAGGTAAGCCAGTTTTATTAGGAGGTGCCGCTACTCTTTGAATAGGAGAAACCGAATTTGAATCAGCTCCAACGGATTTTGTAGGAAAAGACCAATTCGAAGCAGACTTCCTTTGAATCGTTGAATGATTGTTTGGTATATTAGAAGTGGTAGATTTAAATTGAAAAGGGGAACTAGGTGCCATTTTTCCAGGTCCAGGTTCAGAAAAACCTTCCATTAAATTTTGATGCTCTGCATCTGCTGCCAACTGCAATGGTTGTACACTTGGAAGAACCTTTACCGCCGCCTTATTTTCAGCAGGGGCAACTTTTGGAGCTGCTGGTTTAGTAACTCGATCAGAAGATTTTATCATAGAAATTATATACTAAGTTTTAAAGTTAGATTTTTTTTTAATTTTACCCAAAAAAACATTGTACATATTAATATTAATAAAATTTATTAGCCCGCTTGGAGCTAAGAGTAAAATAAATCTTGTTAAACCAGCTGCTTCCAATAATTATAAGATGGTATTAATCGATATTTTAAATGATTAATCCGCCACACACCTAAAACCAGTATGCTCTAACCCGGTATCCGGAGATGATTTCATTCTTGAAGAAACCCTGTACCCCTTACAATAACTGGCATTGCACAAAAAAGATCCTCCCCTAACTACTCTTTTTGGAATACTTGGTTCATCGCTATCCAAGCTAATTAGCGGCCCAGTTGGATTGGATACTCTTTTACCTTCTAATTGCTCATAATAGGATTCATGATACCAGTCGCTGCACCATTCCCATACATTCCCTGCCATATCAAATAATCCATATGGATTGGGTTGAAATGATTTTACCGGAGCCAAATTTTCAAAATGATCCCAATTGGTATTTACAGCCGGAAATTTACCTTGCCAGGTATTCGCTTTTGGTTGAAGGGACTCCGGATCTTCATCCCCCCAAGGATATTTTTTATTGACGAATCCTCCTCGAGCTGCATATTCCCATTCAGCTTCTGTAGAAAGCCGCTTTCCAGCCCATTTGCAATAAGCCATCGCATCATCCCAACTTACCTGTACCACGGGATAATCCTCTTTTCCTTTGATGTCTGAGCCGGCGCCATGTGGATGTTTCCAATTGGCTCCTGACATCCAAACCCACCATTGAGAATAATCATTTAAATTAGTAGCCTGCTTATTCTTTTTAAATACCAACGAGGCGGGCAACAATTGGTCATCAGGAGGTTTGGGAGTATCTGCTGGTAACTGCTTTTTCATTTCATTCCAATCGATGGATTTTTCAGCCGTTGTAAGGTATCCGGTAGCAGTAACAAATTGTTTAAATTGTCGGTTGGTCACCTCCGTTATATCAATCCAAAACCCCTTTACCTGTACAGCATGAAAAGGATATTCATCTTTTCTTCCTTCTTTATCTGCTGCCCCCATCATAAAATCTCCTCCTTTGATGAATACCATCCCGGTATGATCTTTTAAGCTAGCTGAAGACAGTAGGTTTTCAGTAGAATCATTTTTTACATTTCCAAAACGAGTAGGGATATTAGCATGGCAGGATAGGATAGAATCTTGGTATTTTTTATTGGCAGTATTTTTTGTATCGGTTTGACAACCAAAGCTAGTCAGAATAATTGCTGCAAAGTATCCAACCCCTTGTTTAAAAAATAATTTCATTTTCCTTCTGTTTGAATTAATTAATAGTTTTGACATTGATAAAAAAACACTAATAATGAGTTAAAGCTAGTTAGTACCCTTAGATAAAATAATTCCAGCATCCACATCTTCATATTTTTTTATTAAGTCTTTTAATTGATCGGTAAGTTCTGCTGTAATTTTTTCAAATCCCTTTTTTCCAAAAATATTATTCAACTCATTAGGGTCATTTTGCAAATCAAATAATTCCCAACCCTCTATTTTTTCATAAAAGCGAATGAGCTTATAGCGACTGGTTTTAATACCAAAATGCGGTGATACAGAATGTGTTCCATTTTCGTAATAATGATAATACATTGCCTTTCGTCCTTTCATTTCCTTATGTCTTAGCAGTGGAAGTATAGACTCACCTTGCATATCCTTGGGAGATTTTATTCCAGCTGCATCCAATACAGTTGATGCAATATCCAGATTCATTACAAAATCATTAGATTGAGTGCCTGGTTTAATTACTCCAGGATAACGCATAAGCATAGGGGTTCTGAAAGATTCTTCATACATAAATCGCTTGTCGAACCAGCCATGTTCACCCAGATAAAAACCTTGATCAGAAAGATATATTACCAATGTATTTTTTGTCAAATGATGTTGATCTAAATAATTCAATGCCCTACCTATATTTCTATCCAGCGAAGCTGCCGTACTCAGGTAATCTTTCATGTATCGTTGATATTTCCATTCCACCAGTGCTTTACCAGACAATTTTTTTGCATTAAAATTGGCTTCGATTGGATTATAATAGGCATCAAATTTTTCACGCTGAGCTGCATTCATTCTTTTAACTGTTTCATCAGTACTTCTATTTTTGCCAAGCATTTTTAAGTCAAACCCAATCACCATCGTTTTATCAATGGTCATGTCCTGTGCTTTAGCGGCAGCCCTTGTATTGTATGGATCATAAAAATTATGAGGAAAAGGAAAATTGACTGATTCGAATTTTCCCATATCAGTAGTATCAGGAAACCAGGACCGGTGAGTAGCTTTATGGCCAATGACCAGACAAAATGGTTTAGAAGTATCCCTGGTATCCAACCAGTGCTCAGAAAAATCTTCAATCAAATTGGAAACATATCCTTCTACCCTTTTTCTAGATCCATCCATCATTAAAAAATCAGGATTGTAATAATGACCTTGGCCGGGAAGCACTTGCCAATAATCAAATCCTTTGGGAGCAGAGCCTAAATGCCATTTTCCTATCCAGGCTGTTTGGTACCCCCCCAATCTCAATTCTTTTATAAATGTATTTTGACTACCATCAAATTGCAGATTTCCATTGTCATAAAAACCATTTTTGTGACTGTATTTCCCTGTCAATATCACTGCCCTACTTGGTCCACAAATTGAATTGGTAACATATGCTTTTTTAAACAATACCCCCTCCTTGGCAATGCGGTCAATATTGGGCGTAGGCATTAGCTTACTTCCATAAGCACCAATGGCTTGATAAGCATGGTCATCAGAAACGATGATCAAAATGTTGGGTTTTTGTTGTGCATTGACTATCAGAGAGCAAAAAACAAAGGCTCCAATAAATAAACTAAGCAACTTGCTATTCATAGTACTATGATTTATCAATAAATGAAACACCTTTTTATTTAATACATCAAGGCACTGATTATAATAATAATGAAATATACAGAATTAAAAGTAACCTACAATAAAATTAGGCATTGTTTAGGACAACAAAAATTCTTACCGAATTTTTTGCTGTTACCTAATGGAAGAATATACTATTTTTTTAAATCTTTAGAGGTAGCCAATGCTATTACCCTACCCTTTTTACCAACTGCTGTATAAAAATGATATACTATCCCCTTCCATTTAATCACCCAGGGTTTATGAGCATATTGTTCATCATATGGCTCGGAAGGTGCTACCAAATCGGCACCTTCCCATTCTGTCCAATTCACTAAATCATAGGAACAAGCAAATCTTTCAAAAGCACCTGGCTTCCAAAAGGCACCGAAATAAAATAGTACATACAATTGATTGATCCTGGCAATTTGAGCATCACCACAAATGCCCTTATATTTTGTCACCAGTGGCTTTTTAGCAAATCTTTTCCATGAAAGCATGTCATCGGAAACTGCCATTCCAATACTTTCATATTTAGCCGTATCACCTTTAGCATTGTAATACATAATAAATGGATGACCAGTAAGCTGTTTCTTATCGCGGATAACTAAACTTTTATAAATGATCTGGTTATCAAACCAGCTAGCATCCATATCGCTAGGCTGTAATATGGGTGAAGTCTTTGTCGTCCATTCTACTGGTTTAGTAAGCGTAGCATTCGTTGCCATACCCACTCCTAAAACACCCGCTTCATATCCAACTGTTTTGCCGCCCAAATAGGACATCCAATATTTGTTATTAAATTTCTCCACTGAATAAGTTCCACCCCAATTAATATCCACCAAAGACATATAACCTGCTTTTTGATTGGCATCCCAAGTATTTGGAGAGAAGGAAAGAATTTTACCAATGGATTTCCAATTCAATAAATCTTTACTCTGAGCAATCCAAGTCTCATAGCCTTTTCCATCAAATACAATATAGGTCATATACCAAATTCCATTGTCATTGAATATGGTAGGACTATCCATTAATTTGGCAGAATCTGGATGTTTAAAAACTATTCCATATTTATAAGGTGTTTTGATTTCGTTATAAATATTTTCCATTATAACGCTAGAAATATTTGCAGCATTATTTTTATTAATAGCAGAAAGTTTTTTATTCTGAGCAGCTGCTAACAATTGAAAAAGCAGCAATGTAAAGAGCGATAAAGTTTTTAAAAAAATCATAAATACAGGATTCGTAAATTTAATTGTTATGTCTGATGTCTGATATCTGATTTTTTGATTTAGTAAACAATTGAAAATACAATAAATTACCTAGCTATCACAAAAATTTACACAAACAAATCAGACATCAAATATCATTTCCAAAATTGACTACTTTATTTAAATCTATAGACTAGTATTATAATAAAAAATAATATGAATATGCCTAATTGACTAAGCTCTTCCATAAGGAGGGCATTTACTATATAAACTAACTTAAAAATGAGGATTTATATCAGGATTAGAAATTTTAATTTTATTTACTAAAAAGTTACAATTTATCCTAAAAAAGGATAACAATAAATACCAAAATAGCTAATTCCAGGAGCTTAAATTTGGATTGAAATTGATACTCAAATTAAAATAGTCACTACATTGCCATTATTATACTTATATTTATGGAATATGAATTATAATTAATATTTTTAATTATCCTAATTGCAGTTTTGGAATTAACCCGAATAAATGATTGCATCATAATGAAAAAACAAACCACTTACTTTTCTTTATTGTTTGGCTTGATTTTGATATTTAACTCCTTAAGTAATTCATTTGCACAAAATATTGTAAAAATTGGCAACCAAACCTGGACTACTATCAATCTAGATGTAAGCAATTATAGAAATGGAGATGAAATACCACAGGTTCAAGACCCGATTGCTTGGGCTAGATTAACCACTGGAGCTTGGTGCTATTACGATAACAAGACCGAGAATGGAACAATCTATGGTAAATTATATAATTTATATGCTGTAATTGACCATCGAGGTTTAGCGCCCAAAGGGTTTCACATTCCCTCAGATGCGGAGTGGACGATATTGACTGATTATTTAGGAGGTAAAGATGCTGCCGGTGGAAAGATGAAAGA
>JBIKOV010000151.1:0-7946 GCA_044357815.1 Ferruginibacter sp. | reverse complement strand
TTATTTTATTTTCATCTTTATAAAAAGCATTGGCATAGGGATCTTTTAAAATACATTTTACCTGTCGGTTGATTACCCCTGCAATCAATTGCTGTAATTCAGTATCCTTTTTAATTAAAAGCAAATAAGGCCAAACCTGTGCCGTGCTGTCTCTAAGCCACATGGCATCGATATCTCCGGTAATCACATAGGTATCTGGTTTGCCATTGACCATTTCAAAATCTACGGTAGTATCCAGTGTATTAGGAAAGCAGTTTTCAAAAAGCCAACCTAGCTCTTTATTTTTTACGTTTTGCTGAAATTCAATAATGGCAGCTTCCACTGCCTTACTATGAAATTTTCTATTTTCATAAGGAACCCTTACTACCGGAAATAGCGCATTGGGCTGGGCAAAAGAAAAATCTTTCAACAACAATGCTGCACTGAGTAAACCACTATTTTTTATAAATTCATTTCTTTTCATACACTGTTTTATTTACAATTGATCAGGAATAAAAGAAAAAGCCAATGCAGCGGGAACCTTATTCATTTTGCCAACTGCAGAAGGAATCAAAACGCTTACTTGATCACCCTCTATTTCCCAATGAACTTTTTCACCCGTTTGGAGAAGCTTCATAGTAGTACCTTTTTTAGGTAAATTTACTTTCCATGAAACTTTTGTAGGCAGTGAATTTCCTTCTTGAATACAAACTAATGCATAGCGAATCCCTTCCTTATTATTTTGAGTAAACCAGGTATTGTTTTCGTGATAATATTTGGTGATGCGGGTGTTATAAATTGCTGCTCCATTACCAACGGTCCAGGCACCAATTTCCTGCAAGCGCTCAATGGCTTCCATCGGTAATTCGCCATCCGGCTTAGGGCCAATTCCAAGTAACAGACTTCCACCTTTTGCAACCACTTCAATGAGTGAATGAATGATTTTGGTGGGGGATTTAAACTGGTCATTGTTTACAAAGCCCCAGTTATTGGCAAGTGTCATGCAGCTTTCCCAAGGATGATCTAATTGGGTGGCAGGAATACGTTGTTCGGGAGTTTGATAATTTTCGTACAATCCATGGACTGTCCTATCCACCATCAATAATCCCGGTTGGGCTTTCCTAGCCATTGCGGCAATTTTAGGCATATCAATATCCTGGCTCCACTTGGGGATATCAGCACCCCAGGAGCGAACTTCGTCATTTACAGTTTCCAAAGGGCGCACCCAGCCACCATCCAACCACAAAATATCAATGGAGCCATACTGGTGCATCAGCTCACTGATTTGATTAAAGGTGTAGTCTTTAAACTTATTCCAACGCCAAGGAAACTGCCGAATATCATAATTATTATTTCGATTGGCCGTTGCATAGGCAGGCCACCAGTAATTTTCGGAATGCCAGTCAGGCTTTGAAAAGTAGGCCCCGATCATAAAATCATTTTTACGGAAAGCATCAAAAACATATTTGGCAACATCTGCTTTTGGATGATTGGCAAAAGGGCCGTTCGATATTTTAAAATCCGTTTGCTTGGTATCAAACATGCAGAATCCATCATGATGTTTGGTGGTAAAAACCAAATAGCGCATACCTGCCTCTTTACCGGCCTTTGCCCAGCGCTCTGGATCAAATTTAACCGGATTAAAATCACTTTTTAAACCCCAGTACCATTTTTTATATGCTTCATATGATACAGTACTATCAGGACGATTGATCCAATCCTCATTACAAAGATTCCAAGACTCAATGATACCTGGCACTGCATATAATCCCCAATGGATAATCATGCCGAATTTTTGATCCTGCCATTTATCCAATTTAGCTTTTACATCTTCATCTTTAGGCCATTCATATTCGGTAGACTGCTGGTGAACATTTTGCTGAGCCTCAGTTCTACTGCTAAAAAAAAATACAGTTGAAATACAGGCGACTTTTAAAAAATTTCCCAAAACAGTGACGGAACGATAATGCATAGAATGCTTCATACTTTTAAAATTGAAACTTTTGGTGAGATGACATCTTTACTATTGAATGAGCTCTTCATTACTTATTTTCCATTCATTGTCAAAAACGCTTGCTTAAATAAAAAGAAAATTGTTTTACCAATTCACAAACCAAATATCAAATAAAAATTTGACTCATTAAAAATGGAAATACATAATAAAGAAAGGAAGAAAATTATTTTATTATAAAAAAGGGGCCGATTGTTTTGCAACCGGCCCCTTTTTATCTTTTGTAATTAGATTACTACTATCATTGTTTTGTAAAATAAAAACATACGCATTCGCATTGTCTTTATCTAAACAAGCATTTTAATTCATAAACCAAAGTTTTTTAGTAGGCGCATCAGTTCCACCTGTTATACGTTTCCAATTGTCATAGTTTCCATCAATCTCACTTTGAGGATAGATGATTTTATAAATATTATAACCAGGACTAGTAGGATTCAGCGTTACGCTAGGAGTTGCATAATTGGTTCTACGCGATAAAGTCCAACCTTCAATTGGCTGATGAAATAAAGAAATCCAAAGCTGCTTATAAATCTGTTTAAGCCCATTAGCAGGAGTTGCATCGTAAGCTACTCCAGCGTTGGCTAACATAGTAGATAATTCTAAAGCAGTAGGAGCAGCTGCTGGTTTATTAACAACCCATACAGATGATGTATTGGCTGTTTTATACCAAAAATTAACTGACTCAGTAATACCTTGATCATAGTTAGTTTTAGCGGTGGCTGCATTAGCAGTAACACCCCCGATTCCTCTATTGTATATTTCAGCTTTTAAAAAACTAATTTCAGCTGCGGTGATAAAGAGTTGTGGAATATTTCTATCATTAGTATAATAGAAATTTAAAGGTGAATATTTATAGGTACCACCTGAATTATAAGTTGTTAACCTTTGCTCATTATAAGGGTCATTTGCACCACTATTTCCTTCTTCAGTTGGAGTAGTGCTTAAAGGAGCTTGAGGATAAGGAACCCATTTACCGGAACTATTAGGCTCAAAGAATAATTTACATCTTAGGTCATAAATTCCAGAACCATTGTCTGCAGTGGTGCTTGACATTGCACTAAACATGGTAGAACCCATACGAACATAGGAATTACCTCTGTACCAACCACCCCTATCTAAAACTAAATTTGGAATGGAGGAAGGGTATAATCCATAGTTATCGCCAGATACCAATAATGGTTTGGTAAGTGCATCAGCAATAATTGGATTAGCTGATGTAGCATCCTTGCTGTGTAAAACAACAGCGTACCTTAAACGAATTGAATTAGCAAACTTTATCCACTTGGTTATATCATTTTGGAAAATAGTTTCACCTGCACCTAAAGACACTTGGGTACTATTAGTAGAAAAATTATCTAACGCCCATTTTAATTCAACAAGAGAAGCCTTAATGATTGAATCTTGAGAATTGTAGGCAGGCCTGTAAAAAGCTGCCCCTTGAAATCCTTTACCTCCATCAACATAAGGCATATCTCCATAAATCAATGTATTGACCAATGATTTATAGGCAATTAACACCTTAGTCATAGCTTTAACATTGGTCATGTTAGCAGCTTTTGGGTCAGCTGCGATTTGCTTTTCCAATTCTCTTGAATTAGCCAATGCACCGTAGTAATTATTCCAGTATGCACCAGAAAAATTATCCATTCTAAATCCAGATGCCGCATACATGGCTGCCATCTGGTTATTTTGATAAATAAAAGAGGTGAGTAAATTCCCCGTACCCCCAGGTTCAACCATACTAGAAGCAATTGAATTGTATAAGCCAGGTATTGTTGCTTCATACACTTTATTATCCCATGATTTATTTATATCCCCAAAATCCTTCTCGCAGGAAGAAAAAATTGAGGTAATCATCAACGCCGCTGGCACTAATGATTTACCAATTCTGTTATATAGTTTCATATTCTTAAATTATTTAAAATTGAAAGTTAAAATTTAGCCCTAACCGAAAATCCAAATGACCTGAAACTTGGGAAAGCAGACCACTGCAAACCTTGTGCATTTCCGGTTCCATTAATTGCTTCAGGATTTAGATTATCAGGCAGAGATGAATAAATATATCCTATATTTCTTCCAATCAATGACAAAGACAGCCCTTGGAATACTTTCGATTTCTTCACAATATTCTGTGGTAAATCATAGGAAATCGCTATTTCTCTAAGTTTAACCCATGAGTTTTCAAAAACAGATAAACTCCTAGGCCTGTTAAGATGTGACCATCCTGCATACTGGTTACCCCATTTGTATAGATAATGAGATACTCTGTCATTTGTCTTTTTATCATCCAAGTTATAACCATCCAAAATTACACCATGATTAGCTTTTGTGCCATCAGGATAGGTATAAGGCAATCCTCCACCATTTCTTTCAACCAATGTTCCAAGAAGTAAACCACTTCCTGCAGCGGTAGCATGATCTACTGAATAAATATCACCTCCTACTTTAAAATCCATTAAGGCATAAAGAGAAAATCTACTGTACCTGAATGTATTTCCCCAACCTCCTGTAAACTTAGGGGCAGCATTTCCAATTTCAACTTGCTCATTGGTCATTACATATTCTGTTCCAACAACTGCATTAGTTGAAAGATCCAATACATTTTTAATTTGTTTGTTTCCTTGCGCATCGCGTAAGAAATCGGTGCCATAAATTGCGCCATATTTTTGACCTGGGGCAACTTTCATCACAACGCCTAAGTTTCCAAACACATCACCTAACCATTGCTCTTTTACACCTGGAGCTAGTTCTTCAATAAAGTTATTATTTCTCGCAAAGTTCAAGTTGGAATTCCAAGAAAAATTCTTAGTTTTTAGGATATTAGCGCTAAGGATAATTTCTACTCCCTTGTTTCTTAATTTACCAGAATTAAATGAAACCAGCGTTGCACCAGAAGAAGCAGGCAAAGCAGCTTGCAATATCTGGTTTTCAGAAAGAATATTATAATAGGTAAAATCAAGATTTACTTTATCGCCAAAGAAACTAAGATTGGTACCTACCTCTATAGATTCTGAAGTTTGGAAAGTTAAATTATAAGGAGGAATAGTGGATGGTAGAGAATTGGTAGATTGACCTCCAAAAGTACCCACATTGTAGGTATTATCTAACTGATACGGCTCAGCACCATTTGCACTTTTTCCATAGGCTGCACGAAGTTTACCATAAGAAAGTAAATTACTAGATTTACCTAGATTGAATGCCTCTGAAAATACAAAAGCCGCACTGGCAGAAGGATAAAATGTAGAATTATTGCTTTTGGGTAGCGTAGAAGTAACATCATTTCTTCCCGTCAAATCAAGGAACAAATAATCCTTATAGCTAAGATTAAGTAAACCTAATACTGATTGAGATTGAACATCATAACGAGTTTCCCTCATGGAAGTGTTATTGATATTAACCCAATTTGATAAAGAATATACCCCAGGGACAGCAAACATACTGCTATTTGATCCATATACACCTTCTGAATTATTGTTGTATGAGTTAAACATACCGGAAGCGCTTGCGTTCAAACCATTTAACAATACGTCCTCTTTATGGGCAGTAACCATTATATCCGTATTGAAAACCTTATCCTTAGACACGGATTTTTCAAAACGTCCACCACTTACTCTATCAGGTTGGGTAGTAGTCCTTTTAGTTTCAAACTGGCTGCTCACAAGATCAACGGATGTTCTAACAAAAGCATTTAACCAAGGCGAAATTTCTGCATTCAATTTTACAGTACTTAAAAACTCATCCCGATTCAAATTCTGATTGTTCTCATAAATATTCCAGAACATATCACGGCTATATTCATTGTGTGCATATGCGCCAGGAAATTCATTCTTAGAGCCATCCGCATTTTTATAAATATCCTTCTCCAATGGCTGATACTCTCTTGACATACCATAGATCATAAATTTAGACCAAGAATTATTGGTACCAATTTCTGGAGAGTTCAACCTTTTATTTTGATTGTAAGAAGCAGAAATTTCAGCAGTTAACATTTTTGAAATTTTCACATTTGACCCTAAATTGAAATTGGTATTTTTATTGCTCACATTTGGAACTGGCTGATCGGCGTCAGCAAAAGATCCTGACAAGCGAATACTACCAAAATCACTAGCAGATGAAAAAGACAGGTTATGTTGTTGTGAGTTACCTGATTGGAACATGTAAGCCCTATTATCTGGCTGTGGAGAATAAGGTCTTAACTTACCATCCCACCAACGAGTCATTGTTCCATCTAATTTAGGTCCCCAAGATGAACCGGCACCATACCAGCTAAATTGATCCCAGGTATTTCTACCACCAGGTATTGAATTATGAGAGGACTCTACTCCCGTACCGCCAACAGCCAATGTATTACCGCCATTGGCTTGCCAACCTGCAGGGTATAATGTGGGTACATAATATTCACCGGAAGCTGTTTTTGGAAGTTTAGGATTTGCTGTCCACAAAGCTGAAGAAAACCCTCCTCCATATTCATTTTGAACATCAAGGTACCTAAACGCACTAGTATTGGTATAATTCATATTGTATTCCAATCCAATCCCCTTTTTAGCTACTCCCTTTTTAGAGGTAATTAAAACTACGCCATTAGCACCTCTAGCACCATATAAAGCAGCCGCATTGGGGCCTTTCAATATAGAAACATTATCAACATTATCCATATTCATATAACTCAGGTAATTTCCCCAATCGGTATAACCACCAAGGCTATTTTCTGTATTGGATTGTGGCAATGATTTATTGTCCAATACAGCACCATCCACCACTATTAATGGTTGGTTATTTCCGAATAAACTATTGTTACCCCTAATAACGATGCGGGAAGAAGCATTGGCCAAACCATTGCTAGTAGCAATATTTAAACCAGCCACTTTACCCTGAAGACCTTGTGCAATATCAACAGGAGCAGCAATACTAATTGCATCAATTTTTACCTGTTGCACAGCAAAGCCAATCGACTTTTTATCACGCTTAACACCTAAGGCTGTTACAACCACTTCATTCATATCTGAAGCAGAAGAAATGAGCGAAACATCCAATTTGGTAAGATTTTTAGAATTCAATTCCTTTGTATTGAATCCAACAGAACTAATCACCAATAAAGCATTTGTTTTCTCTAAAGTGATTGAAAAATTCCCATTTTCGTCTGTAGTTGTAGACTGGCTACTTCCTTTTACATTAACGGTTGCCGAAGCTACTGGCAATCCTTTATTGTCTTTGACAGTACCGGTGACCGTACGGTTCACCTGGGCGAGTAGCACCATGTTATTCATAACTAGTAAGAATAACAACATTAGTAATCGATTTTTTGTCTTCATCATCGCAGTTGTTTTTAATGTTAATAATAATAAAAAAAAATAAAATTTCAAATGATTTAAAAAAAACTATTTTGTTAGTTTCAATTTTTGACTTCCTAAAATAGTTTTAGCAACTTGTAAATGTTCAAAATTTTCCATCCCTTAAGCCGCAGCCCCAATTTGCACTGCGCTTATACCAAGTGTAGATATTATATACTTCGGGTATTTTTGAAAAGCCTTTCAATACAATGTTCATAAAGAGCTTGCAATTAGTTGAGATGTAATGGGAAAAATTTTATTGATCTTTTTGCTCAGGCATACACAATAAAAAAGATCCTCAAAATAGAGCTCCTTTAAAATTTTATTGCGAAATAGTTTTTTCTTTTCAGTCATAAATTGCAAGCAAAGCAATAATCGATTGGATTCAATATAAATTAAAGATACGGCAACTTCTTAAATAATTAAATAAGTTTTTAATTATTAGGTATATTTATTTATTTATAATACGAAAGGTAGGAAGTATTTTTCGAGGGTGTTCAAGCTCCATAATTGTAAATACCAGCAAAACTGACCCCCTTCCGCCAGCACAATGTGACCCCCTAAAAATTCTTTTAACTCTTGGGTAAATTGATGGCCTAAAATATGGTAAAGAACTAATTGTTTTT
>JBIKOV010000149.1:0-7991 GCA_044357815.1 Ferruginibacter sp. | reverse complement strand
CCATGAAATGGCGATGCGATAAAGCTCGTTCACCAAAGTACCCATACCACCCTGGGGCACACGCCACTTTCCATTGCCATTTCCGATTAGGTGATATAAAAAACATCGATTGGCCTGCATATTATTAGCCGACGCAAATGTTCCGATTAATGCATCCGTCAAAACCACGCCTTGCACAAGATCATCACTGAATCGATTGCGAATGACTTCACCAATTGGAACTTCCATTAGGTGGCGCCATACCTCGGGCAGTCCCATTTCGGATTTGAGATCCGCTGCAGTTTTGAGCGGTTGGAGCATGGAAGGTGCGATACGCTTTGCCAGCAAAGCAATAGCACTGTAAAACTCACACCAAGCTTTCCCTTCCTTATCCGACCCTGTAAGCTTACGAAAGCTATTTGCAGTAGGCTCATCCCACTCCGATGAAATGAAAAGTCCATCATCTCTTCCCCCTCGCTCATAAGGAGTATAAGAGGCAATGGGGCGATCAATTGTTGTGAAGTTAATACCTAAGTCAGCCACAATTTGATCGGGCAACAGCGATACCAAATAAGAATAACGTGAAAGTCGAGCATCATATTCGGGAAAAGATTTTACGCTGGTAGTGGCGCCTCCAAGTTCCTTATTGGACTCGAGAAGGATTACGCGTTTACCCGCCTTGGCAAGATAGCTTGCAGCCACTAATCCGTTGTGTCCGCCACCGATGATGATGGCATCGTATTTTATTTTGTTATGCTTCATACTTTCGATTTTGCTATTACTACACAAAATGACTCCATTTTTGTAGTTTTAAAAGTTATAAAAAATTTATGCTCGAACTAAATCATTTAGGAATTTCCACAGGCATTGATCTTCTCCATGCCAGCACTTTAGCAGCCATGCTTTGAGCTTTTTTGGATTTCTTTTTTACTAAATTATTTGTTTCTCCCGGATCGTTTTTTAGATTGAATAACATCACACCTGTTGAATCTGTGTTAATCAACAATTTCCAGTCTCCTTCGCGTATTGCAAGATTTGGGGAAATATGCTCTACCTTTCCGGGCTGAATTGAACCACCCGGATTACTTGAATATTCCCACATAATTGGCTGTTTTACCTCAAGTGGATTTCCCAAAAGTGCAACACTTTTATCTGTTCCATCAATATCTTTGGGATATTCAATACCAAGCATACTGCAAATTGATGGAAACAAATCCATAGCTGCCAAAACAGTAATACTGTCAGTTTTATTTACAGGGATCTTACTAGGCCAACTTATAATAAATGGCATCCGTATTCCGCCTTCGTAAAGGCTCCATTTTCTGCCATAAAAATTGCCTGTAAAACCCGGAGGGTATAAATCGCCTTTATATCCTTCGGGATAACTTTCCCGATTATAGTAACTGGGACTGTCGATTGGCCCGTTATCGCTTGTAAATACGATAACAGTATTCTCTAAAAGCCCCATTCTATTGAGACCTTTTATGAATCGCCCGATTTGAAAATCCAACTCGGATAAAACCGCAAAGAAGCGCTGTTCAAAAGGATTATTGGAGGCAGATTTAAATTTCGACAACAATTCGTCCGATGGCCAATGCGGATCATGCACATCATTTGGACATAAATTTATATAAAACGGTTTGGAGGGGATTCGTTCAATAAATGCCAGCGCACTATCCACATAAATACCGGTTGATTTGTGTTTTTCTGCCCAGATAATATTACCCCGTCCAAATTCTGCGCTCTGCTTGCTACCCCCACCTTTTGTAAACAGTACCCTGTCGCCGATTCCTTCGAAACTAACCAGTGATTTGTCGAACCCGTATTCAGAAGGATACGGAACTTCGCCTGAATCGCGACCTCCTCCCATATGCCATTTTCCAAACTGTCCGGTGGCATACCCATTTTCTTTAAGTACCCGGGCTAAAAACGGTGCACCCGGATCGAGGTAATTCGCCATTGCCCGTCTTTTATTTTCTTGTGAGCCATCTAAATATGAATGAATCTTAAATCGCATTGGATAACAACCGGTATTGAATGCAACTCTTGATGGCGAACAGATTGGTGAGTTTACATAGAAATTGGTAAACTTTATTCCTTGCTGTGCAAGGGCATCTATATTGGGAGTTTTAACCACCCTATTACCAAAACAGGAAGGATCTGCGTAGCCCATATCATCGATTAAAATGACTACGACGTTAGGTTTCGAATTTGCTTTTTCATCCCTTATAGGCTGCTTTTTAAAATTGATAGAACCAGAGGCGATGTTGCCAAACTCGGCCACACTATTATTTTGAGCATACGAAACAAGCGTTGGTGTAAAAATGATAAGAAAAGGAAAGATTATTTTTTTCATACATTGGAATTGTAAGATCACTATTGTCCGATAAAAGTACAGAAACCTTTTTAAAGCCCCGATAATCAATGGCAGCAATTCACAAAGGAAGATTACAATAGGTTTTAAATGTCTACCAATAGTCAAAGCGAGGTTGTCGCAAGAGGCTGATGAAGAAGGGATAATATTAAGCTCTTATGTTGAGAGCTTGATAAATGCCATACCAGAAAAAAAACGAGATTAATCACTTGTTGGAAGAAAATCAGAAAATAAAGATCGAAATTGGGTTATTTGATAATCGTATTGCCGTTTATGAAAACGATTATCTAAAAAATTTATATGATAGCCATAAAAATCAAAGCGTAACCTACTTAAATAGAAAGGGTGAAAAGGTCCAAAAGGGAATATTATTAATACCTGATGTTTACGAGATAATTATTAATTAATTCAAATACACAAACTAATGATTACCCAAAACCAGTTTCCTTTTGTCAACCCAGTTTCAGTTAATCCAAAGTCAATTTTTTTAGGATTAACCTTAATAATAGTATCAGTGATATTAGTTAGTGGTACTCTATACTATTTAAACAATTCAAATCAACAGAATGAAAATAAATAAACTCAATTCTGAAGATGTAATTGAAACGATTAACAAACACCGCTGGTTTAAATATTTATTATATGCAGGTGGTGCAGTTATTGGTGTATGGCTTGTTAGTGAAACATCGAAATTATTAACTAATGCTATTATTAACTTCAAATCCTTTCATCATGCAATCAAATATTAACCCTCTATTATCTGGTGAAACTGCAATCTATTGTCGAGTTTCAATAAGAAAACAAACGACTGAGAATCAAAAGGTACGACTGATGCAATATGGAATAGACCATTATTTGAAATATGATTTATTTGATAAGGATGAGTCAACTCGTAAAACAAGACCAATTAAGCAGGAGCTTTTGCAGAAGTTACGCGCGGGACAATACAAAGAAGTGATTGTTTTCAAACTTGACCGTTGGGCACGTTCTTCTCAAGAATTAATCTTGGAAATTCAAGAACTGATTGACAAGGGAATTCGTTTTGTTTCAATTTATGATAATTTAGATTTCAGCACATCCTCAGGTCGTTTACATTTTCAGATACTTGCAGCCTTTGCTGAATTTGAAAGGTCATAGATATCAGATAGAACTAAAGAAGGACCAAGTTCCGGCATTCCAGCATTTTGGCCAAAGATATGCCCGACAATACGGATAGAGGCGAATCTACAGAAAAGTCCCGGCACTAATAACTTATCGCGGTTATTAATCAAAATATTCAATAAGCTGTTTGAAATATTGAAATCCCGAATTGAGGTATCTATACTTATGAAAAGGTGGTTTGGAATTGCATCAGCATGATCGGTGATTGAATCCAACTCGGCTTTCAACTGATTCTTGTAATCATTGTTACATGTATTAAATGTCTTTAGGAAATGGGTCTGCCAGTTTTGCTTTTTGATCAAATAAATATTGCTCATTGTCTTGCAATAAACATTTTTCAAGATCGGCAATCATTTTCTCTTTTTCTATGTCTTGCCCAATAAAAACCAATTCATTCATTCTGTCACCCCATTGTTTGCTCCATTTGCTTTCAATATATTCTTTGTTATCAGCAAATGATTGATATGTTATTCGTTCAGCATAAGGCATACTTGTCCACCAAACACCAGCTTTTTCAAGCCTTGATGAACCGCCAGCTTGTGAAAAATTAATAGCATCATTTGGTCTTGATGCCAGCCAAAATAATCCCTTTGCCCTTATTACACTACTTGGATATTCTTGATTTATATATTTCCAAAACCGTATTGGATGAAATGGCTTTTGATTTCTAAAAACAAATGATGAAATACCATATTCCTCTGTTTCCGGTGTATGTTCACCAGCTTCCAATTCCTTTTGCCAGCCTGCACTGTTTTGGGCTTCTTCAAAGTCAAATAACTTTGTGTTAAGTATTTCTTTTGGTTCTACTTTACTGAAATTTGAACTGATAATTTTAGCAGATGGATTTAGTTTTTTAATGGATGCTTTTAACAGCCCAACTGTATTTTCATCCACTAAATCGGTCTTGTTAAGTATAATCACATTGGCAAATTCAATTTGGTCCGTTAACAAGTTTACAATCGTTCTATGGTCGCCTTCCATATCAGTTAGTTTTCTATCTACCAACAATTCATTGGTACCAAAATCATTAAAAAAATTAAAGCAATCAACTACGGTAACCATAGTGTCAATATAGCTAAACTTAGAAAGGTCTATGCCTTTTTCTTCATCTACAAAACTAAAGGTTTGCGCTACAGGTATTGGTTCGCTAATGCCTGTACTTTCAATAAGTAAGTAATCAAATCTTCTTTCATTAGCCAGCTTTTCTACTTCAATCATCAGGTCTTCCCGAAGAGTGCAACAAATACAACCGTTGCTCATTTCTACCAATTTTTCTTCTATTCGTGAAAGCACATTTTGTTCGTTTACAAGTCTTGCGTCCACATTTACTTCGCTCATATCGTTTACAATTACGGCAACTTTTAAGCCGTCTTTATTGTGCAAAATATGGTTGAGCAAAGTTGTTTTTCCTGCTCCAAGAAAACCGGTTAATACGGTAACTGGTAATTTTTTTGTTGCTGTTGGTATCATATGATATGCTCAAATTTTAAGATTTGAATTTTGCTTGAACGTGAAATCAGTCCAGGATTTACACCTTGCTTTCCTTCGGGAATTTCTATATTGAGTTGTTTGTAATAGTCAACCCAAACAGGAAAATAATTATTTGTTTTTGGGTCTTTAAATATCATTGGCTCTAACCCAAAAAAGTCCTTTTGATTGTTGGCTTCTTTAAATGATTGATACAATAATTCGCTACAATACCATTTATCATTATCTAACAAAAATTCATTGTCATAAGGTTGTCCTATTTGCTGCTTTGCAAATGCTATCGCCTTGGTAATTAACGGTTCATAATTGTGTTTTACTCTTGCAATGGTTACGTTTTTAATTGTTGAAGTGTCACCGATGCGTTCAAAAAAATTGTTCAACGAATTAATCTGCACTTTGTCGCCAATGGCTTCAACTACTTTCAAAGTGTCGTTGATTTTTACCACTATTGCACAATGCGAAAAATCCTTCCCGTTAAAGCCTTCTGTAACTGCTTCAATTGCATTGCACAAATCACCACAATTAAAATCTTGAAAAAGCAAATCACCTTCTTGCAAACTTTTGTTTTGATGCGAATGATTACAACTTGGTGCAAGTGTGCAGCAATAAAGTAACAGAAATGTATTTAGTAGATTAACTTTCATATTCACTATGTTTTAAACATTGTTTGCAATATTTGATATTTAGAATGTGGCCTGTAATAATTAGAATTGCAAAGAAATATCCCGAATAGTGGAGCCATTCATACTCTTCTTGAAATAATGTAGAAAATAAAAAGCCCCAAAACGAAACCCAAAGAAGCAATGCGATTTTTGTATTATTTACATTTTCAGTTGCTTTAAAAATTGATGCAAAAGATATAATTAGGAATAAATATTTAAAAAACGGATTTGTTATAAAACCTGCACCAAAAGTTATAAGTAATGGTGTTGCAATACAATGCACCAAACAAAGGGATGAACTAACAATGCCTAAAAAGTCGGCTCTGTTTATTTTTGAAGTACTAATCATTTACTTATTTTTTTAAGCCAATTGATAATATTTGAGTAATGCTGTTCGCCATAAAGAGAAATAAATTTTTGTGTTTCTTGATTTTGTTTGTCTTGATAAACTGTTAAACGCTGTTGTGCAAAATCCTTTGTCAAGTTAATTTTGCAGTCGTTTACTATGCAGCTTGTCCAGTCGATAAAAGTTTGTGGTATCATTTGGAAACATTTAAATTGGCAAAAATAATCTGTTAATTAGATACAGCCAGTGCAAAGACCCTCTATAATTAGCTTATAGTTTCTTATCCGATGCTTGGTAAGTGAATTAAGATTTACTACTATTGGCTCTAAAATAATTTCGGTTTGTTGGCAAGAGGAACAAACGAAATAAGCTGATTTGTTATTCTTCCTCTTTACAATGTTTTTATTGATGGATGCTAAAATATAGCTGGCATTGCCTTTATTGTTAGGTACAATTTCAACTATACCTTTTTGTGAAAAATACTTTAATGCCCTGTAAACAGAAATGCGGTCTAATAAGCTTTCTGATTGCTTCATTATTGTACAAACAGATAAGGCTGTTTTACTTTCAGTAAGCAACTTAAAAACGGCAATTCGGTTTTGTGATAAATGAACTTGATGTTCCCTTAACTTGTTAATTAGCGATTGTTCGTTATAAGCATACATACAGCAGGTTTTTTAAAAGGCAGATTAGTTTATGCTAACCTACCTTAATTATGATTACTGAATTTTTGTATTAAACTCCACTTCAATATCGGTGCTTGATTTTGAACTATTCACTAAGTCGCCAATAGCTTTACCCGGAGGCGTACCACCAAAATGACGAAGTGTAACTTTAAGTTTACCTGTTGCTATTGCACCAGTAACCCATGTTCCAGTTATTCCAACTGGCACACTATTAGCATCGTTATTTAATCCGCTAACCACTATATTACTTCCTACTGTAGGTTCGTAATAAAAACGGTGTGCATCAGCTTCTGCTGCTACCTCTATAGTAATGTCCTCAGCAGGGTTTTTTATTTCGTTCAAAATTTGTACTGTTACATTGTACGATTTTGAAGGTGCTAATACAATTTCATCTTGTGTTGGTGATGCACCACCTGGACCATCTGCATCTTTAAACTGATAAGTTAAAGTACTGCCACCACCTACGGGAACAAAACTCAACTTCATAGTTGTGATAACTTCTTCTTCATTCGGTTCTTCTACTGTGTCCTTTTTGCAGGATGTAATCAATGCGCCAGAAATTAATATTCCCATTGCTACTTTCAATAACTGTTTTTTCATTTTTTTTGATTTTTGATTAATAATTGATTGCTTCTTGTTTGTTTTATTGTAATTGAATTTTTAACCTTATACTTATATTTCTTCCCATTTCATCGGTGAAGTATCGCATACTATTTAAGTAATCCCTGTAAACAGTATTTAATAAATTTCTTACTCCAATACTTACTGTTATTGGTGTTTTATAAACAGCCATTGTTGCAGAAGCATTCATACTTATTAATGTATAGGCTGCTGGTGGTGCTTTATAATCTTGCTTGCCATTTGCATCACTCGGTAAATTCTTTTGTTGCATTACATTCATCATCTCTGCACTTAAATATTTGTTGGTTATTTTTTTGCCATCTTTTAAATTATACATTATCTCATTGCTTAATCTGTTGGCTGGCATTAGTATCAACCAATCATTCAGTATTTTATTTCTTGCATGTAAAAACGAAAATTTAGAAGTCCATTCCAATGCTGGCAATGGTTTAATTAATGCTGATATATCAAAGCCACTAAGTACTGCATCTGTTTGTTTGTATGCTATTAAAGGGAATGCACCCGCAATAGTTAGTACTGGATTATTGGGCATGGGTTGCTGATAAATAAAATTGTTGATGCTATTAGAATATAGCAATACATCCATACTGAAATTTTTAGATGAATGCTGATAGTTGATGCCTGCTGAAACATTTATGGAATGTTCGGGCTTT
>JBIKOV010000024.1:0-25669 GCA_044357815.1 Ferruginibacter sp. | reverse complement strand
CCAACTCAAACATTTTTGGCCAGCGTTTTCCGGTTATAAATATTTTTTTATTAGCACTATCCCAAGCAATTCCATTCAATACCTCCTCGTCATCCGGTTGATACCCCTTTGTATATTGCTTAATTAAACCTGGTAGATTAATTTTTCCAATTACGTGCCCATTGGAAGGATCAATTTTAATAATAAAATCACTCCCATATACATTGGCAAAAACATATCCATCTATAAATTCTAATTCATTAATTGATTTGACAGGTCCAATGTGATCAGTAATTTGTTTGGCAGTTTTTATACTGCAATTCTCTGGATTCACAAAATACAAGTTGGATGAACCGTCGCTAATAATTAAATCTGTTTCGTTGTGGGTGATCCCCCAACCTTCGTATGGCCATTTAAATGTTTTAATAGGTTGATTAATATTTTTACTATCGTAAACATTGATGAGATGATTTTTCCAAGTTAGTTGATAAATTTTATCTTTAAATATTGTTATCCCTTCCCCAAAAATTTCTGACGAACCCATTAAATGTTTTTGTAAAACTTTCCCTGTTTTATAATCAGTAATTCGGAGGGAAGAATTGACATAGTCGCCAGTACTTTCATACATTATACCCTTGTAAATTTCCAGGCCTTGCGTATAAGCGCTGGTATCGTGAGGATAAATACCGACAATGTTGAATTGCAAATTTAATGGAGCAGTAATACCAGCGGTTTTTGAACTATTATCAGAAGTAAGATTGCTACTAGTTGAATTATCGCATCCTGTTATTATTAAAAAAAAGCATACGTATAAAAAGTTTCTCATTGGTTTAAAAATATTAAAATTTCACAAAATTACTAAACTTAATAAAGTTTTTGTTTAATTACCTAATTAAAGGTAACTTTTATAATGTACAGACTATTTTAGTTACAGTTTGTGTAATAAATTTTCATTATTCTTCTTTGAAACTAGATCATTTTATAAGATACTTATAATTATTATTCTTTTGAAGTTAAATCATTTTGAATAAGTTAATTTGTTAAATTTATCATAGTTGTAGGTTTACAATTTATTTTTGTAATCTTGGATCTATTTTTGCTAATATCTTAATTGTTAATCAGTTTTTTTAGTATTATTAGATTTGGTAATGGATTATCGAGTCTTTAAAATTTATAAATATGAAAAAAAGTATTGTAGTCTTTTTATTTTCATTCTTTTTGTTTGGCAATTCAAAATCTCAAGGTATTGGAGGTGTATTTAAAAAGGCTGTAGGTGTTGATTCGAATGGGAAAATAGGCATTGGTAAATTGATTCCAAAATCATCTTCCAACAGTTTGACCAATGATGATATTATTTCCGGTTTAAAGGAAGCGCTTAGGGTTGGAACAGATAGTAGTTGTAAGAAATTAAGTAAATCCAATGGTTTTTTTGGAGATGAAGCCATAAAAATATTGATGCCACCAGAAGCCCAACAAGTAGAAAAAACACTCCGAAGTGTAGGAATGGGAAAATTGGTTGATCAATCCATTTTATCGATGAATCGGGCTGCAGAGGATGCGGCTAGTGGGGTAGGGGATATATTTTGGAATTCAATCAAGGTAATGAGTATTCAAGATGGGGTTCAAATATTGAAAGGAGATGATTTTGCAGCTACAACGTATTTAAAAAAAATGACTACTGCCGAATTAACCGATAAATTTAAACCAGTAATTGACGTTTCGCTAAAAAAAACAGACGCTACTAAATATTGGAACGATGTTTTTACAAATTACAATCGATTTTCTAAGGATAAGGTCAATCCTGATCTAATAGCTTATGTTACCGAAAAGGCATTGGCTGGATTATTTTTCAACATCAGTTTACAGGAGCAAAAGATACGCAAAGATCCTGCTGCACAAGTTACTGGAATTTTAAAAAAAGTGTTCGGCGGTACTAATAAGTAGTCTACATCATTCAGTAAACGGAGCTTTTTGAATAGCAATAAAGGCTTCACCTATTGAATCAATGATATCGCTCGCTATCAATGATTCCTGAGATATTTTTTTCGCAGCAATATCTCCAGCCAATCCGTGTAGATAAACACCTAGTAAGCATGCATTTTTTGGAGAATACCCTTGGGCAAGCAATCCAGTAATTATGCCTGTTAATACATCTCCACTACCAGCTGTTGCCATTCCTGCATTTCCTGTTGAATTAAAGTATGCAGTTCCATCTAAGCAGGCAACCAGACTATGGTGTCCTTTTAAAATAATGTAGCAGTTCAGTTCTATTGATTTTTTCCTTGCCAATGCAGTTTTTTCAAAATCATTGGATGTTTTTCCAAATAGCTTTTCAAATTCACCGGAGTGGGGGGTAAGTATGATTGGAATTTTGAAGGGTTTTGAAAGAATAGAATTTTCGGTAGAAAGCAAGTGTAAGGCGGTAGCATCTATTACCTGTGGAATTGTAACTGTCTCTAATAAGGTTAAAAGTAATTCTTTGTTTGCACTTGATATTGCTAAGCCAGGACCAATGCCGATTGCCGCCTTTTTTATGCAAAGTAACCCTATATTATTTTCAGTAGATGTAATAGCTTCCGGCAAAGCTATTTGCACAATTGATTGATACATTTCTTCTGTGTGCAAGGTAACTAAGCCTGCCCCGCTTCTTAAACAGGCTTTAGCACAAAGCAGAGCGGCTCCCATCATATTTTTACTTCCTGCGTAAAGTAATGCATGCCCGAAATTGTATTTGTGGCTGAACTGATTCCGGGGTTTGTATATCAAGGATATTTCAGTTTGGTCAATGAGTTTATAAGATGGGGTAGTTTCATTATAAAACTGAGGGTGTAGACCGATGTCGAGTATATGAAGCCGTCCTATAAATTGATTATTTTCCGACATTACAAAGGCGAGTTTAAAGGACTGGAAGGTAATTGTATGGTCAGCGCGAATAATTGTATCTCCAGTTGTAGCTTCGTCTGCCAATAAACCAGTAGGGATATCAATACTAATAATAGTATTTTCAGACTGATTGATAAATTGTACAAGTTGAGCTATCCTTCCATTTAAAGGTCGGTTTAATCCAGATCCCAACAATGCATCAATTATTATACCTTCAATTTTGATTGTTGAAGCATTAATATCATTGATATATTGAATATCATTTAAAATCAAATGAAGTTGTTCTAAATTGAAAGAAAAGTTTTCGGATCTTTTTTCACCTTCCAAAATATATACCTTTACTGATTTACCGGCTAATAAAAGCATTCGAGCAATTGCCAGTCCATCGCCTCCATTATTACCTATTCCACAAAATATTGTATAGTAATGTTTTTTTTTAAAATACGTTTGTAACCATGTAAAGCAAGCGGAAGCAGCCCTTTCCATTAAATGAATGGAACTAATAGGTTCATTGAAAATAGTGTAGTCGTCCCATTTTTTTATTTGCGCTACAGAAAATATTTTCATATTATAAATTTACTTTAAAGTAAATGTAGTGTAATATAATAAGCTTTGAAAATGCCGCGATGTAGCAATTCTTTAAGATTAGTTATGACAGAATTAATAATGCCAATTCTATATTTAAAAGCTATTCAAATAATTCGAGTTTATTTTTTGGCCTTCTCTTATCCTGCCACAAAAAGTTTTTCAGAAGCCTTTGATCTGCAGGTATTTGACGCAATGGATAAAATAAACCATCTACATTATTAATGAATTTAACTCTATTCACTTCTTTGTTGATAAAGTGTACATCTATTACGTCTCCCTTGCTTCGGTTCATTCCAATGTAAGCACTATCATCATCTAGGGGATAAAAAACACTTTCAGCTGGAGATCCTTTTGCCCGCATGTAATCCAATTCACCGTTTTTAAAATAGCCATTCAATGTACGCCCTGCTATCTGGTTATACATTCGATTGTTTAATTTATTGATGATGATTCCATTTTCAAAAACATACAATCGATCTGCTTTTTTATTTTTTGTATAAATGTAAATAGTATCACCTGCTATTTGAGAATTACTGCTAAAAACTAGGGGGTTTTTAAAAAGGCGAAAAATAGAATCTTCTGATGAATAATACAAGCTATCTGCGACTGATTGGAGAGAGTCATTAAAAATTTTTACATTGTGGAAAGCAATAAAATATCGAACGGATGTATCTTTATTAATAGCAACTCTTTTCATTGAGTCTGTCGATGGAGTAGATATAATGTCATCTATTTCCTGATTACTACTGTCCAAATTATTTTTTTTGTTAATAACACTATCTCCATTGTTTGTTATGATGGTATCTTGTAAAATAGGTTTTGGTAGTAGATTAATTTTGTCAACAATAACACTATCGCTTTTTCTATTTAAACTGTCCGTTAAAATATTTTTTTTAAAACCTGTAGACTCTTGGTTTTTTTTATTAATTATTATAACTGAATCTATTTTTAAAGTATCTTTTGTAATAACAATTTTCCTTCCCAAGCTATCTCTTTTTTCAACACCTGAAAATAATGTATCAGCAGAGATAAAAGTGCTATCATTTCCTTCACCCTTAAAAATTAATACTGGCTTGCGAGTAGCTAAAAAAGAATTGTTGTTTTTATCAAGGTATATTTGATTTCCTAAAATCGAATACCCATTGAGACTGTCTTTAATAATTGCATTTCCTTCTAACTGTGCTATTCCGGTTATTTCGTCGTAGGCACTGTTATCTGCTACATAGGTGCGGGTGCTATCTTTTATTACAGATCGATTACCAAAAAATGCCTTTCCATTTTTAAGGTCATAAGTGCCAGAAGAAGAATAAATATCCCCACCATTTTTACTTTTAATTTTGGTAGGGGTATTCCATGAGGTTATTTGTGTTTGTGTATTATATAATAAGGTGTCATTGAGTATATCATATTTTGGATCATTGAGGTGAACATTTTTTTTAAAAAAAATGTCTTTTGTATCAGCATAATATGTTCCTTCTGAACTGGTAAGAATAGTTTTTCCATTTACAACCTTTCCGCCATTCTTGTATTTCCCAATACTAGTAGAGAGATTATATTCTAATTCTTGGGTATACAAAGTTCCCTTTTTATCAGTCAATCGTACCTCTTTTTTTAAAAAAGCGACTCGGTCTTTACCAATATATTTTAAATACTGCGAGTAGGTATGTATACTGTCATTTTGGTTGATATGAATATTTCCAAAAGCCTCCATAATATTGGTTTGCTTATTAATCGTTGCACTATCACAGTAAAAAAGGGTGAGCCCCTCCCTTAAAATTACATTTCCGGCAATGGTTTGCAAACTTGTTACGGAGTCTACGTTCTTTTCTCTTAGGCTATTTCCTTGAATAATTTGTATCTCCTTAGTAGTATCAGTAGAAGTGGGCGGATTTGATTGGGCAACTAATTTCAACTGGCCATGAAGCATGCCCAATAAAAAGAAATAAATTTTAAAACGATTGATCAATTTCAATACAGTTGATTTAAGAATGATCCAATTTCATTTATCATTAACCAATATCCTTGCTATTTAAAAAAATGATTCAAATAGGGTCAGACTAAATATTAAATAACCTGTTTTTTTAGTGCTATTATAGTTTTGATAATTAAAAAGGTAAAGCTGTTAAGTGCTACTATTTTGTGTAAGGAGCATTTATTGTGTCGGGAAGAGGAGTCAACAGAGGGTTACTTTTATCCTTTTTTCCAAAAACTGAAACATTAATATACCTTTTTGGATGCACTCGAACATCATCCAACAGCAGATTTAGTTTATTAGAAGTTGCTGTTAGGTTATTATACAGCTTAGGATCACTAATCAGTAATCCTAATGAACCCTTTTGGCTATTTACATTTTCAAGTGTATTTTTTAATTCGTTGACCGTAGCATCAATGGAAGAAAGTGTTTTTTCGATATTTAGCTTTGAAAAATTGGCAGTGGTTGTCTCTAAATTAGTAAGGGTTTGCTCAATTTTTTTATCATTATTTTTCAGTGTACCTGTAAATTGGCTAACATTTTCTAATGTTTTGGCTACAGCACCCGTTTGGGCATTGAGTAAGGATTGTAAGGAAGCAGATGAAATCGCTAGCGAAGCAGTGGTGCTACTTAAATTAGCCATTACTGCCTTAATATTGTTTTTGGTATTGGAATCAAAAACACTGTTAACGGTCAATAAAACAGAATCAAGGGATCGAATTGCATTTTTCACTTGCAACAATACAGGGTCCACTTTTTGAAATGCTTCATCTAGCATTCCCTTTGAAGCGATTGTTTCCAAAGTATCTCCTTCATTTTTAAATACTTGACTATTTCCCAGTTTTATTTCTATTGAAGTGGTTCCAAGTACAGAGGGATTGATTAGTGCCATTGAATTAACTGGTATATTGACAGCTTGGTTTAAAGTAAGTACCACTGTGATTTTTCGCATATCAACTCCACCATCAGTACTAAACACAGTGCCTACTTGTTTTCCATTAATAACTACTGCATTACTGGTAGCTAGTCCTTGTATATTTTCAAAAACGGCATAATAGCGCACCGTTTTAACAGTTAGGCTCCTTCCTTTTAAAAAATTAAAACCCAAAATAAGTAATACTATAGAAATAGCAGTAAGTGAACCTACTTTTGTTTCATTCGACATCTTCATTTTGTACAAATTATTAAATGAAATTCAAAAGTACATATTTATTTGCTGTCAAGTAATCCATTTACCTTGATAAAACAGGTCAGAATCACCCTAAAAATTGATTCTGACTTCAATTACATCAAGATTTTTATCAAAATGAAGGTGAAATCCGATTTAAACTAATTAAAATAGTTCCTGAATATACCATCAATTGAATTTACCCAATCTAGGATAGGTTGAATAGAGAAAATAAAGAAATGGCTTATCTATCTCAATTTTATTTAACAATTGGGGAGTTAATGCGTTGAGGGGCTTGATTTACATCATTTTGTACTACGGCACCATTGGTGTTTTTTCCATTTTCAACGATATTCTTATACCGTTTAACAGCTTGGGTGATACTTTCTGCAAGCTCATTTTGCCCCTCTTCGCTATTAATATACCTTTCATCCTCTTCATTGTTAATAAAACCAGTTTCAATTAAAATTGCAGGCATATTAGTGGATTGTAGCACTCGGATTCCAACTTGGCGTTGGTTCAACCCCAACGATTTTCTTCCAGTTTTGGTAATTTCATCTTCAACCAGCATACCGATGTTGATACTTTTGAGCTGAAATCGTTTTGCATAAATAGCAACAATTGGTTTCATCTCAGGACTATTAAAATCAATATTGTTAGTAAGGGAATCCTCCGCTTCGATATTAAATTCATCTTCATTTTCGATAATTGCCTTCAACTTATCACTTGTTTTGTGGGATGCAAATATCCATACACTAGTACCAGCTCTTTGAATGGGCAATTTATAATATTGGTATAAAGGTTCTTCCACTTCATAAGCTGTTTTTTTCTTCTTTTTTTTCTTTCCTTTTCCAGTATAAGTAACCTTATAATGGGTAACTATATGTGTACCAATTTGCCTTCTGGCAGTTTTTAAAGGTCCTGAATCGGCATGGATACAAATAAATAGGTCTCCATGGTATTGATTAGCAATTCTGGCCTTTTCATTCACATTTTGAAAAATATCAGTAGTTCTTGTAGGTATTATATTTACATCTGTTAATTCTCGTTGTAATACAGCCACTAATTTTTTAGAAATTGCAAGGGTAACATCCTTTTCTTTAGAACGAAGTGAACCTTCGTATTGTCCAACAGCCCCATTATCTGATCCCCCATGGCCAGCGTCAACTATTATTGTTTTAAGTAATTTAGTAGTTTGAGCATTGGAAAACAAAGGGACATGAAGGAAAAATATAAAAATAGAGAATATGAATTTATTAGTTAACATTTTCAAACTGGTTTTATAGGTGGTTAGCAATTATAAGTGATTCTCCATACATTGTTGTAAGTAATATGATTATTTTTGCGATAACCGCAATGAACTACTATAACAAAGGTAAGGCAAAATACATTTTAGCATCCGTCATGCTGGCTCTGTTCATCAGTCAAACGATCGGAAGTACTGTTAATATGCCTATATTTAGTGAGTTTTACAAAATTTTAACTTCTAGTTCTGTACATAGCCCCCTTAAAAAGCATTTTAAGCCACAAAAAAATGGATTATCTTCTAGTTTAGATACCATTCCTTTGAATAGCAGGGATAGTTCTAAAAGGGGGGACACATTAACCATTTTGGCGATTGATACCATTCTTATCAATTCATCCAAAGATTCATTGGACGCCCCTGTTGCTTATCATGCCGATGACTCTTTGATATTTGATGTGCCCAATAAAAAAATCTTATTGTATGGAAAAGAGTCAAATGTTAAATTTTCAGACAATGAATTAAAAGCACCCGGTATTGAATTTGATCAAAGAACTAATCTGGTAACCGCATATTTAAAAAAGGATACTTCCGGCAAGGTAATTTCTTTCCCTTCATTCGACCAGGGAGACTTAAAAACGGTGAGTGATACAATTGCCTTTAATATGAAAACGGGCAAAGGATTAACAAAAGGAACATATACCAAGCAAAATGAGATGTTTGTATATGCATTAAAAATTAAAAAAGTTGATTCAACTTCCTTTTTTGCTTATAGGGCAAGGTTTACAACCTGCAATTTGGACACCCCCCACTTTTCTTTTGTAAGTAAGAAAACAAAATTTATTAGTAAAAAATTTGCAGTTACCGGGCCAGTCCATCCCGAGTTTGAGGGAGTTCCTGTGCCGATTATCCTTCCATTTGGTCTATTTCCTATTACGCAGGGTAGGCATTCCGGATTACTAGCACCCGCTTTTAATTCCAATGATCAATTTGGATTATCACTCTCAGGGCTCGGATATTACAGAGTAATCAATGATATTTGGGATGTAACAACTAGAGCGACCGTTTATTCTTACGGTGGCTATTCTTACAACATTAGTCCGAGGTATTTTAAGCGATATCGTCAACAAGGTAATTTCTCCTTTGATTACCAGCATTTCAAAACAAATTTTAAGGGAGATCCGGATTTTTCAACCAATAATTCATTTAATGTTAGATGGTCCCATTCACTTGATACTAAATCCAGACCTGGAGTATCTTTTAATGCAAATGTAAATGCTGGAAGTAGTAAATTCAATTCCCAAGTCCCCAATAACCCAACTCGTAATTTCAGTAACCAGTTAAATTCTAGTATCGCTTATGCTAAAGTTTGGAAGGATAAACCTTTTAATATTTCGATTAACGCCAATCACTCTCAAAATACCAACCTGAAAATTATTAATGTAACCTTGCCAGATGTAAGTTTTAATTTGAATACATTGTATCCACTGCGCAGAAAAGAAGTGATTGGTAATTATAGTTGGTACGAAAACATAGGAATAGCATTGAATTCGAATGTTAAAAGTTTTACCTATTTTTCCGATGATACTTCTGTTAGTAAAATAAATATTGGGAAACAAATTTTCAATAACCTTCAATGGGGTGGCACACATAATGTGCCTATTTCCCTTTCACTACCGCAGTTGGGAGCACTTCAAATATCACCTAGTGTTTCTTACACAGAAAAATGGTATCAGCAAAAATTTATCAGAAGCTGGAATAGTTCTACCAATAAAGTAGATACCGCCATCGATAAGAGTTTTTATACTGCAAGGGATATGTCTTTTGGAATCGGTATATCATCTAGAGTTTTTGGTTCCTATACTTTTGGGAAAAATTCTTCAGTAAAGGCAATTCGCCATGAAATTCGGCCTTCTATTAGTGTTAATTACAAGCCTAATATGAACGGTAAATATTTTTATACCAGCCAATTGGATACGGCAGGAAATGTAGGCCGATTTAATGTTTTTGATAATAGTATTTATGGTGGTTTTGGCGAGGGTAGATTTGGGGGATTAAGTTTTAATGTGGATAACAATATCCAAATGAAAGTGCGAGATAAAAATGATACCTCATTGGATGCTGTAAAAAAAGTAAGTTTAATTGATGGATTAAATCTGGGGGGTAGTTATAATTTCCTTGCAGATTCTTTTCAATTGAGTGTTTTTAATGTAGGGGCTAGAAGTAATTTATTTGATAAAATAAGCATTACTGCAAATGCAAGTTTGGATCCATATCAGGTAAATAATAGGGGTGATAGAATCAATCAACTGATATGGAAAAAAAATCTTGCTTCTTTGGGTAGATTTATTGGTGGCAACATTTCTATGACTAGTCAATTTCAGGGTGGTGATAAAACTAAAAAGAAACAAACAATCAATCCGATAGGGCAACCATATAATCCCAATACTGGAATGCCTTTAGATGAGTATCAAACCGAAGCTGCTTATATTGGGAATAATCCAGCAGAATTTGCAGATTTTTCAATTCCTTGGTCATTTAATTTTTCTTATTCACTTCGTTTTCAAAGGGATAGAAAACCCGATTACAGTGGTTTTTATACTAATATTTATCAAGATATGAACTGGAATAGTACATTGTCTTTAACACCTAAATGGCAATTGGGAATAAATGGTTTTTATAATATTTCTCAAAAGGAGTTGGGAACTTTATCGGTATCCATTGCTCGTGAAATGCATTGCTGGCAAATGGCTGTCAATGTATCTCCTATAGGCCGTTATAGATTTTTCAATATTACAATCAGTCCAAAATCCAATCTACTGAGGGATATCAAAGTAAACCGAACAAGGTATTTCTATGATTTATAAATAGGATCCTTTTATTCTTTGATTTGTAGGCAAGTGTAATCAGCACAAATTTGTAATTAAATAAATTTTGGAAGGAACTTAGTTAATTCATGTTTTTATAGATTAGGTTTAATTGCACTTCCCATCCATCATAAGTATTGGTTAGTTCTAAGTCAGCAAAAAAATTGCGATAAATTATATCATTTGAATTTAATTTTAATGAGCTGGATGTGAAACGAACTGATTCTTTGGGCTTTCCAAAATCGCCAATAAAAGCGTTGTCATTTTTGTCATCAATTTTTATTTTACATTTTTTTAGCTGGTTAAAAATATCCTTATAAATTCTATAGGCATCTTTGTAATTTTCGCCATCGTAAAAAATCGCCTGCCAGCTAGCTGAGGTGTCTCTAATAGAATGATATCGAAATATAGAACAATGCAATGCATCGGGTAGGGTAGTTTTTGATTGATATGTATTCATTTCAGGCTGAGGTATCATTTCTTTACCCTGTATCAGGTTGAAGTTGTTTTTAAAATCCTTTACAATTTTTGAAAGTGAATCCGAAAATTCACTGGAGGGTAAATAGGTTTTGTAAAACTGAGCACGACTTGTAAAAATGCTAGCAACAAACAATAGTATTAAAAAAAATGTTTTTTTCATCAATTTGGATTTATAGTGTAAGGTAAAACTAATTAGTATTTTTAAATATATTAATAAAGTTAATTATACAAACAGATCTAGCGAGGTCTAAATAGGCTGTTTGGTTTAATGATAAATCTATTGAGTTCATTATTAATCGTATTTTAAATGAGTGCTTATTACAGAATTATTTAATTCAACTTGCTAGTATTTAAAGTTAGCATTATGTACTTATTTTCAATACCAAATTGTTTATTTTAGCAGTATGAAGGTAGCTACTATCAGTGAAATTAAACAGGAATTAACGGTAACCAATCCTGCCATGTTGCTTGAGCTATGTATCAAATTGGCTAAGTTTAAGAAGGATAATAAAGAATTACTCACCTATTTGCTTTTTGAAGCACATGATGAAGCAGCTTTCATAGAACAAGCAAAAGCAGAAATTGATACACAATTTGAAGCAATCAACTTTTCAAATATATACTTCATTAAAAAAACGCTTCGTAAAATCCTAAGAACTACTTCGAAATTTATACGGCTAACTGGATCGAAGCAAATTGAAGTGGAGTTATTACTTCATTTTTGTAAAACATTGGTAAATCATGATATCCCAATTAATAAAAGCACTGTTTTGAATAATATTTATCAGCTTCAGTTAAAAAAAACCGCTCAACTTATTACAACTTTGCATGAAGACCTTCAATACGATTATTTAAAACAATTCAATAAATTACAATCAACTGACTGATAACTTTGGGTATAATTGCATTTGAATGCATAAAAAAGTAATTTTGACTAAATATAGTTTTATGGATATAAATACATTATTTGAACAAGCAGTTGAGCAGAGTAAATCCTTGTCTGAAAAGCCAAGTAATGAAATTCTGCTTCAATTATATGCTTTATTTAAGCAGGCAAATGAGGGAGATATCAATATAGAAGCACCCGTAAATCCCTTTGATTTTGTTGCTAAGGCTAAATTTACAGCTTGGGAAGAGTTAAAGGGTAAGCCTGCCGATGAAGCAAAACAGGCTTATATTGACCTGATAAAAAGTTTACAATCATAGTAGATTTGGTTATTTCTGGCATTTTGAAACCAATTTGCGTGTTAACGCTTTGTGTCTTGGATGAACGTACTTTGCTCCATATTGCTATAAATAATAATAAATGCTTAGTTCTTAAATTATAACTATATCTTTGCAAAGTGATTTTAGCTCTATGAGCACATCGTTTTTAGATAGATTCAATTTTTTACTTCTCCAACGTATTAGTTTTCTCTTCTTAAAAGTTTGTCTTTAGTTACCATCACAGGTATTTTATTTTTTATTATTAATTTTTAAGATTATGAACATTTACGTTTCAAATTTGAGTTTCAACACAAATGATGCTGAACTTAACGAACTATTTTCAAAATTTGGCGAAGTTTCTTCTGCTAAAGTAATTATGGACAGAGAGTCTGGTCGCTCACGTGGTTTTGGTTTTGTTGAAATGCCGTCTGAAGAAGAAGGTAAAGAAGCTATGGCTTCTTTAAACAACAAAGAAGTGGAAGGAAGAGCAATGTCTGTTTCTATCGCAAAAGAAAGAGAAGAAAGAACTGGCGGCGGCGGAAGTCGTGGCGGTTATTCCAACAATCGCGGTGGCGGTGGTGGTAACAGGTGGTAATTCCAAACTGATATACTTCAAAAAAGAGCTCATTATTTGAGCTCTTTTTTTGTGTCCAGAACATACTATTAAAGTTATCATCCAATATTTTGTACCCAACTGTTAATCACAATTCAAACTGTAGATTGACATCGGTTCAAAATAAATCTACCCTATTTTTGTTTCAATAGGTTAATGCCCAGTTATCTTTGTAATATGACTTCAAATCGTACCGCAGCAATCAGTTTTATTTTTATTACGCTTCTAATTGATGTAACAGGAATTGGGTTGATTATACCCGTTGTACCTGGTTTAATTGAGCAATTGATTCATGGTACTGTAAGCGATGCCTCCAGGTATAGTGGATGGCTTGCCTTTTCATATGCCGCCATGCAATTTATTTTTGCTCCACTATTAGGTAATTTAAGTGATCGATATGGCCGCAGACCAGTTCTATTATTATCCTTATTTGGCCTAGGGATAGATTATATATTTTTGGCCTTAGCGCCCTCAATTGGATGGTTGTTTGTTGGAAGAATTATAGCTGGTTTAGGTGGTGCAAGTTTCACTACTGCTACTGCATATATAGCTGATATCAGTACCCCGCAAAATAGAGCTCAAAACTTTGGAATGGTGGGTGCCGCTTTTGGTGTTGGCTTTATTCTTGGACCTGTTATAGGTGGACTGCTGGTTGATTTTGGTCTTCGGGTGCCCTTTATGGTGGCAGCCATTTTGAGCCTATTAAATTGCGCCTATGGGTATTTCGTGTTGCCTGAATCGTTATCCTTAGAAAACAGAAGAAAATTTGATTGGAAGCGCGCTAATCCATTGAGCTCAATCAAACAATTGAAAAAATATCCAGCCGTAAGTGGCTTAGTAGTTTCTTATTTTTTAATTTATTTAGCAACCAATTCTGTGCAAAGTACTTGGTCATTTTTTACTATTCAGCAATTTAGTTGGAATGCAAAAATGATTGGACTGTCACTTGGATTAGTTGGATTACTGGTAGGTATTGTTCAGGGTGGATTAATTCGATTCATTAACCCAATGCTGGGAAATAAAAGAAGCGTTTATATAGGAATGGCACTTTATACCATTGGTTTGATATTATTTTCTTTCGCTTCACAAAGTTGGATGATGTTTGTTTTTTTAGTACCCTATTGTCTTGGAGGTATTTGTGGTCCTGCCATTCAGTCTATTATATCCGGACAGGTTCCTTCCAACCAACAAGGAGAGCTACAGGGTGGATTAACTAGTATTATGAGCCTCACAAATATCATTGGGCCTATATTAATGACTAGCTTGTTCTCTTATTTTACTCAACCTACTACTCCTTTTCATTTTGCTGGCGCATCCTTTTTTTTAGGAAGCATTTTAATGGCCTTTAGTCTACTATTTGCTTACTTGGCTTTGCGCCATAATTCAACCATTAGCTAATCAATTTTATAAATATGATTACCGGAATAAATGATTTTAAAAATGTTTTTTTTATTGGAGTAGCCGGATCCGGTATGAGTGCGATTGCCCAATATTTATCTGGAATAGGCAAAAATGTTTCAGGTAGTGATCGTTTTTTTACTCCGGATACATACAACGAAACTAGAGAAAAATTAGAATTTGCAGGCATTCAATGCTTCGAGCAAGATGGAGCGGGAATTAATGAAAGTACCGAATTGGTGGTTGTATCTACTGCTATAGAAAACACGGTTTTTGAAGTCCAAAAGGCCAATCAATTAGGCATTTCCATCATTAAGCGATCTGAACTGCTAGCATTGATAGCCAATAGTAAAAAAACTATTGCGGTAGGGGGAACCTCAGGAAAGAGTACAACTAGTGCTATGTTATTTGATATTTTAAAATATGCTGGTCTACAACCTAGTATTATAAGTGGTGCTGGATTAGTAAGCATTATTCGGGAAGCTAAGATTGGAAACGCTGAGGTTGGAAAAGGAGAGTGGTTGGTAATAGAAGCCGACGAAAGCGATGGTTCGATCGTACAATATCATCCTGAGATAGGTCTGTTGCTTAATATTGACAAAGACCACCAGGAAATTGATGAGTTGATGGATATTTTTACACAGTTTAAAAATAATACAAAAGGGAAATTTGTTGTCAATCAATCCAATTTTTTATCCGCCCAATTATCTGTCAATCCATTACATGATTTTAGTGTAGATGAAAATAATTCTGCTAGATATGCAACTGCTAATTTTCATCAATCAGGTTTTACAATTCAATTTACAATCGATAAGGTCCCATTTTCCATTAATACGGTCGGTAAACACAATATGGAAAATGCGGTTGCCGCTACCTGTGTAGCCAATCTTATAGGAGTAAGCCTGCAAGATTGTGCCCAAGCGCTAAATCAATATGAAGGTATTTATCGTCGACACCAGGTATTGGGTGAGAAGAACGGTGTTTGGGTTATTGATGATTATGCACATAATCCCGCTAAATGTGCTGCATCGATTGCTGCATGTCAGTATATTTCCCCTAAAGTAATTGCTTGGTTTCAGCCCCATGGATATGGGCCTACCAGATTTTTAAGAACTGATTTTGTAAAGGAAATTTTGAATGTTTTAAGACCAACGGATGAGATATGGATGAGTGAAATATTTTATGCAGGCGGTACAGCTGTAAAGGATATTTCTTCCAATGATTTAATAGCTGATATCAAACAATTAAATGTAAATGCCTTTTTTGTAGAGGATAGGAATGACTTTTTAACTGCTGTAAGACCACACTTAACTGAGAACTGTGTTTTATTATTAATGGGCGCTAGAGATCCTAGTCTAGAGGAATTTGGCAAACAAATATGGGAAAATTTATGATTGAATGTTTGTAGATTTTGACACCTGTTTTTAGTTAAAATAAAATATTTTACTCATAGTATAACCTCTACTAAAAACAAAGCACTTACTAGGGATTTGTACTAATTAGCACTGTATAAAAATATCCCAAGGCTATATTTCAGGAAAATTTTCTACTACTTTATAAGTGCGGCAATTTCCTTTTCCTCCACAATTCCTTCTTTGCGCCATATTTGTTTACCCCCTTTAAAAAGAATAAATACTGGTAAAGCGGTAACATGGAATGTTTTTAAAATGGTTTCATCTCGGCCACCATCTACTTTTACAATAGATAATTTGCTTGCGTTATTTTTTTTAAGACGCTCTATAACAGGTTCCATTTTTTTACAAGGAGGACACCATTCAGCTCCAAAATCAACGAGTACAAAACTATCAAGATTGATAGCATTATTAAATTCAATGCTGCTCATTTCTTTTTGAGTGGATTTACCCTCTACCAGCTTGTTATCCGATTTCCATGCATTCATTCCACCTTTTAGCTCGAATACCTGTTGGAAGCCCATTTCTTTCATTTTAACAGCAGCAGCGGAACTTCTACCTCCACCTAAACAGTACACATAGACTGGCTTGTCCTTGTCAATGTAACTAATTCTTCTATCGAATTCAGTCTGATCCCTCCAGTCGGCAAGGAGCGCATTTTTAATATGGCCAGTATTGAACTCCTCTGCAGTTCTTACATCCAATACTTGTACTGAAACATTGCTGCTGATGGCTTTCTCAAATTCATCTGAAGTTAATACCGTTTTTTGCTGTGCTGTGCAGGAAAAGAATAAAAAAAGAAAAATAAGAGTCGAAAGATTAGATTGAAATATTTTCATTGTAGAAAGAATTTTTACAAAGGTCCTTATAATATTTAATAAATCTAATCCAATTTTTAATTGTTTTAACTACTTTTTTGATGGTAAACGCTTTCGATAAGCATATCCTTTAACTTCATTCTCTGAACTTACTAACCACCACTCTTCATTACTTTCCTGAAGTTTTTGTAGGATCGTTTCATAGGCTTTTTGATCTTCATTGTGTGTAATTGACTGTAGCTTATGTTCGCTTAGGACAATATTATTACCATCATTATTGTTATCATTTTGATTAATTGATACACTGTCAATCAATTGATTAGAGAGATTTTTATTCAATGGGATCATAATTTTAAATTTACGTTCCCAAAGATAATATATATTGTATTTAAATTATATTAAAATTTAATAATATGTTTTAAAATTTATGTTAACATTGTAACAATATATTAAATGATTGGATTGGGATGTGAACCGAAAGATTTCAGCAAATTTTGAAATAAATAGCTGAATTACTTATACAATTTAATAATAAAGGTCTTCCTTTAACTTTTCAACCACATTGAAAATAATTGGGCAAATTTCATAGTACTGCATAGTTCCAAATAGTCTTCCTGTAAAATGCGGCTTGTGTAAATGTGGGAATTCCCTACATTCAGTAAACCGATGTTCATAAATAGAACAGGAGGTTTCTTTTAAAAAATGACAGGGAATAGTATTAATGATCATTTGGCCCTGTTCACTTTGCTCAATGTATTGGTCTATTAATTGAGTTTCACTGATCTGTAAGTGACTCGCCAATTGATCGGTCTCTTCTTTTGTAATATTAATCATTAAGGATTTACAACAATTTCCACACTGAGTGCAGTCTATTTGGGGTGTTATGGTTTCTGTTAAGGTATGAACCATTGAATCGATAGCTTCGTCATCTTGTTGTTTTAGAAAGTCGCGGAACAAATCATTTTCCGCTTGTTTTTCTTCTGCAATTTGCTTGATTTTAGTTAGATCGGTTACTAGTGGCACACCTAATTATTTTAGTATTAAAAATATAATGCCACAAGATAAAACCTCTTTTTAATTGCATCCCTATTTAAATTGTTTTGTCATTGCAACAGGATCTATTTTTAATAATTTTATACTTAAATCAACTCTTATTAGGTTATCTTATTTTGGTTATGCACAAGTGTTTAAAACCCTTCAAATTTCCCACAACTTGATTACTTATATTTGCATCATCGAAAAATTACTAAAAAAATTAGTAGCTTGCAGCCTTATTACGGTGGTATGTATCCATTTCTATTATTTGAAAGCTATTAACAATTGAGAATTTAATGGTAAATGCATGAGCAGTTTCTTAATAATTAGTTGAATTATACCCAGTATTTTCAGAGGAGATAAAAAAGTACAATGGCAGAAAAAGAAAAAATTGAAGTGGATTATAACGAAGATTCTATCCGGAGTCTCGATTGGAAGGAGCATATTCGGTTAAGGCCGGGTATGTATATCGGCAAACTCGGGGATGGCAGCAGTCCGGATGACGGCGTTTATGTGTTAATGAAGGAGGTAATTGACAATTGCATCGATGAGCATACCATGGGTTATGGTAGGCATGTTGATGTTAATATTAACGGCAAAAATATTACTGTAAGGGATTATGGAAGAGGAATTCCTCTTGGAAAAGTAGTAGATGTAGTTAGCAAAATCAACACTGGTGCCAAATATGACAGTAAAGCATTTCAAAAAAGTGTTGGTTTGAATGGGGTGGGTACAAAGGCCGTAAATGCACTTAGTGAATATTTTAAAGTAACAGCATATCGTGAGGGGAAAGAAAAAACAGCCGAATTTCAAAAAGGCGTTTTGCTGAAAGAGCATAAAGAGGCTGCCACAAAGGAAGACAATGGCACTTTTGTAACTTTTATTCCGGATGAGTCCATTTTTAAGAATTTTCATTTTGTTCAGGAGTATCTAGACAACCAGTTTTGGAATTATTGCTATCTCAATGCTGGCTTGGTAATGAATTTAAACGGCAAACGCTATATCAGTAAAAATGGATTACTAGATCTATTGCAGCGTAAAACCAATGAAGATGAAATTCGTTATCCAATTATCCATTTAAAGGGTGAAGATATTGAGTTGGCTATTACTCACGAAAGTGCCTATGGTGAGGAGTACTATAGTTTTGTGAATGGGCAGTTTACTACACAAGGGGGAACCCATTTAGCGGCATTCAGGGAAGGGTATGTAAAAACAATCAGGGATTTTTTCAAAAAGGATTATGATGCTGCTGACATCCGCGGAAGTATATGTGCGGCGCTCAGTATTCGGGTACAGGAACCTGTTTTCGAAAGTCAGACCAAAACAAAACTAGGTTCACAAACCGTTTTTGAGGGTGGGCCAAGCATGAAAAATTTCATTGGAGATTTTTTAGGAAAAGAACTCAATAATTACCTTCATAAAAATCCTGTTACTGCAGATGCTTTAAAAAAACGGATTGAACAAAATGAAAGGGAACGAAAGGAATTATCCGGAATTCGTAAGCTAGCTAATGAAAGGGCGAAAAAAGCAAATTTGCATAATAAAAAATTAAGAGATTGTAAGTTTCATTACAATGATGAGGCAACTGGAAAAGACAAGGAGAATATTTTAGAAAAGCAAAAAGAAAGTACCATATTTATTACGGAAGGAGATAGCGCAAGTGGAAGTATTACCAAAGCAAGGAATGTTAATACACAGGCTGTTTTCAGTTTGCGTGGCAAACCGCTTAATTGCTTTGGTCTTACTAAAAAAGTAGTGTACGAAAATGAAGAGTTCAATTTATTACAACATGCATTGAATATTGAAGACGGCTATGATACCCTTCGGTATAATAACATCGTTTTTGCTACTGATGCGGATGTGGATGGACTGCATATTCGCTTATTGTTAATGACCTTTTTTCTTCAGTTTTTCCCGGATCTCGTTAAAAATGGGCATGTATATATTTTAGAAACCCCTTTGTTTAGGGTTCGTAATAAGCAAGAAACCATTTATTGTTATGATCAAACTGAAAAAGATGCTGCCATAAAAAAGTTAGGTTCAAAACCAGAAATTACTCGATTTAAAGGGTTGGGAGAAATTAGCCCAGGTGAATTTGCAAGATTTATTGGTGATGATATGAAATTACAACCTGTCATGATGTTGCCCGATACACATATTCAGCAGTTGTTAGAATATTATATGGGAAAGAATACGCCGAGTAGGCAAGATTTCATTATCGATAATTTAAAGGTGGAGTTGGATTTAGTAGAAGATGGCACTTCAGTTTAATGGTTGCTTTTTTTAGCAAATAGTAATTTACGATCAAGGGTTTAAATTAAAATAGGATTAAAGAACGCAAAGGAATTATTAGCGCATTTATTTTATGTACGATTTCCATACCGATAATAAAAAATATTTCGAAATTCAACTATCCAATGTCCGCCAATGGATAGTGCCTTTTGTACAGCAGGTTAAAGTAATTGAGCCAGGGATGCAATTATTGGAAATAGGTTGTGGCCAAGGTTCCTTACTAAGGGCTTTCTGTGAAGTAGGCTGCAATTGTACCGGTGTAGAAATGTATCCCTTGTGGTTGGAAAAGGCTACTGAGTGGCTTCAACCAGAAATTACAGCTGGGAAAGTAAGGTTGATCAATAGTAATATTTACGATGTAGATGCAGAAAAAGACCTGCAAACTAAATTCGATATTATCGTATTAAAAGATGTTATAGAACATATTCATGACCAGGAAAAACTAATCGGTTGGATGAAAAATTTCCTGCGGCCAGAGGGTATCATTTTGTTTGCATTTCCTCCATGGCAAATGCCGTTTGGTGGTCACCAGCAGATGTTACAAGGTTGGCTAGGTAAAGCACCTTACTGGCATTTGCTTCCGATGCCTTTGTTTAAAAAATTGTTAAAGATCAATAATCAGTATTCTGAAGATCTGATAGAGATTAAAGAGACTGGGATATCCATAGAACGTTTTGAAAAGATACTCAAAAAAACAGGTTATCAGATATTGTTGCAAAAGCACTGGCTGGTAAATCCGGTGTATGAATATAAGTTTGGTTGGAAGCCAAGGAAGCAATTCAGTTGGATTCAATCTATTCCTTTTGTTAGAAATTTTTTCACTACTGCAGTATACTATATTACTTCGCCAAATAAATAACCCGATATAAATGATACACTTAGTTTTTAATGAGCCTGATATCAATGTTTTGCAACAGGCAATGGAATTAGATGAAAGCCTTATAGGTGAGGTTGTATGCATCAAAGATGATTTTGCCGTGGGCCCATTACAAAATGTTTTTATTGGCGATGGAATTGAAGCTCGAAAAAAATGGTGGACTGAAATTTTAGCAGGGGGTGATTTTGAATTAAAATTAAATGATACGGAGTCCAATGATTATCAAACAGTCGCCCAACTGGTTGGTACGATGCGTAGAGATATTGATCAGAGTATTTGGATATGGGCAGCCCAAAACAAACATGATGTAAGTGGTTATTACTGGCTTACCAATTACATGAAAGAATTTCAGGGCAGGGTGTTTATTCTTTATTTAAATAATTTACCATTTTTTAATGAAAAGGGACAGATATTTTATCCCAACTGGTTACATGAAATTCCTGCAAAAGAGTTTTTAAAAGCTAAAAAATTGGCACGTGAAATTACGCCCAGTGAGTTTGAAGTAGATCCGGACGAATGGACTAAGCTTTGTGATAATAACAAAGGGGTTCGTTTATTGGAAGGTGGAAAAAAACTAGTTCAGGAAGACTACGATTTTTATGATGCTGAACTTAAAAAATTCATAACTAAAGATTGGCAAAAAGCTGCAAAAATTATTCATCAGTTTATTAGCAAAGCCAAGAATATAACAAGTGAAGCTTACTTACTATGGCGCCTCAAAGTAATGATTGCGCAGGAAATGTTTGATGTGCAGGGAAAAATTGCTAATATGAAAGATTTTGAAGTTAAAACAAAATCATAGTTATTATGGAAATTAAGGCGATTCATCATGTAGCAATTCTTACGGATAACTATGAACGCAGTAAATATTTTTATACTGAGATTTTAGGGTTTTTAATATTAAAAGAGACTTTTCGAGCGGATAGAAATTCGTTTAAGCTTGATCTTTCTATTAATGGATTGTATCAGATTGAACTTTTCTCATTTCCTGATACTAAGCAAAGAGCTTCCTTTCCAGAGCAAAGGGGCTTGCGACACTTGGCATTTGGTGTAGCGGATATTGAAAAAGCAAGAGTTGAATTAATTTCAAAATCAATCGATGTGGAAGCCATTCGTACGGATGAAGGAACCAATAAGAAATTTTGCTTTTTTAATGACCCTAATGACCAACCCTTAGAATTGTATGAATTATAAAATGTGTAATCCTTTTTAATTTATACTTAGCAATAAGAGAACATAAAAATTGAATAGCAGTAACACTGATTAAGAATAGCTTTAATTAAAATATGGCAACAAGTAAAAATAAAGAAGATTATATCCACACCGATAGCGGTATTGGTGGCCAATACAAAACCTGGTTTTTGGATTATGCCAGTTATGTTATTTTGGAAAGGGCTGTTCCGGCACTAGAAGATGGATTAAAACCTGTTCAACGCCGTATTCTTCATGCTATGAAAGAAATGGATGATGGACGCTTTAATAAGGTGGCCAATATCATCGGTCAATCAATGCAATATCATCCCCATGGTGATGCAAGTATTGGTGATGCATTGGTTAACCTTGGGCAAAAGGACTTGCTGGTGGAAACCCAGGGTAATTGGGGTGATGTACGCACAGGTGATGACGCAGCAGCACCCCGGTATATTGAGGCTAGATTGAGTAAGTTTGCATTGGAAGTAGCTTTCAATGCGAAAACTACGGATTGGACAATTAGTTATGATGGCCGAAAAAATGAGCCGGTCACGCTTCCTATGAAATTCCCACTTTTGCTGGCCCAAGGTGCGGAAGGAATTGCTGTAGGTTTGGCAACGAAAATTTTACCACATAATTTTTGTGAATTAATTGATGCTTCTATTAAAATTTTGAGAGGTAAAAAATTTGAGTTACTTCCTGATTTTTTGACAGGTGGTACCATGGATGCCACCAACTACAACGATGGTAAAAGAGGGGGAAAGGTAAGAGTGAGGGCAATAATAGAGGAAGTAGATAAAAAGACCCTGGTAATTAAAAGTGTACCCTTTGGCGTTACCACCACTCAATTGATGGAGAGTATTGTAAAAGCAAATGATCAAGGTAAAATAAAGATAAAAAAAGTACTGGATCACACGGCTGCAGCAGTAGAAATTATTATAGAATTGGCTATTGGTATTTCACCGGATATCACCATCGATGCGTTGTATGCATTTACTGATTGTGAAGTAAGTATTTCACCCAATGCATGTGTGATAGTAAAAAACAAACCGCAGTTTTTAGGGGTTCAAGAATTATTACGCACTGCTACAGAAAATACCAAAGAGTTATTAAGAAGGGAACTAGAGATTAAACTGGCAGAACTGCAAGAAAAATGGCATTACACATCACTTGAAAAAATATTTTTTGAGGAACAGATTTATAAGGAATTAGAGAAAAAGCACGAAACCTGGGAAAAAGTGCTGCTGGCTATTGACAAGGCTTTTACCCCTTTCAAAAAGCAATTGCGCAGGGATATTACCCGAGAAGATATTGTTAAGCTAACGGAAAAGCCGGTTCGCCGTATTTATAGACTAGACATTGATGAGCTCAATGAACAAATAAAAGGGTTGGAAGCTGATATCAAACAAGTAAAGCACGATCTTGAACATTTAACTGACTTTGCGGTAGCTTATTATGAAAATTTGCTGAAAAAGTTTGGTAAAGGAAGAGAGCGAAAAACAGAAATCAAATTATTTGATACTATCCATGCCAAGTCGGTGGCAATAGCCAATATTAAAGTATATGCAAATTTTTCTGATGGCTTCATAGGTACAGGTTTAAAAAAAGATGAATTGATTGCTGAAGTATCAGACCTTGATGATATTATCGCCTTTACGAAGGAAGGGATAATGAAAGTAATTAGGGTGTCTGAAAAGGCATTTATTGGAAAGGATATATTACATGTGGCCGTTTTTCAAAAGAATGATGAACGAACCACTTATAATATGATCTATATAGACGGAAAAACGGGAGTTAGTTTTGCAAAACGTTTTAATGTAACCGGTATTACTAGGGATAAGGAATACGATCTAACCAAGGGGGCAGAAAAAAGTAAGGTTCATTATTTTTCTGCCAATGCTAATGGAGAAGCGGAAGTAGTAAAAATATTACTTAGCCCAAACTGCAGTGCAAAGAAAAAAGAACTCGAATTTTATTTTGAAGAGCTGGAAATTAAAGGACGTGGTAGCATTGGAAACCAAGTTAGCAAATACCCCATTAAATCAGTTAAATTCAAGGAAGCTGGAAAGTCGACGTTGGATGCCAAAAAGTTGTGGTTTGACAATAAATTTGGCCGCTTAAATACTGAAGAGAAGGGTAAATACCTTGGTAAGTTTGATGCGGAAGACAGACTATTGGTTGTTTTCAATGATGGCAACTACGAGATCACCGACCAAGAACTCACCCAACGATTTGACGTTGAAAAAGTAATACTGATTGAGAAATTTAGGCCCGAGAAAGTGGTAACTGCTGTGTATCTTGACAATGAAAAACTGCAGTACAATATCAAGCGATTTAAAATTGAAACAACCACTTTGCATACCAAATTCTTTTTTATAAAAGAAGGTAAGGACAACCGATTGGAAATGGTAACGACTAATCTAGATCCTTTATTGATAGTGAATACAGGCCGTGGTCAACTGGTACGATCTACCAAATTTAAGGTCAACAATATGGTGGAAGTGATGGGATGGAAGGCAGTTGGGGCAAAGCTTACAGAGTTTTCAAAGAGTGTAGAAATGGAGTGGGAAACGAGGGCTGAAAATGAGGGACCTCAGGGTGATTTATTTAGTAGCTGATTAGTGTAAATGCTTTCTACTTTTTTAAAAAATTAACTGAACGTAAGACTCGATTTTGAGTGGTCTTTGTTCAGTTTTTTTATTCAAACAAATAATTTCCAACTAACCCATAGCCTCAGCCATAAGTTATATACTGTATATTTTACGGCCAATTACTCAATTATTTTGGCTTACCGTACTTTTTTTGACCATCATACTGTCAAAGAAGGCTTTAGTAACCTTCTTGTAATCAATCTTTATGACAGCATACACAACGGCATAACCGGTCATTGATTAAATTCCAATGGAGTGTAATAAGTGGTTAATTGTCATATTTAGGTAAAAGAGTTCTTAAAATATATATAATACTTTTCTATTTGTAAAATTTTAAAAAATCCACTCTATATTCGCAGCAATTATACCTATCTTGTTGAAGTTTAGGGTATTTGTCAACAATTAGTGTTGCAAAAAATGGAACTCTCTTTGAAAGTTTATATTAAATAATTAATTATGGCAGATAATGCTAAACAAAATGATTTTTCGAGTCCTCTAAAAAGAATATTTCGGGTTATTCAACTTGAAAAAAATGAAATTTCATCTGTTTATTTTTATGCTATACTCAATGGCTTAATTCAACTTTCCCTACCACTGGGTATTCAATCAATCATAAGTTTTGTTTTAGGTGGCTCCATAACCACTTCACTAGTGGTGCTTATCTTTTTTGTCGTGTCAGGTGTCTTTTTGAATGGGATGTTGCAAGTTAACCAAATGCGTTTGATTGAAAAAGTGGAGCAGAAGATATTTGTCCGGTATTCATTCGAATTGGCTGATCGGATTCCAAAATTGGATCTGCAGGCTTTGGATGGATATTACTTGCCTGAACTCGTCAATCGTTTTTTTGATACCATTTCCCTGCAAAAGGGTATTTCCAAACTATTATTGGACATACCAACTGCAAGCATTCAAATAGGCTTTGGTTTAATACTCCTATCTTTTTATCATCCTGTATTTATTATTTTCGGAATATTTCTGATTGTAATGGTTTATTTT
>JBIKOV010000019.1:0-27032 GCA_044357815.1 Ferruginibacter sp. | reverse complement strand
TTACGAACCGGAACAGATTGGGGAATAAATGAACGGAATATAGGTGCATTGCCCGAAGGATTATTCCAGGTTCCAAATGCTCCTCCTACATTGATTTGCTCCCAACTAAAAGTTAATGCATCCCCATTGGCATCAGATGCACTGCCTACTAAACTAAAAGGAGTTGATTTGGGAATGGTATAATCTTGGCCAGCACTGACTACAGGAGGTAAATTACCTGTGGCTGTAACTTGGGGACAAGAGCTACCATTAGCTGATAGAATAAAAGTGGAAATTTCATTTAAACTAATGGCATGAAACTGCGCATCACTATTAGATTGTAGGTTATCGGCACCACAAATTCCAGCATAAGCCATAATTGTACTTCCGCTGCCCGGTTCAGCATTGGCAATTGGCACCCCATTTCCATTACAAGCGTCGGTAATGGAATTAAAAGGATGGTTGGCGCCAAATTGGTGGCCAATTTCATGTGCCACATAATCAATATCAAAAGGATCACCTGTAGGAAGTGGTGAGCCAGTAACCCCCTTGGCCTTCTGTCCTGCCGCACATACTACCCCTAAACCTGCTACCCCACCACCTCCAGTGCTAAACACATGGCCAATATCGTAATTGGCATTACCTATAATAAGATCAATTTTAAGTTGGTTTTCATCCAACATCATACCTCCATCAATATTGGTAAAGCCATCGGTGGCCGCATCCAAATAAATTAATAAATTGTTGTTGGAAACCAATACCATTCTTACCCCCACCTCCCTTTCATACACTCCATTTACTCGGTTGATGGTAGTTACTTGGGCAGCCTGGGCAGAATTTACAGTGCCCCCCGATGCTGCTGTGTATTCTGCAGTAGCAGCCAATGCGAGTCGATAGGTCCTTAACTGAGAACCCATACAAGTTCCACGTGATAAGCCATTTGCAGACAAAGGTCTATTTCCAACACTTAAATTCCTTACTACAGGAAGCTCAAAAAAACGAGTAGCTTTTTTGAAATCAGTTTTTTTATAACTAATATAACTATCTGTATTTCCTCTTGCATAAGGGTCGACAAAAACGGCACCTCCCAAAGAAGATATAATCATTGCATGAAAACCAGCAGGAGTAAAATCAAGCTTAATATTAGCTGTAGGATCATCAATTCCCTGACCAGTATAGGTATGTATATTAGGAAATTTGGTAGCTAGACTAGCTTCCATAGTAGAACTTTCCCAGATATAAAATTTAGCAGTGCCACCCGAAGGAAGCGGTATTTCAATGATTGAGTTGGCGGCATTCACTACATTCGCTTTCTCGGAGGTAACCGTAGTTAAAAATTTTAAAAGCCCCGCTTTATTCAACTTTATTGTACGGTACCTTGCAGGAATGATGGCTCTTTGGTTGGAAGCTATTTTTAAGGACATTTCGGGAAGATCTTCAAAAAAATTATTTTGAGCTGTACAATAAAACACAGATAGCACAAACACAAAAACCAATGACCCCTTTTTTAATAAAAATAGCATCTTAATCGTTTTATAAAGTACGGATTAAATTTAACGGATACAGCAAACAGCTATATCAATCAAAAATGAATTACTGGCTTTTGCAAGTTGATTAAACTAACAAATGATTTAACATAGGGGAAATAAACGAATTGGACAGATTGTCCATCTGCTAACAATAATTAAATTGTTTTAAAAAACATGAAATAAACTTTCAGTTAGTAGTAATGGTTTGTCAGGGATATATTGGACAAAAAATAATTGAATTAGATTGAAACAATAAAGCAGCAATGGGTAATATTTGCTCTTTGCTACACAATAAAATCCAATTCACTATCAAAAGATATAAAAACACTTACAAAAGATAAGAAAAAAAATCCATTACCTAGAAAATAATAAAAAATAATGGACATAAAGCCTACTGATTGGGCAATACATAAGTAGTTACATCTTGTAATTCAATCTTTTTGCCAGATAAGATAACAAGGCGTTCTACCACATTTCTTAGCTCCCGGATATTTCCTGTCCAGTTATATTGAGAAAGCAATTCCAATGCATCCTTGTCAATATTTTTTTTCGATTGCCCATACTCCTCAGCAATCATTTCTAGGTAATAATCAATCAATAAGGGAATATCTTCTCGGCGATCATTTAAGGAAGGCACATGGATAATAATTACGCCTAATCGATGGTAAAGATCTAATCGGAAATTTTTATTATCAACCTCCTTCAATAAATCCTTATTGGTAGCTGCCACTATTCGAACGTCTACCGAGATATCCTTATCAGCTCCCACACGGGTAATTTTACCCTCCTGCAAGGCTCTTAATACTTTTGCTTGGGCACCCAAACTCATATCCCCAATTTCATCCAAAAATAGCGTACCCCCATTGGCCTGTTCGAATTTGCCAATCCGCTGGCGGATGGCAGAAGTGAAAGAACCTTTTTCATGACCAAACAGTTCGCTTTCGATTAGTTCTCCAGGAATTGCAGCGCAATTTACCTCCACCATAGGGCCCTTACTACGGTTACTTTTTTCATGAATCCAGCGGGCCACCAATTCCTTGCCAACTCCATTTTCTCCGGTAATTAAAACACGGGCTCCCGTAGGAGCTACTTTTTCAATGGTATCTTTTATGTTATTGATTGGCTTGCTATTGCCTATAATTTCCTTTACCATTCCCACCTTTCGTTTCAGCACTTTTGTTTCCCTAACCAGCGTTTGCTTATCCAGCGCATTTCGCAAAGTGATTAGTAGTCGGTTAAGATCGGGAGGCTTGCTGATAAAGTCAAAAGCCCCTTTTTTAACTGCCTCCACAGCTGTTTCGATATTGCCATGACCGCTGATTACAATAATTGGGACATCTGGATTAATTGCTTTCGACTTTTCAAGAAACTCTATGCCATCCATTTTTGGCATTTTAACATCGCACAATACGATGTCGTAAGCAGAATTACTAAACTTTCTTAAGCCTTCCTCCCCATCTGCTGCTTCATCAATCGTATAACCCTCATAGCGTAAGATTTCTGACAAGGTTTTACGAATTGCCTTTTCATCATCAATGATTAAAATACTGGCCATAATGAATGATAAATTATTTTATGAATATACTATCCAATCCCTTAGTAAATAAATACAATTGAAATGATATTGATAGATTACTGGAAAATTGTAAAGAAAAAAAACGAAATAATGGATAAGATTCGTAAAAAGGATTCAATCCAAAAAACCGAATAAGTTGATCATTTAAAATATTTCCGTCCTATTTAAATCAAAGAAAAGATAAGTTATTTTTCTTGAAAATCAAGCTGAAAAATTAAAAGCAGGCAAGCTGGTGAAATAGCAGTGAAAGATAAAAATACCCATTACTTAAAACAAGGACTTGATCGAGATGAGGTATTTAAATATGATTTGAAATCACCCAATTGAAAAGGGTCCGAAACAGTTATTTCGGACCCTTTTGGATATTGTTATACTATAAGATCATTAAAGGCTAATCATATTCTAACCTTTTGAGGAACACAAATTGCTAACTATTTACGCATATACATCACTTCCTTTACCAGTTGTACTGTTCTTGGTATATCGGGCAAATAAAGCGCCACCAAGTTAGGTGCATAATGCATGGGGGCATCTACTGAGGTAATTCTTCGGATAGGTGCATCTAGGTAGTCGAACCCTTCCTTTTGAATCCGATAAGCAATTTCAGAAGATACTGAGGCAAATGGCCACTGTTCTTCAACAATCACCAGTCGATTGGTCTTTTTAACACTTTCTAAAATCGTAAACCAATCCAAAGGACGAATGGTTGCCAGATCAATTACCTCTGCTTCAATTCCTTCTTTTGCCAACTCTTCTGCTGCTCCTAAAGCAACTTTCATCATTTTATTAAAAGATACGATGGTAACATCTTTACCGGAACGCTTAACAAAAGCCTTGCCGATGGGCAATAAATATTCTTCTTCTGGAACTTCCCCTTTTTCTCCATACAAAACTTCACACTCCATGAACATGACCGGATCATCGTCGCGAATAGCACTTTTCAATAAACCTTTGGCGTCATATGGATTACTCACAGAGATTACTTTTAATCCCGGGATATTGGCATATAGGGATTCAAAAGCAGTAGAGTGTTGGGCTCCCAATTGACCGGCACTTCCGCCAGGACCACGAAATACAATCGGACATCCAACTTGTCCACCACTCATTGCCAGCATCTTGGAGGCTGTATTTAAAATTTGATCTAGTGGTAAAACAGCGAAATTCCAAGTCATAAACTCTACAATTGGACGCAAACCATTTTGAGCGGCTCCTACAGCAATACCAGCAAAACCTAATTCAGCAATTGGAGTATCAATGATTCTTTTTTCTCCAAATTCATCTAACATTCCCTGGCTTACTTTATAGGCTCCGTTGTACTCTGCCACTTCTTCCCCCATTAAAAACACCCGCTCATCCCTTCTCATTTCTTCCTGCATTGCTTCTCTTAAAGCTTCTCTAAACGCAATTTGTCGCATACACTTTGACGATTATTTGGTTAATATGATTCCAAACTAGGACTCACATAAATTATTGACTAAAATTATAATAGAGTGCAAATTTATTCTTTCGAACTCAGATGAGCAAATTGAGTTACAATTCCAATCAGCAGCCTATTAAATAGTTTTCTAAATAAAAGGGCGGCTGGCCCAATAAAGGACCAGCCGCTTAAGATTTATGAAGATAAATTAATTATTGTGGTAAAAGCACCTGATCAATTTTCATAATAACTCCATTAATAAAATTTTTATCGGTAGCAAAAGGATTCAGCGGATTGATAATCACCTTGGATGCAGTAGTGTTTGCAGCCCCTTTAAAGGTAGCGGCTCCTACAAATGGACCAGAGAAGGTTGCTTGTGCCAACAAGCCAGGATGAGCAGCTATAGCACCATTTAAGAGCGTTTTAATAGCAGTTGCTGTAGTAGGCAAGTTTACAGAGAATACCCTGATACCCGGAATGGAAGTGCCTAAAATATGATATACCACTATCCCTTTGACAGTTTGAGCAGACAAAGCACCAAACAATGCTTGGTTAGTGAATACGCCAGGTGTAGATGCTAAATATTGGGCAGTTGGGTATGCAGTTGCTGCGGGCATACCTTGTAAAACCAATGACTGATAAATTGCTCCAGTCAGCAATGTTTGAAATGCAAGATTGGTAGGGGCTAAAACGGTTAGATTAACACCGAAACTTTTTAATGCTGTTTGCAATTGAGAAGCCACCGCTACTCCACTATCTGCACGTATAATCGCAGCTTTCAGATAAGTTAAATCACTACTTTCAGCAATAGAATCCCAAATATATTTACTTGGGGGAGATATTAACGTATATACTTTATGCAATACCCCATTAACAGCATTTACATTCACTTCAGTAACAGGTATATTATTAACCCAGGCTCCTGCGCCACGACGGCTAGGATAGGTTGTTAACCTCACCAATGGGTTAAATGCTGGAGATCCTGTAGTAGGATTTAAAACCGTTGGATACTCATAATTTGGAAAATCGGATGAAATACTGGCTGCTGTTATCGTTTGAGGAATAACATGGTAACTAACCAATCCCGCTAACGATGCTGCAGGCAATGAATTGACTACATCTACACTGGGAATTCCCGACAAAATAAAAGCGGAATTATTAGGTGCAAAAACAGTATAGCGAGCTGTAGTAGAAGCTAAATTGGGTAATAACCCTGCCTTTACGACCGCTGCTTTTAAAAATGAAAACTCAGCATTGTCTAGTAATGTTGCCAAAGTAGGTGTTTGCTCCTGTACGGGAGCCTTTATCGGTTCTGGATCTAACGGAACTTTATTACAGGCTGAAAGTAGTAGGCAAGTGGACAGTACCACTAAACTTGCCATTTTTATTTTATTATATATTTTCATTTTGTTAAATTTTAAAAAAGATGATAAATTTTAGAATACATTGTATCCGAAACTAACATAATACAATCCACCTACCATGGAATTAGCAGCTGCATTTACATAATATTGATTCAGTAAATTATTAGCTCCCAATTTTATGACTGATTTCGTTGAAGGAAGCTTGATACTAAACTGAGCATCCATTGTATGAATAGCAGGTAAATTATCATTTGCAAATTCAGCTTCATAATAGAAAGCATCCTGCCAGCGATAGGAAACATTAAATCCAAATCTTTTTTTATTTCCAAAACCTGAATTTCCAAAACCAAGATTAGCTCTGTATTTTGGTGAATTAAAATAGGCGATAAATCCAGCTGGAACATCTTTTAGATTATCTGAGGATACGTTGGAATTTATAATAAATCCTGCTGGAAGTCTATAATCCAAACTTAAGCCAAATCCATAAGTTTTAACCTTTGAAGAAGCATTTACGGGAATAGAATAAATATTAGCCACATTGCTTATATTAATGTTTGAAGCGACTGCAGAAACCATGCTAGCCAATGTATAAGTCGCCTTAGGTTGTACCAACAATGTACGAGACAAAAAGTCCTGATATTGTCCATAATAACCATACAAATCAATTAATAGCTTATCCTCCCATGCAAGCCCCTTATACCCCATTTCAAATGTACTTACAGACTCTGGTTTGAAAGGAGTAACCTTGTAAGGAGTAGTTACTGATGACAAACCACTCAACATATAAGTATTGGAATTGAGGTTATATTTTTGCTGAAAGTATGGAACGCCCCCCAACAATCTTGTACTGGAACCCACATCTAGGTCGATCCATTGTTGTTGAGTACTTGGAAAGCGATAGGCTGTTTGGAAACTCAATCGCAGATTTTTATTTTTTGCAACCCTAAACAAGGCAGTTGCCCTAGGGGTGAATCGCCCTGTAAAATTATCATTTTTGTCATACCGACTACTGATTGATAATTTTAAAAACTCATCAAAAAGGTTTTTTGAAGCCTGAACATATGCGCCAAATTCTCCAATACCAATAATACCACCTCCATCTGCAAATAAAGTACCTTGGCTATTTAAAGCGTACTTTTTATAATTAGCGCCAACCAATACATCCGCAACCTTACCGGTAAGTTCAGATAAGTTATACTGACCTTCTACCATATATAGATTGGTTCTATCTACAAACAAACCTCCTCCAGCACCAATTGGTATATTTCTGATTTTATTAAAACCCTCATTAAATAAAGCGCTTCCTGGAATGGGTCTACCAACATCTGCAAAATTTCTTGCCATGGTATGGGCATCCATATCAAGGATTCCATTTAAGCGAGCACCCAAATAAGTCTGAGCATATTGAGAAAACCATCCAGTGGAACCACCACTTGGTTTCCAGTTTTCATTAAATAAACGAGTTGTAACGGTTGCGTTAAAACTTTCGCCTGAATTCTCTTGGGTTGTATACCCTCTTATCATCCAGTTCTTATGATTAAGTTCTAATTTGTATTGACCCATCTTTAAAGCCCGTAAGCTATACCGCTCACTTCCGGTATAAACTGTATTAGCAGTTCCCCAATACCCAGACAAAATAGCCTCAACTGAAGGCGTTATTTTGTAATGGAGTGCGCCAGAAAGCTTATAATTATAGGTATTGTGATCAATAATTTCATTTTCATTATACCCTGTTCTAGAAACATTGATTGGAAGACCTCCATTCAAATTATTGATAAAATTGTTCAAAAAAGGAGCAGCAGAGGAACCGATCGTATTTAAAACAGCTGACCTGATATCAGTCGTAGTCTCATCCCCATACACATTTACTCCATCATAATTAGGATCGGTGGCCCTATCTCCAGGAATCACTTTTGCTACAGTTCCACCTCTAGAATAATTGCGTTTATCATGGGCTAACCAATCCTTGGCAGCTATTATTTCTGCCCCAATTTTAAATGCGAATTTCTCAGAAACCTTCTGAGCCCAGCGAAGTGACCAGTTATTGTAAGGTGAAGGAGCTTGATATCGGGAGTCCGTATTCATAACTCCTAATTTAGCCTGAAAAGAAAGACCCTGGTATTTAAAAGGGTTTTTACTATTAATCAGTATAGTACCGTTCATACCCCCTGGTCCATATAAAGCCGAGGATGCTCCTGGCAATAATTCAATATTATCTACATCCAGTTCAGAAAGACCAATAATGCTACCGGTAGAAAAATTAAGACCCGGAGCCTGGTTATCCATACCATCCACAATCTGATTTAACCTAGTGTTACCACTACCATTGAAACCTCGAGTAGAAGGAGTTTTAAAGGTAAGAGAGGAAGTAGTAAAATCCACCCCTTTCAAAGTACCTAATATGTCATAATAGGAAGAAGCAGCAGAATTTCGAATATTTGCTGAACTCACTCGCTCGATAGAAACGGGCGATTCCATTATCTTTTGTGCCACCTTGGTTGCCGACACAACCACTTCCTGACCCAATGCATTAGATGGTACTAAAAGTACCTTCAAAGACTGCACAGCACTTTGAATCAATACTTCCTGCGAATTGAACCCTACAGAAGAAATTAACAAAGTAAAGGGTAAATTCTGTGCAACTGACAACTTGAAATTTCCTTTACCATTAGTAAACGTACCATCTGCACCACCTTTGACAGTAATGGAAACAGCTGCAACGGTTTCCTTGGTTTGGCTGTTGATAACATTGCCACTAATGATGGTATTTTGAGCGAAGACACCCAACGTAATAATGTTTGCCAAAATAAAAGCAATCATATAACTCGCAATTTTTCTCATATAAATGAATTTGTATGTTAAATATATGACAATTTAAGGAATGTTATTTTTTTTGAAAAATATATTTATAACCGAGTGTTGAAATCTTATCTGTTATTAATTGGGTGAATAATCAGGATGCTTGTAATTTAGCAAAATGGCAAACTACCAATTTCCCGGTCAAACCGGCTTTTACAGCGGAAAAGTAAGAGACGTATACTCAATAGCAAATCAATGGCTGGTAATGATCGCAAGCAATCGTATCTCCGCTTTTGATGTTATTTTACCAAAACCGATACCCTACAAAGGACAAGTTTTAAATCAAATAGCTGCATTTATGCTCAATGCAACAGCAGATATTTGCCCTAATTGGTTAATCAGTACACCATCACCCACTAGTGCTATTGGAAAAAAGTGCATTCCCTTCAAGGTTGAAATGGTGATTAGGGGAAATTTAACCGGACATGCTTGGAGAACTTATCAAACGGGTAAAAGAGAATTGTGTGGGGTATCCATGCCCAACAATATGAGAGAAAATGATTTTTTTGAAACGCCCATTATTACACCCTCTACCAAAGCCGAGATAGGACATGATGAAGACATCAGTCGAAAAGATATATTACAAAAACAAATCGTTTCTGAAGCCGATTATGAAATAATCGAACAATATACCCGGCTGCTTTTTGAAAGAGGTAAACAATTGGCTGCCAAGCAAGGATTGATATTGGTAGATACGAAATACGAATTTGGCAAAATTGATGACACTATTTATTTAATGGATGAAATTCATACCCCCGATAGTTCTAGGTATTTTTACTCGGATGGTTTTGAACAAAGACAAGCAGCAGGCGAAAAACAACAACAACTCAGTAAAGAATTTGTAAGGGAATGGCTGATCAAAAACAATTTTATGGGTAAGGAGGGACAGGTGGTACCTGAAATGAGTGATGAATGGATTAATGTAATCAGCAATAGATATATTGAATTATATGAAAAAGTTATAGGAGAAAAATTCATACCAAATGATTTAAGTGAAGAAGAAAATTTTGAAAAAATAGTATCCGCTTTGAAAAAGATTACCCCCGTTATTTAAATTTAGGGGAGGGCGACAATACTTTTTTTTAAAAATTTATTCCTTATATAAATAGCAGCTACTTTTGAAATCCTAACAATTTAATTAAATCCTTACTTTTAATTCATGTTAAACTAAATTATCCTGTTTACAAGTAAAAGAACCAGCTTCAACTGACCCAACATAAAAATAATAGATAATGTCAAAACGATTATTAATTGCAGTGCTCCTAAATAGTTGCTTCAGTTTTGCTTTTACTCAAAGCAAAACCTATTTATTAATTGGCACCTACACATCCGGAAAAAGTGAGGGGATTTATGTATACAATTTTGATTCATCCACTGGCGACAACAGTTTTGTAAGTTCCACTAAAATAGCCAACCCCAGCTATCTGGCGGTATCCCCCAATAATAAGATGATATATTCAGTTTCAGAGAATGCCGATAGTGCAAAATTTGGTTTTGGTGGGAGTGTATCTGCTTTTTCATTTGACAATAAAAAAGGAACCCTCCAACTGATAAACCAACAGTCGTCAGGAGGTAAACATCCTTGTTATGTTACCGTCGATTATTCTGGTAAATGGGTATTTGCCGCCAACTACTCTAGTGGGAGTGCCGAATTAATTGCCGTCAATAAAGATGGTTCACTTGGTGCCATAAAACAGGTACTACAAGATACAGGCGGTGGCCCAAATAAAGAAAGGCAAGAAGGTCCTCATGTTCATTCAACCATGCTTTCACCTAATAATGATTTTTTATTTACTCCTGATCTGGGTACCGACCGGGTAATGATTTATCATTTTGATAAAAACAAAGGGATTCTGAGCGCTGCAAATCCTGCATTCGCACAATCTATTGGTGGAAGCGGTCCCAGACATCTTGACTTTCACCCAACTAACCGATACGCCTACTTGGTGGAAGAGATGAGCGGCACTGTAGTTGCTTTTGCCTACAAGACAGGCCAGTTGAAAAGTATACAAAGAATAAGTGCTTTACCAGCAAATTTTAATGGGTTAATTGGAAGTGCAGATATCCATGTTTCTAGTGATGGTAAATTTTTGTATTGCAGCAACCGTGGCACATCCAATAGCATTACGATTTTTAAAATTGATAGCCTAACGGGCAAACTCACCATTTTAGGGGAACAGTCCAGCATGGGAAAAAGCCCCAGGAATTTCAACTTTGATCCGACCGGCAATTTCTTACTAGTGGCCAATATGCAAAGCAATGATATTGTAATTTTTAAGATAGATAAAAAAACTGGATTACTAACAGATACGCATAAACGAATAAACATACCCAATCCGGTTTGCATCAAATGGATCCATTAATTTGCTTCGTTGATTAGGTATTGAGCTGGTGGAATAATAAAGTTGGATAGCAACAGTAGGTCTGAAAACAATACATCCTTTCATTATTCTGGCATCTTATTAATTTCATCTAGTCGGGGTCTTAGCCTTTGCCTGCTTTTATTAAAAACCATTCGGCCTTTTTCAATTCCTTTCCTCAGCTCCTTTTGCGCCTCAATTGGGAGATTAAAAACAGTTTGGCATTGTGCTGAACAGCAGCCATCCATTTTTTCGCCACAGGCAGCGCATTGAATGAACAATAAATGACAGCCGTCATTATTGCAATTGGTATGGGTATCTGCAGGCTTACCGCATTGGTGACATTTAGCAATCACCTCTTCGGTAATTCGTTCCCCTAGCCGATCATCAAATACAAAGTTTTTTCCTATAAACTGACTTTCCAATCCCTGCTCCCTCACCTGTTTTGCATAATGAATGACTCCTCCTTCTAAATGAAAAACATTGTCAAATCCGTTGTGCAGCATATAAGCACTTGCTTTTTCGCATCGGATGCCACCGGTACAATACATAATGATGTTCTTGTCTTTGTTATCCTTCATCATTTCCACCGCCATTGGCAACTGTTCACGAAAGGTATCACTTGGGATTTCCAATGAATTTACAAAATGCCCTACTTCATATTCGTAATGATTTCTCATATCAATCACGATGGTATTGGTATCCTGAAGCAAGTCATTCATTTGGTCAGCGTTTACATACTTCCCCCGCTTCTCCATACTAAAAGCTGGGTCATCGATGCCATCCGCAACTATTTTATCCCTAACCTTAATTTTTAATACCCAAAATGATTTGCCATGGCTCGATGCTTCATTTGGACGGATGGAATTGTCTACGGCTATATTCAGCCGTAAACCCTTTAAAGGATCTATGGAGTACAAGTAACTCTTAAAAGCTTCCACATTGCTATCGGGTACACTTATTTGTGCATTAACCCCTTCTTTTGCAATGTAGATCCTGCCAAACACTTTTAATACATTCAGTGCCCTATACAATTCATCTCGGAATTGTATAGGGTCGGCTATAGCGAAATATTGATAAAATGAAATAGTGGTACGATGCTCCTTTTCCTCGTACAATAACTTTTTTAACTCCGCCTGAGATACACGGTTATGAAGTAATGCCATAATGTTATTTTTTGATCCTGTTGTTACAGGAAATTTATTTTTCAACCGGCAATATTACCGACTAATCAATGAATTGGATGCTTGCAGGGCAAACCAAAAATATACACAAAGTTATGAAAAAGACCGTTTCATTTAGTCCGTTGAACAAAGAACTCCATTATCTAAATATAATAAAGAAGAAGCGAAAATAACTCATTGCCAACTAGATCGCTTTTATAACAAAAGCGGATGATTCGATTATACTAATATTAGTAAATCTCAGAATCCAAGACAACCTATTTAAAGACTTTACCTCCCTCTAATTTTAATCCCATCTCCCAGTAAACCTGCCGTACCCAGACGAATACCTGTAGTGGCTCTTTGCCCATTTTGATATCCGGCAACAAAATCAACCCTGAATACTTTTAGTATATTTTCCAAACCCACAAAAAGCTCCGAATAATTATCAGACTGATTGATAAAAAATGAATTTCCACCTGCCACAATATTCCAATTCAATCGATTAAAAAAAGGAATTTTATTAGTCAGCAACCCATTAAAATGATGCTCTAAATGAACAATACTAAAAAAGTTTGCCGTAGTGCTATTAGCATAATGAGGAGCCAACTGAAAACTGTTTAGATATTCACCCGCAAGCAAAGACAGATTGCCATTAAAATGCTGGTAATCCTGAATAAATACTTTCTTTCGGTTAATAAACCCGCCCACTCCAATCTTATAATGGAATGCACCTGCCAATTTTAAATTTTTATTATCCGATACACTAAAGCGCCACTTATCAAAATTTACATCACTGCCTAGTAACCCCTTGAATCCCTTAGTATAGTTAAAACTAAAGGTGGGCAATTTTGAATCAATTGGCACTTTCCTATTTGGATACTGTATGAAATGAAGGCCGGGCTTGATACTTACATCAAAACTCAACATCAGCGCCTGGTGGCGGGTAAAATCAGCTGCACTAATTTTTTCGGATGGATAGTTGGGGGTAAAGTGAATGGTATCCATTTTGTTAAATGTAAAATTGGTGGAATTGGAAAGCGGTATCCGATCTTCATACAAAGCGCTAATTCCTGCCTGTAAGCCACTTTCAAATTTCTTGCTAATGCCAATGTTAACAAAAATATTTTCGTAGGTTTTTAAAAAATTAGTGCCAAAAAAAAGTGTGTTAATTGAATTAATCAATGGTAGAATTTGGCTTTCCTTATTAAACTGAGAAACCCTTTTACCTCCAGAAAGATTCCAAGAATGCCTCTTCAACTTTTTATTAAAATCAAGATTGCGATTTTGCAAACTCACATCGATCCAAGTATTCAAATGCCCATTAGAAAAACCATATCGAATATTGGGGCGAATGATAAGTCTTTGCTTATTTTTTAAAATAATTTTATCAAAATAAGCCGCTGAATTAAGCACCGCACCCTCAGCAGTATTGTATTCAAATTTTTTGATAAGAGATGTAATCCCCCAGCGATAGGTGCCTGAAAGACTGTAATGGGTTCGGTTAATCCCTTTCCAAAACAACGCTAAAGGATGGAATTTACCCTGCCTTTTTTTCAAAGAATCGATCGATTTTATGGTGAGCAACTCGGCATTTTTCACCTCAAAGAGACTGTCTTTTACTAGATAGTCTTTTACCTCCTCTTTTTCAAGTGGCATAGGACGAACGGAATCCCAATAGGCTTTAGATTTTTTATTGACACCACTATCATATCGAATAATCACTTTATCAAAAAACTTTTTTGTAAACACTGGTTGAATGTTGTAATCAGAATAAACATTGACAAAATTGGCCACCGCATCAACCCCTAATTGGTTGAAGCTAAAATGCAGCAATTGGTTTTTAATACACCATACATCGCTATCAATAGGAATATATAATTGAGTGATTTGAAGAGAATCGATCACTTCCAACTGCGACTTCTTAGTTAACAAAAGATCCACACTATGTATACGCCAATCCGACTCTGTGATATTGATAATGCCAGAAAAAAGGGGCTCATAATTTCGTCTAGGCTTTACCCGTATACTATTTATCTCCTTTCCATTTTCCCAAAAACTACCTAGGTATTTAAAGCTGTAATAACCAATCGCGCCATCGGCAATAGGAGAAACAAAGCCGCGGGGATTTAATCTTTCTGCAAATACAGTTACATTATTTTGATAAAAAGAAAGAAAAGTAGGAAAAGTAAAACCAAATCCTCCGCTACCACTTACCCTGCTGCTTTTTACATCTATTTTAAACTTATCCGGCAGCAGCCTTGCTACGGAGGATATGGATTCTGATAAATAAACAATTCCCTGTCCCGTCGAATCAAGCATCATATTTTGGCGACGATCTTCAGGCATTTTTGTCCCAAATATTTTATTGGGCAGCTTGCGAAGTTTCACCATGTTCTTCGTATAAAGCTCGCAGGTAAATGCACTAACTTGACGGTTATAGAATTCCCTTTTTTTTATGGCAGCACGAATAATAGCATATGCGGGATCTTCATCAGTGTTTTTCACAACCACTTCCTTTAATATAAGTTTTTGATAAGATAAAACAAAAGACATTTCCTTATCATGAGAAGTAATGGTAATGTCTTGTTGACTAGAAGCATAGCCAATATGCTGGCAAACTAAAGTATATTTCCCGGGAGAAAGTGAAATTATAAACCTAGCCTTGTTATTGGCACTAACGCCAATGGATGAACCTTTAACTGTAATAGATGAGTAGGGCAATAAATCACCATTCTCATTGAATACAGTTCCAGCAATTTTTTGTGCAATGCTATTTCCAGCAAGAAAAAAAGAAAAAAGAAAAAAGAATACCCGCATAAAACGATTTTAGATGCCCCCTAAATAAAATGAGATGACATCTTTTTATTTTCGACGTACAAAACTTCCTGAAAGCGCTGCAAAACCAGCTACCAATGCACCAATCAATGCGGTTGCTACAATTAACAGCGCAGGGCTATCCATTTTAAGTATCATTGAAACCTTTTTTGCCAGCAAGTGTTCATTGTTACTACTGATAGTCCATGCCAAAGCTCCCCACAATAAAAAAAGAGCCATAAAGCCAGCCAAAAAGGACCTTACTGGATTTTGAGGAATTAAACTAGCTACTGTAAAAGCAACTATAGCTATTGTCCACCAGGGTAAATATAAACAAAACGCTAGGCTTAGCAAGGCGATCAATAATACGGAGACTATAAACTTCATACCTAAATAAATTTAAAATTCTAAAATGAATTGACAAACCAATCTTTTACAAAATTGATCAATTTTGAATGGGTTAATTAGTAAAAGACATCTTCCATTGTATCCTGCTATCTTTCTCTTCTCCCGCTGCCATCATCCAAAGAGGGTAATAATTTCCGGAAGCCCAATGATCAATAAAATTATCATAAAAGCGACTTCCTGGATTGCCATTTTGACCACCTGGGTATACTCCATAGGCTTCTGATTTTGGGGTTAAACTTACTATCATTCTCCAACTCGGGCCATGGTTTGTTTTTGTAGCATTGATACTGTGGGTTCCTCCTCCAATGGCCAAATGTAACCGACTAAGTGGCTCGAGTTTGGTTAGGTGATTCACCCGAGTATTCTTGTATTTTGACCATTCAAGCCTTCCTTCCATTTGAGCTTTTTCCAGTTCTGCAATTGAATTTTTAAAAGCAGCTGTTACAGCATCTGCTAATGTTTCTATTTGAGTAGTCGCAATATTATCTAAAAATTGATAGGCTGTATCACTTAAAATACCCTGCAGTAAATTACTATCATAAGGACGCAGAATAACAGCTGGAGCGTTTTTAAACTCATCGTCATACACCGCCTTACTAAAACTGGACCATACTACTTCAAACACCGTGGCTCCCCTTGAATAAGGAGCGTTTGTAAAGTCCCAAGCCTTTAATAAATTGAGGTAGTTTTTTTCAATTGCTGTTAACCCATTTTCATTAATATGGCTCAAAAATAATGGCGTTGCCATTTCTGCAAATACGTTGTAATTATTGGTTTGCAGTGCCATCATATCTCTTGGAGTGATATTGCTCATAGCCTCTAAACGTCTATTAATGATAATGCCGCGATACAAAGGGTATCCTCTTCCAAGATAATAGGGATAGGAAGAATCTGCAGGATTCTGGTTGGCGCTACTTACAAAATTTCTTGCAGGATTAAATTGAAAAGGAGTTTCATCAAAGGGAATCATCCCCTGCCACTGATAAGTACTATCCGTGCCTGGCATAATAAAATCACCCTGCCCATTCCACTTTGCCGGCCATTCTCCCTGCGTACGAATTGCGATGTCTCCAGTTTTACTAGCAAAGACAAAATTTTGGCCAGGCGTTTTCATATTACTGGTAGCTGACAAATAATCCTGATAATTATGCGCCTTATTTAATAGTACAAATGTTTTTAACTCGTTACTCTTGTCATGCGCTTTCCACCGCACAGAGAAATACCTTGAATTGGAAGAACGACCACCACTAAATGATGGATCGTACATTACTGGACCAAAAACTGTATAGGCCACTGTATCTATATAGCTGGCTGAATCCTTCATCAAAATAGTTTCATACCTAAATTCTGTTTTTCTCCAAGCGCTATCATACCAGTACTCTCGCCGACTATCATCCTTAAATTTAATTTCATAATAATCCCTTACATCCCTACCTCCATTGGTAACCCCCCAAGCACAACTATCATTGTATCCAATTATAACGGCCGGGGCGCCAGGAAAAGTAGCCCCATACACATTGAGACGAGGTGTATGCAATTGCATTTCATACCAAAGAGATGGAAGGTTTAGCCCCAGATGAGGATCATTGCACAAAATGGGTGAACCGGATTTAGTTTTAGCTCCACTTACAGCCCAATTATTGCTGCCATTACTTTTATCAGGTTTTTCCTCTTGGGTAGTTACTGCAAGATCGGTTTTGTTAGTATAAACAGAATCTACATCAATAGGGATTTTTAGTGCTAGCAATGGTTTGTCATAAACAGTCCCTTTGGGAATGATTGGGTCTAATGAGTCTTGGAGAATAGGATATAGTTTGGAGAAATCCTCTTTACTAAAATAATTTTTAGCATTGGTCATTTCAAAATCATTGTCATGGCCGGCTAAATTTTCTGACATATTTTTCAGGAATAAAGCAGACTTTAAATTAGTCCATTTTTCTGGCTTATAACCCATCAGTTTATATTCTAACGGTAGGGAGCTTTCAGTTAGCGTTTCGATATAAGCATTCACACCGGAGGTATATGCATCGCAAGTCATTTTAGTCTGGGGATCGGCCTCCATTTCTTTTAACGAAGACTCCGCTGCAAATCCCATACCCAGTCGCCTGAATTCACGGTCATGCTTAAACGCAATTTTCCCTACTATTTCACTCGCCCTTCCTGCCGCTGCGTGCGTTTGTAATTCCATTTGCCATAACCGGAATTTAGCATGTAAAAAACCCTGTACAAAGTAAAGGTCGCTTTCTGTTTGAGCAAAAACATGCGGTACCAACCGATCATCAAGGTATACTTCCACTTTGTCACCTAACTGAGGGAATTTGAGCTCTTCACTGAAACTAGCTTGGCTACTTTCAGCATTTTGCCAAACCCCATGTTGGGGACTCAATAATTTACCCAAAGGGGCTGGAAGCACAAACGTTGTGTTTAACGTTACAACCAATCCGGCTGTAATAGCAGTTGAAATAATCAGAGGCAAGATTCTCATTGGAAATAATTATACTGTAAATTAATCAAACCTTGCTTACCAGCCCAAAATAGTGTTGCCTAAATGGTAAAAGCTTGGTTAAAGTCTACATTCTCAAATTGATATACCCTATCAAACTAGCACTATTATCTTGCAATCAATTATTTTTGTAGAATGGAAATACTGAAAATCGATGTAAAAAATATACTCGGGCTTCAATTACCCTCCGACCCCCGATGGGTAAACCTTGCTGAAATGCAACTGGAGGAAATATTGACTGATCATGCCTATTGTGAGCAAAAGGCAGCTACCACCTGCATCACACTGATTCAGCGGTACTCTGACAAAGAAAAGCTAGTGAACGAATTAAGTCCAATTGTAACCGAAGAATGGGGCCATTTCCGGATGGTGCTGGCAGAACTTCACAAAAGGAAATTGACACTTGGAAAACAGAGAAAAGATGTTTATGTAAATAAGCTCATTGAATTTCAAAAAAAAGGGGGTAGCCCAGATGAGCGAATGCTGGACCATTTATTAACAATGGCATTAATTGAAGCTCGCAGCTGCGAGCGTTTTAAACGATTGAGTGAAGGGCTGGACGATGCTTATATGAGGAAATTTTATCGCCGATTTATGGAAAGTGAGGCCGGTCATTATACCCTTTTTATTGAACTTTGTGATACTTACTTTCCAAAAACAAAAGTCAGAAAAAGATGGAAAGAATGGCTTGAATATGAAAGAATAATAATGAATGAAATGGAAATACGGGGTGACCGAGTCCATTAAAATACCCCCAAAACCAATTGCTGTAATGGTAAAGTATAAGGTGCATGCCTTTTAAAAATGAAAGTTTTCGATTCTTATGACTGAAAGTAAGCTAACTCCTCTTCAAAATTAATATAAGGATATAATTTGCTCAGCTGCAACAACTTTTGCAAATGGGTGTTCAAGAATTTTTTATGCAATTGGGAACTGGGATGAAATGGCTTGTGGCTTTTTGCGGCATTGATAAGATTAATTTCTTTCATTACTATTTGTGTATCGTCATCAATACAGCTAGGAACAAATTTTTCCCACACATAATTGGTAGCAGCATAATTAGGATGCACCATATCCTCGGCATAAAAGCGATAATCCCGTAAATCATCTATCACCAGCTCATAAGCAGGGAAATAAAATACATTTTCTCTAGTATCGACTAAGTGATGAACCGACTGTATCAAGGCGGCTTTGCTCCGATTGTTTTCTACAAACCCCTCTCTCAAATGACGAACTGGACTAACAGTGAAAATGATTTTTGCACGAGGATTCACGATCGATAATTCATCCAGCATTTGTGAAAAAGCTGCAATTACTTGCGCTACAGTTAGGAGTCTTTTTTGAAATTGATCGGCTGGTGCCTTATGGCAATTAGCAACCACCTGCTGATTTTCCAGTTCATACACAAAGGCAGAGCCAACTGTAATAAATACCCATTCAGCTTTTAAAACATAATCGCTGGCCACCTTTGCAGATTCATTCATTCGCTGTAAACAAATTGATTTATCAGGATGTGAAAAACGACTATGGTGATCCCAACTATTCCAGCATTCATTTTGATAAAATAGCTCCCCTTCTGCGGTAGGCTGATTTGAAATATAGGAATGAACTGATTTTGCAATGCTGATAGGATTGAATAAAATTCCATTCGGATTTTCCAATACAGAAAACTTATGCTGTTTGAGTTTTGTGCCAATATTCTCCGTAAAACAAGACCCTATCAACAATAATTTATCAACATGACGAATTGTTGTTGCAAATTTTTTGGGTGTAAATGCTAGATGAAAATCCATAACAATATTAATATGCACACGAATTTACAGCAATGTTTTTTAATGAAGAGAATTAGTGAAAAAAGCCGACATTTAACTAGAATTCATTTCCATCGAGCCCTCTAATTGTTCTTGTTGGAAATGACAATTACGCTTAAAAAAATAGTATGAAAAAAATTTCAATCTTATTTACTCTCGTAGTAATCGGCAGCGCTTTCTCCCAAAAGGAAATCACTTGGGTAGCGATAGGTGATTCTATCACTTATTTAAACGAACATACCAACGAAACGGGCAATAGGATAACAAAAGGCTATATGACTAGGGTGATTGAAAAGCTTCCTTATATCAAGTATATTAATCAGGGGCATAATGGCTGGACTTCAGGAAGTATTGCCGAAAATATTGAAAAAATTGCCATCCCCCCCGCAGATGTATACTCCATTTTATTGGGCACCAACGATTGGTGGCAAGGTCGGGCAATTGGCAACCTTGCAGATTATAAAAACAATACTGGTAATAATACGCTATCCGGGGCATACCGTATTATCATCAACAAAATTCGCAGTTTGAACAGTGAAGCCAAAATCATCTTGATTACTCCCATGCAACGTGGAGATTTTATATACATTGGTAATATGAAAAACAATGCCTACGGTTCCTATAAAGAAAAGAAGGGGCAAATGCTTGCACAATTCGCAGTGGCCATTGATTCAATCGCTCGATACGAACATTTTGCACTCGTTGACCTATATCAAACAAGAAGTTTACGCCAAGAAAAAATGGTGAAATACAAGCGCTTAAAAGCCCCCCTCTTAGGGAGCTATCAAAACTACCCATACCCGTCCTTTATAGGAATTCCATTTAATCCTGAAACAGATGAGTACCCCTATCCTACCGATGCAAGCGATATCACCTACGATGGGCTTCACCCTTCTGACAAGGGCCATTCTATCATTGCCAAAATGCTAGTAAAAGAGTTGAAAAAGTTTTAGTTCGCTTCAGATAGTTGGCAGGGAGATTAATTTTTTTCATTTGAATACATAAAGCAAATACAATGTATAAAACTAAAAAGGCAGCCTGCATTGAACAGGCTGCCTTTTTAAATCATTAAAATAATTTAGTCTAATGCTTTGATCTTGGCATCATAAATAGCTATTTTTTCAGCATCTTTCTTTGACTCATAAATATTCTTTAAAATACTTAGCGATTGCTTACAATTAATTTTTTCTGAACTCTTTGGATTAGCAATCTTTGAAAATATTTCAACAGTAGCTTCTGCATAAGGTATTGCCTGAGTCATAGCAAGGTCTGATTGAGCCTGTAGGTCCTTTTTCGTTTTTAACTCATCCGGTTTAACCGCTTTTAAGGTTCTAGCTTCTTCTGAAATATCAATTGCATTGTTGTAATAAAAATTGGCTAATAAGAAATTAGCTTCGCTAGTGGAATTAATTGCAATAGCCTTTTTCATCACCTCCGGTAATTTATTTTTATACTCCACAGTATTGGCTTTCTGCATTTCATCAGAATAGATGTAGCGGTAAAGTTCTACCCCATAATTGAAGGATAACGTATAATTCCCAGGAATCTTCCCAATCAATTCTTCATACTTCGAAAAAATCTCTGGTTTGCCTACTCCATCAGTTGCATCTTCGATCTGCAAAGCAATCCAATATTCAATGTTTTTAGGATACAATTTTTTTCCTTTTTCAATAATATCCGCAAAGGCCGCCTTATCTTTTTTAGATTTGTACCGCTCAGCCAAAACTTGATACGCATCAACATACTGTTGATCAGAAACGTTGGCATCTGTTAATTGCTTATAAAATGTAGCAGCATCGTCCAACATTTTAGCCTCTGTAGCCGCAATGGCTGAGTATAACACTAAGGTCGTGTCAAGTGCGGAAAATTTAAATCCATTGTTGCCAATCAAATGGTTTGAAGCAATATAATCGTGAACTTCCAAGGCTTTTTTGAAAAACTCAAACCCAGCAGCAGGGTCTTTGGCGAGATAAGCCTTTACACCCAAATCCGAATAATAACCAACATAAAGGTCATAAATGGTAGAGTTATTACGCTCTTCCATTAGCGGAGCTTTGGGGTCCATTTCTCTGTATTTTTTTAAGGCAGCAAAAGCTGTTGCCTTCATCTCCCCATTTTGAAGGGCTGATTTGGTAGAATCTTTTGAAGCCTCATTATAAAATACCCCTTTATAAAACCATCCTTCTGGTTTTAATGCATTTTTAGGAACCGACAAAAACTTATCTACCGCCTCTTTACCCTTTTGGGTTTGTCCAAGAATACTGAAGTTTCTGATGTCTTTAATATCCTGAGCATCAATAGTAAATACCATACTACAACAAACAATCATAAAGAAAATCTTTCTCATTTCATTAAAATTTAGGAAACAAAGGTATTAGTTTGTTGGTAATAGAAATTCATTGAGTGGTAAAATTTCAAAAATCTTATACAAATTGATAAAAACTGGCCCTGATTCGCTAAAATATAGGTAAAGTATAGCATATGGCTGTTAACATTTGGTACATTTGCCCAAACAGATACCCGAATTATATAATTGATATCTCAAAACACCATACAACAGATCCTAAGCAGGATCGATATTATTGACATCATTGGCTCTTTTATTAAATTAAAAAAAAGAGGTACCAGTTACCTAGGATTATGTCCATTTCACAATGAAAAATCTCCTTCCTTCACCGTATCGCCGGCAAAGGAGATTTACAAATGTTTTGGCTGTGGTCGCAGTGGCAATAGCATTGGTTTTTTGATGGAGCATGAAAAATATAGTTATGTAGAAGCCCTGCGCTGGCTGGCTCAAAAATACAATGTAGCTGTAGAGGAGACAGAAACCACACCTGAGCAAAAATTGCAGCAACTCAGTGCCGACAGTTTATTTATCATCAATGGTTTTGCACAAAATTTTTTTAGTGATTACTTATTCAATAATGAGGATGGACAAGATATTGGTCTAAGCTATTTAAAGCAGCGAGGATTTAGGGAAGAGATTATTAAGAAATTCCAACTAGGTTTTAACCCTGAGGCCCGCGACAGCTTTGCCCAAGCTGCTATTAATGCCCAATACAATGTAGAGCTATTGCAAAAAAGCGGACTAGTGGCCATTCGAGATGAAAAGCCCGTAGATAATTACCGCGGTAGAATCATTTTTCCAATTCACAATCAAAGTGGCAAAGTCTTAGGATTTGGTGCCCGAATTTTAAAAACAAATGATCGTGCACCCAAATACATCAATACCCCGGAGAATGAAATTTATGTAAAAAGTAAAATTTTATATGGCAGCTATTTTGCCAGAATGGCCATTGATAAAGCGGATGAGTGCTTATTGGTAGAAGGCTATACTGATGTGGTATCGCTTCACCAAGCAGGTATTGAAAATGTGGTGGCCAGCGGAGGAACCTCACTTACCCCCGACCAACTGAGGCTGGTAAAAAAATATACCAATAACCTAACTATTATTTATGATGGCGATAGTGCCGGTATCAAAGCTGCTCTTCGTGGACTCGACCTTGCTTTAGAGGAAAGTCTGAATGTAAAGCTGGTACTGATACCTGATAAAGAAGACCCCGATAGCTATGTCAATAAAGTGGGTGCCGAAGCCTTCGCCCAATTTGTGGCTGAGAATAAAAAAGACTTTATTCTTTTTCAGTTAGGCGTAATGCTTCAGGATGCGGGTGCTGACAGCAATAAAAAATCTGCCGTAGTGAACCAGGTAGCAGAAACCATCTCTAAAATAAATAAGGCTGAAGATTTTACCAAACAGCAGGATTATATCAAACAATGTGCAGAACTACTTAAAATTGAAGAAACCGGTTTGCATGCTTTGGTTAATAAATTTATACGCGAAAAAGTAAACAAAGAGGAAAGTAGGGCCAGCCGAGAATCGGCTAATCAGCCAGCTGTAGATAATGTACATCCATTTGAAATTGAAGATGATGCGGTAGCCCTATTATACAAGGATGAACCGCATGAAAGGGCGATGGTTAGAAGCTTACTAGAATTCGGCCTCAAATCATGGAATGAACAACAACGGGTAGCCGATCATGTATTTACAGAAATTGAAGAGAATCAACTTGAAGAACTCATCGATAATAAAAACCTAATTGACTTAATTAAAACCTACAAAGCCTGGTATGATGAAGGCTTAGAACCTACCGCCAAAACATTTACCTACCATGAAGACAATGTTATTCGCCAACTCGCTATGCAAGTGATGGACTATGACCATGAAATAAGTCCAAATTGGAAAGAAGTATATGAGGGTAAAATTGATACCCGAGAAGATCTTTACAAAGAAGAAGTATTCAGTACTGTAAATTACCTTAAACTTAGAAAGATAAAAAGGCTGATAGATGAAAACCAACGAGATCTTGAAAAAGCTCAGGCCTCAGAAGAACAACTTGTGCTATTACAAATTCACCAGCATTTGAAACAAATGGAAATAGACCTTACTAAAAGTATTGGAACAGTTATATTTAGATAATTTTTTATAAAAAAATCGCTTCATCAAAAAGGCATACCATGTTAAGCAATAATGATATTTTAAAAAAACTAAGGGTCGCCCTTTCACTTCACAATGATGATATTATTCATATACTTTCACTAGTGGATTTTGAAATGACCAAGGGTGCATTGGGTGATCTTTTTAGAAGTGAGGATCATCCCGGATATGTAGAAGCGGGAGATCAAGTGCTACGTAATTTTTTGAATGGACTGATCATTTACAAGCGAGGAAAATTGCCAGATAACCGCATCAATGCAAAAGAGGGAGAAGGCCCTGTAAAAAAATAACCCACTCGGCAAATGATGAAGCCATTAATATATCACTCCTTAAAAAAATGGACTTTAAAAAACCTAGAACTAATTGTTTGGATATCGGGCTTACTGGCACTTTTTTTTATGAATGCCGAATCTACCCAGCCTACATTTTGCATTTTTAGGATCCTAGGATTTACCCATTGCCCAGGATGCGGTATAGGTCATGCAATCCACTATGCATTACACTTTCAATTTCGGCAATCCTTTCAATCTCATTGGATGGGCCTGGCTGCAGTAATCATTCTCTTTTTTAGAATACACCAATTGTTAAACGTCAAAAATGGGGGAAGAATTAACAAACTACCGCTTACTGATAGTCAATAAATTTATTCAAAAGTAATTATACATTATCTTACAATAGTAATAATCTCAACCTTATGAACACTAATTTAATGATACAAATTCCGGCAGTAGAACAGGATGAATTATTTTTTCTGCAATCCATTACAGCCAATTTACAGGAGGATAAATTACAATTGTTTATCGCAGTCTATAATAGCAAGCGTAAAAAAAAGGACACCATTCTACTTTGTTGCCTATTGGGATTTGTGGGAGCAAGCGGTATCCAACGCTTTGTGGTAGGACAAATAGGGATGGGTGTGCTCTATTTTTTTACAGGAGGCCTCTGTTTGATTGGCACCATTGTAGACATCGTAAATCACAAGCAATTGGCATTTGGGTATAACCAAAAAATGGCAGCAGAGTCAATGAGAATGGTGAATGGTTAATCGGGAATAGATTTTAAATTACCTACGCAAGATTGCCCATTCACCATTGACCACTCAGCCTATTTAATTCGTTTTCTTGGGTGGCAATGCAAATGCCTGGGCCTCATGTTCAAAATGACCATTGTGGGCGCCATCGCAAAAAGGCTTGTTCTTAGATAAGCCGCAGCGGCAAATACCCACTACTTCCCTTCCACCCAAATCATATTGATTTCCTGCTCTATCCAAGATTTCAAAATCGCCCTCTATTTTCAGAGATCCGTTGTTATTTACTGTAATTTTTGTTGCTGCCATTTTTTTGTTTTTTTATTTTTATAAAGAATTCCACTTGGATACATTAATTGTAAAGGCACTTACATTGTAACTTTAATAATGGCTAAATTAATTATCAGGACCTTATTGCTATATTTTTTAATGAAAATCAATTACTACAAATTTAGTGGATCATTGATTAAGTTGATAATATTTAATGTTTGGGGGCTCCTTTTTTTAAAAAAAATATCAAAATAACCCCTCTCAAAAATGAAATATACAGTTGTAAAGGAAATCTTTTATTCGTACCTTTTGAATATAAAAATCTAACAATGGATACAAAAAATAAACTGACTGAACTTAACCGTGAAACAGTTGAAAAGCTGGAAGCCTTCATGAAAGAAAAAGGAAGTGAAGGTAGCGGCCATGAAAAAATACATAGCGCTAAAGAAGAATGGCAATTAGCTTGGAATAAACTAATGGAGGCGTTGCTCATATTAGAAAAATTGGAAATTTAAACATAGTTTTTAGACAATAAAAGAACCTGGCATAGGTATTTCTGGTAGCCGGAAGTTAACCTTATGCTCACATAATATTCTGCTGGCCTTTGGCGCCAGAAGACCATCCACTATAATGATGGTCTTTTTCAATTTATTTAATAATTATTCATTTGTCAGATAATGTTCTAAATGATTAATTTTGCAGAGCTAGTTGGCTAAATTGAAAATCAGAATCAAACCTAGTAATTAGTAAAATGCAGGTCAACAACCTGCCAAAATTGAAAGATTACAATTAATACATTAATTGTTTTTAAAATATTATTAACTGGTGATGCTTACCAATTCCATTCACCTAAATTGCTTCGATTGTTGAACAAATATTTCGATGGCAGGATAATAAATGAATCAAGAAAGGAGTTTAATTTAAAAATTCAATATATTGCCAATAATGAGTCAGAAAAACAATTTTGTGTTCTCCGAACTATCTGAGCCACATCGTATCAGAACCAAAGAAATCCTTCAAAAGCATCCGGGTATTAGGAAGCTAATAGGAAAAAATCCATTGACTATTCTTGCCATCATAGGCTTAGTAAGTTTTCAGGTGATAATGGCGGGCTTGGTAAGCGCGCAATCCTGGTGGATCGTAGTAGGCGCCGCGTATTTGTTAGGGGCTTTTGCAGACCATGCCTTGTTTGTAATGATACATGAATGTGCCCACCGGTTACTATTCAAAAAACCGGAAGCCAACCGTCTGGCTGGTATTTTTGCCAATATTCCACAGATTTTTCCCAGCTCAGTATCTTTTGAAAGATACCATATCAAGCACCATTCTTTTCAGGGGGTACATGAATTAGATGCTGATCTACCAAACAAATGGGAGGCAAAGCTGATCAACAACTATTTTATTGGAAAAGTAATATGGTTTTTATTTTATCCTTTGTTCCAAGTGTTTAGAAT
>JBIKOV010000147.1:0-8199 GCA_044357815.1 Ferruginibacter sp. | reverse complement strand
GGATAACCTGTTTGGATAAAGGAAAAACTATTCACATTAACCAGTAAAGGTGTATCAACAGTAGCCTGCAGCGGCGTAAATTCATTGATCACTGCTTCGCTAGTACATAATTCCAATACCTTTTTAAATTCAGGCAATGAAAGTCCTACTGTTTGGTGATTGATAAACCATTGCAAGTTTTGCATCGCCAACGGTATGCTAGTTAAAAAATGGGCTTTGCGCTCAAATAGCCCGCGGAAGCCATAAGCACCCAATACCTGCAATAAACGAATTAGTACATACCCATTGTATTGACTCCTGAAAACATCTCGATCGACCGGCACATTCAACAGTTTTTCAAAAGCGTCGATATAATCTTCCAGCAACGACCGTTTCCATTCATCCGAAAGGTTCGCTTTTGCCTGCCAAAGAAGTGAAGCCACATCATATTGAGGAGCTCCTTTCATACCTCCCTGGTAATCTATAAAATGCACCTCGTTGTCAGGTGTTACCATAATATTTCTACTCTGAAAATCGCGGAACATAAAATATTTATACTCGGTATGAGAAAGGTAATTGCTTAACGCCTCAAAATCATCCATGAGTTTTTGCTTGTCGTAGGGCCTACGCAAGGCATCCAAAAAATAGTATTTAAAATACAATAGATCGGCCATGATCGCTTGTTTACCAAATTCAGCATTGGTAAGGCATTGATTATAATCGAGTCCTTCATCTCCCTTTACCTGAAGTTGAGCAAGTTGTTGCAAGCTTTTTTTATAGAGCGCATACACGGGATCAGTAAAACCTTTTTCCTCCAATTGATTCAATAAGGAAAGATCACCAAAGTCTTGCTGTAGATAGATTTTTTTATCAGCACTATAGTACAATATCTCCGGGGTGGGGAGCTGCTTTTGATGAAACTGATTAGAAAAATAAATAAAGGATTCATTTTCTTTTATGTTCTCCCCAGCGGTAGCGATATAAGTCATACCCTGGGTATGAATACGAAAATAATGGCGTTCACTTCCTGCCTGTGGCAATCGATCGATCCGTAAAACCGGTGAGTCACTGTATTGCTCGAAAACTTTTTTTATCGCATCTATTTCTACCTGCATATCCTATTTATATCTCGTAAAATTAACGGTTTTTCCTTAGAGGGAGTTAATACAATCTACTGGTTTAATTCAAAATTCCCGATTAACCGCCGACAGGGCTGGAAGCCGCTGTCGGGGTAGACCGATAACAAAAATTCCCGAAAAAACCCCGTCAGCGGTTGAAAACCCTGACGGCGGTTGATGAATACTTTTTGAAAAATGAAATTGAAGTCTCCGATTAACCGCCGACAGGGCTGATAGCCACTGTCGGGGTTAGCCAACTATAAAAATTTCCGAAACACCCCGTCAGCGGTTGAAAACCCTGACGGCGGTTGATGAATACTTTTTGAAAAATGAAATTGAAGTCTCCGATTAACCGCCGACAGGGCTGGAAGCCGCTGTCGGGGTTGGGTGAATCAAAATGATTGGATAAACAAACGTTTCTTACTATTTTACAAAAAACTTAACGCTTCCCCAACCGAAGAGTAAGGCGATTTTTAACAAATAAACATACCTAATAACAATGTATATACAACCACTAATTGAAGGCGAATATTTTCATATATATAACAGAGGTGTCAATGGTGAAAATATATTTAAAGAGAAAAGGAATTACTATTACTTTTTGGATCAATATTTTTCATATTGCTCTCCGGTAATGGAAACGATTGCTTATACCCTGTTGAAAAATCATTTTCATTTACTCGTGCAAATAAAAGAAAATGTTCAGGTGTTAGAAAGAAACGGAAAAGACATGATACAACTCACGGCTTTTAAACAGCTTTCGCATTTTTTCAATTCCTATGCTCAATCCATTAATAAAGAAAATAAAAGGACAGGGTCGCTATTTGAATCTACCTTCAAAAGAAAACTAATAGACCAAGATAATTATCTAAACTCCGTAATTTATTACTGTCATTATAATGCCCAATTACACAACTTCGTGGATGATTTCAAAGACTGGGAATTTTCTTCTTATCATACTATAGTTAAAAATGATGGTACACATGTTTCTACCAATAAAGTATTGGACTGGTTTGGAGGAATCGATGAATTTAAAAAAGCACACCAAGAAAGATATCCTACAAAAGACATTACCCGTTTTATAATAGAATAAAATGACTTGATTTTTTAAACTATCAATTAACGCTCACTGCGGTTGGTATTAGTGCCCTCTAGTTACATTCGAAGTCCCTGATTAACCGGCGACAGGGCTGATAGCCGCTGTCGGGGTTGGGAGAAAATATTATCCCCGATTTCTGAGTTTTTCATAGATGGCAATGTCCATCATTACCAACAACATCCCATAAAAAATATCTTCCACGGGTATGGTGTAAATTCTTCTACCTAGATTCTCCATGTCAGTGTAAATAACTACAGGAATAGCCGTTAGAAAACCATTGACTATTAAAAATGGAATCAATACAATGGCATAAGCAATCAGGAAATAAGTGGCATGGAAATCCTTTAATAAACTTTTTGCATTGAAAAGAATGGCTATGAAAATGGACAAAAATATAAATGTCAGGGAAGTGTACTGCCTATTGTAAAAATAACATCCTAAAATCAACAGGGTTACAGCCATTCCCTTCAATAGCAGATTCGCCGAGCTATGATTTTTAATGGTGGGAAAATAGCAGCGGATACATTCATAAATAAAAATACAGCAATAAGGGACGATGATAAAAAACAAGACTTCTTCAATGGGAAGGTTCCACAGCTTGAAGCCCGTGATATAAGCTTCGTTAAAGCTCCAAACGCCGATGGAGGTAAAATAAATATCCCAAACCACATATAAAAGTGCAGGCAAAAGCATTGCGGGAAAAAGGTATTTCCATTTTTTATAAAACCCTACTTTCTTATCAAAGCTAAGCATCAATGGCCCTACCAAAGATGCTGCAAGAATAAGAAAATAAGTATACTGGTTATTCATATCAATATTCAATGGGTTAAAAAAACCTTTTTTTATTTGGAAGAACCTGTAGTTTGGGCGCTAGTTCTTTTATTATCCGCCTTCACTTTATCCCAGTATTGTTTTGCAACCAAGAGCATACCAAAACTTTCCCCTTCCTGCTTTTCCAAATGCTTGTGGTGCATTTTATGTGCCCAGCGAATGGTTCGGATATAGGTATTATTGCTCCGGGTAAAAAATTTAAACCGCTGATGGATGATCACTTCGTGTACCACAAAATAGGCAAAGCCATACAATGCAATACCGGAACCGATTGCAGCTGCCCAATATACCTGGTATTGCAAACCCAGCATAATGCATAGCCAGGACGGGATAGCAAAAATTAAAAAAAAGGCATCGTTTTTTTCAAAAAATCCAGGACCTTTTTTATGATGATCTTCATGCAGGTACCATAAAAATCCGTGCATAACAAAACGATGGGTAAGCCAGGTAATGCCTTCCATTAAAAAGAAAGTTAGCAAGGCGATGGATATAAAAACTAGTGTGCTCATAGTAGTAATATAAAGACTGAATTATTTTATTTCAAAAAAGTTCGTAAAATTAAGAAGAACAATGCCTGTATCAGCAACAAATTTACTGCGAATTTATTTTCCTTTCGGAAGCTGAGAAAATTAAAAAAAGTCAGTAGCAGTATGCTTATCAATAGCCAGCAAATATAATTGTACAAGGGGATAGCGCCATCCCCTTTCCATACCCAAAAACCGAGTTTTACAGCCACCGGCTCCATCAGCCAATCAAAAAAAACGGCCAAACAGGCGCCATCTACAATCACTGACAGGGCTTTTAGTAAAGTGGGTGGTTGTTGCGTATCAAGGGCTACTTTATGAATCAGCTTTTGCAACAAGGTATGGGTACTGATTCCACAACAATAAATAATGATAAACCAATTAATGGCAATTAATAACGGAACCTGAAGCCATTGAAAGCCTAACACCTTAGTATATTGGTAGTCGCCAAACAATAAGCCGGTATTTACCCCCACCACTTCTGAAAAATAACCGATTAAAAAAACTACGCCGATAAAAAGCAGGAATGCCTTGTTTTTGTCAGGATGGGTCCATACCAACAAACCAAAGGACAATAACAAATTGAAAGGAGTAGATTGGATAAAGAAATCCCCTTCCGACAGTAGTATACCGGCCAATCCAATGACATGAAAAAAAATGGCAATGGCAGTGGCAATTTGATATGTGGATACTTTTTTTAACACGATAGATGCGTATGATTTAATTTTTGACAGCGATGAAATTGGTTAGTGGATCAGTTCGCTTACAATTTTTGCACTTTTAAGGCAAAGCGGAATTCCACCACCGGGGTGAACACTTCCTCCGCAAAAGTAAAGGCCTTTGATAGAACTTGTGAAATTGGCATGCCTTAAAAAAGCAGCCCATCTCGAATTGGAGCTGGTGCCATACAAAGAGCCCATATACGAAGCGGTCTGCTGCTGAATCATGATGGGATCCAGCGTATGTTCCGTTTCAATTTGGGCCCCTATATCCTCTCCTAGCATTCGGCTCAGTTTAGCAAGTACATTTTTTCGCAATACTTCTTTCAGCCCCTCCCAGTTTTGACCAGCATCTGCTGGTGCATTTACCATTACAAACCAGTTTTCCTTTCCTTCAGGTGACTGGCTAGTTTCCATTTTGGAAGTGATGTTAATGTATACCGTAGGGTCGGCTGTTAACATGCCATCGGTAAATATACAGTCGAATTCATTTTTGTATTCGCTGCTAAAAAATATATTGTGCAGTTCCAGTTGAGTAAATTCTTTTTTCATTCCCCAATAAAAAATAATGGCACTGCTGCTGCGTTCCTGGCGTAACACTTTTTTTGCCAAGATATGGTTGGCCAGTAAATTTTTGTAGGTGAAATAGACGTCCGCGTTACTAACAACGATATTTGACAATACCATTTTATCATTTACAGCTACTCCGCTAACCCTTCCTTTAGAATGTAAGATCTGCTGAACCGGTGAGTCAAAATGAAATTGAACGCCTTTGTCAATGGCTAATTGATACAATGCATTGGTGATACTAATCATGCCGCCTTTGGGATAAAATGTGCCCTCGTTTTGTTCGAGATGCGGAATCAGACTCAGCATGGCTGGTGTTTTGTAAGGACTGCTGCCATTATAAGTAGCAAAGCGATTGAAAAGCTGTACTGCTTCAGAAGATTTGAATTTTGAACTATTGTACTGATGCAGGGTTTGAAAAAGATAAGCTGATTTGAGTGTTGACAACGCTTTTATAAATCTTCGGTGTAGCCATGTAGATAATCGGTGAAGGGAATTTTCTAAAAAAAGTGTGCCGATATTTTCATATAGCTTTTTTGATTGCCTCAGGTATTCAATTACTATCTCTGGGTCTTCATTGAGTTGCAGTTTCATTTCTTGCGCAAAATCCGCTGCATTGGTATAGGCTTTTACTTGTTTGCCATTTTCATAAAAATATTTATTGGCGATGGGAACTGGCTGATAGGAAAAATATTTGTTGAGTGACTCACCGGCTGTGCTAAACAATTCCTCCATATTTTGAGGCTGCGTAAATAAGGAAGGCCCTGCATCAAATTTAAAACCGTCTTTTTCAAAAGCGGATAATTTACCGCCTGGAAAACTATTTTTTTCAAATACTTCCACCGCATAGCCTTTCACAGCCAATCGGATGGCGATTGCCAAGCCTCCAATTCCACTTCCAATTACAATTGCTTTTGAATCTTGCATTCTATGATTTGGTTGAATCGATTCGTTTTACAATAACTATACCTGGGCGAATAATACCGATTACCCTATGAACGTATTTGAAGTATTGTTTGCAAGGTAGGATTCTAGTTTTGGAAAAGCAATTTTGAACCAGCTGGTGTAAGTAGCCGGGTCGGATAGCAACATTTTATTTATCTCGGGTAGCGAGCGATAACAATAGTCGTCTACCTCCTCTGGATTAGGGATTATTGTTCCGTCATAGTCACCCACCAACACATGATCAAACTCATATTCCGTTAGTCCATTATCAAAGCTGGTCTTATAAACAAAATCAAATACTTTTTGGAGTGAGGTGGTAAAGCCCATTTCTTCCTGCAGTCTTTTGGTGGCAGCGGGAATGGTTTCTAAACCTGGCTGGGGGTGACTACAGCAGGCATTGGTCCATAAACCAGGACTATGATATTTTGTAGCCGCTCTTTTTTGGAGCAGCATTTCGCCATTGTTATTGAAAATAAATACGCTGAAAGCTCTGTGTAGTAGGGCCTTTTTATGGACCTCCATTTTTTCCATGGTACCTATCGGCTGGTCGTTTTCATCTACTAAGATAACATCCATACTGTTGGTTTATAATATATTTAACTGGCTACGCAGACCTGCTTTGGCAACAATAAAGGCCTTGCCATAATTGGGGATACGAATCCGCTGTTCCATAATATTATTCGGTTTTGTCTTTTTTATTTTTCTAAAAAGCGATAAGTAATATTTGTAGGCAACATACACACCAAATCTTGCCTTCACGGGCAAGTGTAAAATTGCTTCATAGGCAGCTGCAAAATCTATGGCAATGTCTTCTTCAATTTGTTGTTTCATGGAAGGGGTAAAATGATTGAAATCCACCTCCGGAAAATAGGTCCTGCTGAGTTGTTCGAAATCTGCTTTTACATCCCTTAAAAAATTCACTTTCTGAAAAGCTGCACCCAATGATTGAGCGCCAGGCTTAAGCTTTTCATAGCTTAGGGCATCACCTTCACAAAATACATAAAGGCACATCAGCCCCACTACTTCTGCACTGCCATATATGTATGCTTTGTAACCCTGGCTATTGTAACTAGTTTTATCCAAATCCATTTCCATACTGGCAAAAAAAGCCTCGATCAATTCATTGGATATGCCGTATTTATTTACAGTGAGCTGAAAACTTTGCAGGATGGGGTTGAGGCTGATACCCCTTTCAATAGCGGAATAGGTATCCTTTTTAAACTCGGCTAATAATGCCGCCTTATCGTATTGATGGAAAGTGTCTACAATCTCATCTGCAAAACGCACAAAGCCATAAATATTAAAAATAGGGCCGCGCAAATCTGGGTGCAATAATTTGATGGCACTACTAAATGAAGTGCTGTACCTTTCCGTGGTAGCCTTACTACATTGCTGACTTAATTCATTAAAAAGATCAAACATTTTTACAATTTTTAACACAGGAAAATATGGAATAAATTTTTATAACCCCCATCCTATTTTACTTCAATTACTTATTACCCAAAATGTTTTACTATTTCCTTCGCCACCACTTCACCACTAATTAAACTGGGTGGAACACCAGGGCCTGGCACTGTCAATTGACCGGTGTAAAACAGGTTACTTACTTTTTTGCTGCGCAGGCCGGGTTTTAATACAGCTGTTTGCATCAACGTGTTGGCAAGTCCGTATGCATTTCCCTTAAACGAATGGTAATCCTTTTTAAAATCGCTCACGGAATAGGATTTTTTATAAACAATCGCATCCCTTACCGATTGGCCGGTTCGGTTTTCAAATCGAGTTAAAATTTGGTCAAAATACTGATCCCTGAGCGCTTCGGTATCCCCTTCCAAACCACTTGCTACCGGTATAAGAAAAAATAAATTTTCTCCTCCTTCAGGAGCTACGGTGGAATCTGTTACGGATGGCGTACACACATAAAACAAAGGGGCAGAAGGCCATGTTGGATCGGTATAAATTTCTTTTCCATGCACATCAAAACTAACATCAAAGAATAAGGTATGATGTAAAACATTGCTTAATTTTTTATTCAATCCAACATAGTACAGCAATGAACTGGGGGCCATCACCCTTTTGTTCCAGTACTTCGCTGTATACGACTGATATTTGGGCAATAACAGATTGGTTTCAATGAAATGATAATCGGCTCCTCCAATCACTACATCTGCATCAAATTGATGAATGGTGGATAAGCCATCCGTTGATTGAGTAATTAGTTGGGTGGCGATTCCATCGTCAACTTTAATTTCGGTGACGGCTTGGTTAAAATAAAATTTCACTCCTAGCTCTTTAGCGAGACTAGTCATTGCCTCCACAATTTGATACATACCACCCTGCGGGTACCAGGTACCCAATTTGATATCGGCATAATTCATGAGGCTATACAAGGCAGGCGTATCCTGAGGCAAGGCGCCCAA
>JBIKOV010000146.1:0-8221 GCA_044357815.1 Ferruginibacter sp. | reverse complement strand
GCGCAGTTCCTTATACATTATTAACAGGAACAATTCCAACATGGAATCAAAATACAACCGGCAATGCTACCACAGCAACGACTGCTGGAAATATCACTGCAACTACAAATTCTACCTTGACATCATTGCCAAATTTAGCGACCGTAGGAACAATCACTTCTGGCACTTGGAGTGCAACTACCATTGATATTGCCCATGGCGGTACAGGATCTACTACTCAAAACTTTGTAGATTTAACTACTACACAAACAATAGCAGGTGCAAAAATATTTAACGGCAATACTTCAATAAGCGGTGCTAATACATTCATAGTTGGAACTGGAGCAACAACTTTAGGTGGCGCATTGAGCGTAACCGGTGCTACCATATTGTCTTCTACATCGACGCATATTGGGGCAGCTACTTTTTCTTCAACAGTAAATGTAAATGGGGCAACTACATTGGCTGCGGTAACTGCTACTGGTGCTGCTACTTTTAGCAGTACGGTTACTATTCCAACGGGGGCTGGTGCAAATAAAATATTAGTTTCAGATGCAAATGGTAATGCAACATGGCAAACGGGTGTTTCTACTTTAGCTACTAAAACTGCTAGCTATACTTTAACAGTCAATGATAATTATATTATAATGGGAACTGCTGCAGCAACGGGACAAACATTTACACTTCCTACTGCAGTTGGATTTGCTGGAAAGGAGTTTACTATTAAAAACTTAAGTGCTTTTTCCGTTGCTATTGCTACAACAAGCGCTCAATATATTATTCAGGACAATTCAGCATTAACTACAACTAGTGCAAACATTGGAATTGAGCCATCCAATAATTGGATAAAAGTTATTTCAGATGGTACTAGCTGGATTGCATTTAGGGCATTGTTCTAATTTATACTATAAAAAAGAATAATGAAAAAAATACTTTTTATAATATTAATGAATGCCGCATTTGTAAATGTGAATGCACAAACAGGTATTGGTACGACTACTCCAGATGCATCAGCAAAGTTGGAAGTATCATCTACCAATAAAGGTTTCTTGCCACCGCGTGTTGCATTAACTGCTACCAATGCTGCAAGTCCCATAACCAATCCTGCAAATGGATTAATGGTTTTCAATACTGTTACTGCAGGTTCAAGTCCGTATGAAGTTGTACCTGGTTATTATTATTGGGATGGAACAGGTTTAAAGTGGGTGAGTTTGTCTACCACGGTGGGTAATGTTCAAAATCAAGGCGTGTTTAGATCCACAATTAATACAAGTGGAAATACGGTGGTTTCCACCTGGAATAGCAGATTCAATAATATTGCAGCTGGTGATTTAACGGTTACTTCGAACACTAGTTTCGCGCTTTCCAATGGTATTTTTAAATTAGAATGGGCGCTCCCGTATCAACAGGCGAGCACCTATAACTTGATGGTACTTCAAGAATACAGATCTAGTACTTGGGCTTCTTTTTTAAATGATAATGGATATGCGGCAGTTGGAAACGGAGGCAGTACAGACTGGGGGGGGGGTACTTTTGCGGCAGATATTGTTGACTGCTCCTCTAGTACTAGAACTTTTAGATTATTTAACCTAGATGGTTCAAGAGGACTTTATTATGGTGCAAACTTTATCATCACTAAATTAAATCCTGCAATTACTACTTCTACTACTGCAGATAATTTAGGCAATCATACTGCCACTAAAAATATTCAGTTAAATAGTAATTATATTTCGAATGATGGTGGGAATGAAGGAATAAGAATTGATAATACTGGTAATGTAGGTATTAATACGGCAACACCCACTCAAGCATTGGATGTAACGGGAACTGGGAAATTTAGCACCTCAATTATTAACAGCGGTTCAAGAACTTATTTTGGTAAAGATGGAAGTAATATGCATTGGCTTGCAACTACCGATGTTGTTGCAGAGCCCTATAACTTGGGATATGGTGTAGAATCTAATGCTGGTATTTTATCGCATAGATGGAATACTGCAGGATTTGAAAGAATGAGATTAAATACAAGTGGCTATTTGGGTATTGGAACAACAAGCCCAGCTACAACTTTGCATATTCAAAATGCAAATGCTATGGGAGGGTCTGATAATCCTTCTAGTACCGCTAGTCCAAGTATATATGTATACAATAGTAATAATGCATCTAGCTCAGCAAATGCAACTGCACTAATTAGAACCGCAGGTTTGAGTAGTGGAAAGCCCTATTTAGGTTTTGATATTACATCTCAATTTGGGTATAGTATGGGTATTAATAACCCAACCGATCAATTGGTGTTGAATACTACATGGAATTTCGTAACAGGAACAGCTGCAAATAATGCTATTACCATCAATAGGTCTGGACAATCAAGAGTAGTCATACCAAGTGAAGGGGGGGCACTCGCTTCAAGTTGGCCTAGTGGTTGGGGTGGAGGCTTAATTACCTATGATTTTGCCTGCGCTGGAATTTATTATTCATCTATGGCAGCAAGATCCGATAGAAGATTAAAGAATACGATTATTGATTTAGATCAATCAACAATTGGGAAATATTTACAGCTAAGGCCAGTTAATTTTTATTGGAACGACGGATCGGATAATAAGCATAGGCAATATGGCTTAATTGCTCAAGAGGTAGAGGCGTTATTCCCAGATATTGTTTCTATAGCAAATGACAGCATGCAAACCAAGTCTGTAAACTATCAAGCCTTACATGCATTATCATTAAAAGTAATTCAGTCACAACAGGCAGAGATTGAAGCTTTAAAAAAGAAGCAAACTGATATGGAAATAAGGTTATTAAAAATAGAAGCGAAGTTGAATGATTAAGATTATGAAAAAGGTATCAATATATATATTATTGGTTTCGGTTTTTGCTTTGAAAGCAAATGCACAAACCGGCATTGGTACCACAACGCCTAATGCTTCTGCAAAATTGGACGTATATTCAAATGATAAAGGGTTCTTGCCCCCGCGTGTAACTTTAACAAGTGCAACAGTAGCAGCGCCTATTACTTTACCTGCCGAAGGTTTATTGGTATATAATTTAGGGTCAGTAGGATTGCAAGCCGGTTATTATTATTGGAATGGTGCTAACTGGGCAACCATTGCTACTGCAAGTTCTGCGGGGAATGGAGTGGCTTCGACGGATTTGGTAAAGTTGTATGGAGAAGCTTATTCAAGTGCAACAGGTAAAATTGGAAATACGAATGGATATTCATTTACGGTACCTGTTTCTGGTAGATACTTGTTTGACTTTTCATGTGCTGGATATGCCAGTAGTGAAAGTTTTACAATGAATTTTTATGTTAGACAAGGTACAAGTAATTTAGGTTCTGATGCACAAACAAGTTTCAACCAAACTATACATACCGAGTATAATGGAAAGGTAGAAGCAAATCTGCAATCTGGGGTAACTTATAATGTTTTTGTTAGTTCAACTGGGATTAGAAATATCTATGATTACGACAGAGTCTATTACAAAATGGTTGCAGGCAATTTACCTGTTACAGGACAAACGGTTGAATATGGTTTAGCAAGGTATACTGGAGCTGATGGAGGTTCATTAGCAAGTGGAGCATTGATAACCTTTGATGCAACTGCTGCAGGGAATCTAGCATGGAGCGGAAATAAATTTACATTAAAAGCGAATAAAACATATGAATTAGAGTCGAGTTTGGCCATTTTTTTGAGTACTGGGGGTGTAGCAGGAAGATTTCAAATTTATGATTATACTAATTCAATAGCATTGGCAAGCGGATTATTTATGTCTCAAAATGGAGCCGGCACTTATAATCCAAGTGCTAATTCACCTATGAAAGGAGTTGTAACTCCTGCCACAGATATTCAGGTTGGGGTGCGTTTATTAGATTATTATGGACCTGCTGGACCTGGAATAATAGGGAGTACTTCTTACCTTGGTACTAGTGCTTCTCCCAATGCTTCTTATTTTATGGTAAAACAATTAGGCTCATCGGCCATTGTAAATCCATGGGTGTTAAGTGGTAATAATGCTTATAATAATACTGGTAATGTAGGTATTGGTACCGCAACCCCATTAACTAAATTGCATGTATTATCTGGGAATAATAATTCAGTATACATTGAAAGTACTACCGCTGATAATAACGGCATGGTGATTTTAAATGCAAATACGAGTCAAAACTGGGCTACTGGATGGCATGAGTTTCTTGTATTTCAAAACCAAGGTACAACAATTGGTCAAGTGTTTCAAACAAATGCAAGTACCATTAATTATGCAACTACTTCTGATTATAGATTAAAAACAGATTTCAAATCATTCCGCGGATTAGACTTGATTAATAAAATCAAAACCTATGACTATGCTTGGAAAGTAGATAGTTCCAGAATGTTTGGCGTAAAAGCTCACGAATTACAAGCAGTACTGCCTTATTTGGTTTCTGGAAAAAAAGATGAGGTAGACAAAGACGGAAAAATAGTTCCTCAAACGGTTGATTATGGCAAGATTACTCCTATCATAATTAAAGCCATTCAAGAACAGGATTCAATAATAAAAGTGCAGGAAAATAAAATCAATAAATTGATTAAAGAGAAAGAAGTACTTAATAAAAGTATGATAGATATCCAGCAACGGTTATTAAGATTAGAAAATAAAAAGAATTAGATAACAATGAAAATTAAAATCCTATTTTTTAACTTTTTTTTTATTTTCATTGCTATTGTTGGCTTTGCTCAAACAGGTATTGGTACTACTACGCCTAATGCTTCTGCGAAGCTAGATGTATACTCAACGAATAAAGGTTTTCTGCCACCGCGTGTGACTTTAACAAGTGCTACAGACGGCTCGACCATTGCTTCTCCTGCGGAAGGATTATTGGTTTACAATTTAGGTTCAGTTGGTTTACAAGCTGGTTATTATTATTGGAATGGTGCCAATTGGGCAACTATTGCAACGACTTCATCAGCAGGAAATGGAGTGACTTCTTCTAATTTGGTAAAATTATATGGAGAAGCCTATTCAACAGCATCTGGAAAAATTGGAAATACGAACGGGTATTCCTTTACGGTACCTGTTTCAGGGAGGTATCTTTTTGATTTTGCTTCTAGTGGTTATGCAAATAGCGCCGATTTTACTATGACATTTAAAGTAAGACAAGGGACAACTGATATAGGAACAGACGCACAAACTAGTGCAAGTAATACCGTGCATGTTGAATACAATGGTAAGGTAGAAATAAACCTGCAAGCAGGTACAACCTATAATGTAATAGTAACATCGACGGGTATAAGAAACAGTTCAGATTTTGATCGAGTTTATTATAAACAAGTGGCAGGTAATTTACCAGTAACTGGTCAAACTGTAGATTATGTCAATGTTCAAAATACAGGAGCACAAACGGTAGTTACTGGAAATAGTATTAAGTTTAATTCTGTAATTGCTGGAAACATTCCTTACGATGCTTTCACTGGAAATTTCACTTTATCTGCCAATAAAACATATAGGCTTAGTGGATATGTTACACTAGATGCAAGTTCTGGTGGCAGTAATGAATTGGCTTTAACATGGAGAAATGCTGCTGGTACCAATTTAGGGCCTACTGCAGAATTACTTAATGCAAATTTTGCGTCCACTACAGGTGGACAGGGAGTGGTGGATGTTATTTATACTCCTACCACTAATACTACTGTTTCGTTGTATGTTGGATATGCAAGTGGAACTGCAATTACTAGACCAGGCTATACTTCTGCAACCATTCAACAAATAGGATCCTCTGCAATCATAAATCCTTGGACCTTGTCAGGTACCAATACTTTTAATACAACTGGTAATGTTGGCATTGGTACGAATGCACCTGCAACTACTTTGGATGTTACAGGCAATGTAAATGTAACGGGTAAAATTAATTTAACGGATCCATCCGGGAATGTGCCGGTAAAAATTGCTGGGTGGGTTGATGCAGGAATTCCCATTACGCTTGATAACATAAAGGCAAGAGTTACTACCTCTGGAAGTCATAGAGGATTGGAAATTGCTACTGTTTCCGGAACATTGAATTTGTATTATCAAGGTATTTATGAAAATGGAGGACTTAATGGAAATCGAACTAATACTACTGGTCCATTTACAACTACCTATAGTGGATCTCTTTTTGGATGGGGTTTTTTAGAAGGAGATACTATAGTTTATCATTTAACAGATGCTGTAAATGGGAGAGTCTATCGTATAACATTAATTATACAAGCTAGTTTCCTTAAAAACTTCATTTGTATAGAAAGACTCTTGTAACAAAGACAAATATTTTTTAATTAAATAGATACTATAAAATTTATATTTATATCAACTTAAATGAAGCAACTAACTATATTATTGTTTTTTATTTTCACAGTAAATTTGCTTGCTGCTCAAACAGGGATTGGAACTTCCATGCCTGATGCATCAGCTAAGCTAGATGTATACTCAACTGATAAAGGTTTTTTACCACCACGTGTAACTTTAACAAGTGGCACCGATAATTCTACAATCCCAAGTCCTGCAACTGGGTTATTAGTTTACAATACTGGTAATAATGCCGGACTCGTTGCTGGGTATTATTATTGGAATGGAACTAGTTGGGCTACCATTGCAACGGCACAAGGTTCTGGAGTGAGTGCTTCTTTTATGAGAGGGTCAAGAGCAGCAGCTCAAACAACTGGTCTCGCTAATGATGGTGCAATAATATTTACGCAAACGGATAATAATTCTGGACAGGAAATTTCTTTAAATACAAGTACTGGACAAATTACTTTGGCTGCTGGTAGAACTTATAGATTAATTGCACAGGTGCCAAACTATCAAACTTCGGGTTCGGATTCAAGACCTCAATTTGCTTGGTACAATGAAACAGCTTCAGCCTATATTGGCAGTTCATCTTCTTCCTATAGCCCTGCTAGTGCTGCTGGTTATGGTGCCACTGGAGGATTGTCCGAAGTTATTATTACAACTACAAGTTCAACGATTGTATCATTTAGAATTCTTAAAATTTCTACTGCTACTCAACTAGGTGCCAATAGTGATTTTGATGTTAAAGGTTCTTATCCATGGTTTGATGTTCAAGTGATTTCTGGAAGTACGGCAGTGAATGGACAGAGTGTAGATTATGTTCAAGCTACTTTATCAGCGAATCAAAGTTTGTCGTCAGCAAGTAATTTAAATTTTAATGTTTCTTCAGGTGCGGGCATTACATTAACGAGTGGTGGTTTTAATTTAGTTGCTAATAAAACTTATAAATTAGAGGCTTCATTGGGTGGAGCGGTTACATCGGCTTCCGGTTATGCCTATTATGGATGGGTTGATAATTCAAACACATTAATCTCAGGTGGAAGTATTGGAGTGATTATGAAAAATGGTTATGGATATTCAGATGCGCCACAGGATAAAGCAGTTGTGTTTTACACGCCAACATCTAATACAACCGTTTATTTAAGAATTTTAAGCGTCAGTGGGTCTGTAGGTGCATATGCTCCAAATGCGGCTGCAAATTATTCAAGTACTTGGGCATCTATTCAACAAATTGGTTCCTCTGCCATTGTGAATCCATGGGTACTCTCAGGTAACAATACGTATAATACAACAGGGAGTGTTGGGATAGGAACAAATACCCCTGCCGCTAAGTTGGATGTTAATGGCAATGTAAATGTAACCGGAAAAATAAATTTAACTGATCCTACTGGAAGCGTTGCAACAAAAGTTTCTGGATTTGTAAATGCGGGAACATTTATTCAAATGGAAAACTTAAAAGTTACTATTTCTACCACTACACGATCATTGGTTATAGCTGCAGTTAATAACCCGTTTACAGCTAACGTGTCTGGATGGTATGGATATACTGGTGGTGGTAGTGGTGGTTCTTCGAATAATGTATCAGTAACTACAACAAATACCTCTGCACAATATACTTGGGGTTTTGGAACAGAAGGCGATGGTGCACAATACAATATTTTAGATAAAACAAATAGCAGAATGTATAGAGTAATAATGATGATAGGGTTCGGTCATAATAACAATTTCATCTCTATCGAAAGGCTCTTATAATTTAAAAAACTGAAATCAACTTTTAAATAGACCGGATAAATTAGATTTTTATTAGTACTCATATAACATGAAGCAATTTTATTCAATCGTATTTTCTTTATTTATTGCAGTTTTTGCAACAGCTCAAACCGGCATTGGCACCACTACGCCCGATGCATCTGCAAAGTTGGAAGTAGCATCTTCTAATAAAGGC
>JBIKOV010000018.1:0-27854 GCA_044357815.1 Ferruginibacter sp. | reverse complement strand
CCCCGAAAAGGACCGATATTACGCCACTTTACACTCGAAAAATAAGTGCCCGGAGCCGTATTACCCGTAAACGTTGTAGTTAGCTCGACGGGCTTTTTTTGAGCAGTAACCATACTTGTAAAAAATACAGTAAAAAGCAAGAGGGTGAAAGCTTTCATAAATTAAAGATTTAATTGGATATGAAAGTACAAAGAAATTTTGATGCCTAGCAATACACTCATTTTGACTCTAGTTCCTTATGGATTCTTAAAAAATATTTTAAATTAAAATATCGGTAGTCAGTAAACAAGTTGATTTTTTATTCAATATCTAATTACCCCTAAAATAGGAATAAGTTTTTAATAGTATAACTAGTAAAAATAAATGGTTATTGAAAAATAGGAGATGGTTGTTTTAGAGACATTCTATAATTATGTACTGATCGACTTCATTGCTATTTTAAATAGCGACTACTTTAATAAAAAGCAGTCGCCGAGAAATAATTAACTACTAATATTATTCGATAAATCTAAAATGATTCAAACAATTAAAAAAGTATTCAAAAGGAATTATTAGCACTAAAATCATCTAAGATTAAGTGAAAATTTAAAGAATATTATTCCTCCTGCTTATCCTGTAAGTTGGTTTTTGTAGGTTTTGATAATTTGGTGATCAACACAAAAAGAACTGGAACGACGAAAATCGCAAGTGTGGTCGCAAACAACATCCCGCCGAATACAGTCCAGCCAATGGTTTTCCGAGATTCTGCCGCAGCGCCCGTTGCAAGCATCAGCGGAATTACTCCTAGGATAAAGGCCATGGAAGTCATTATAATTGGAAGCAAGCGAAGTGCTACTGCTTGTAAGGTAGCCGGTATGATTTCACCCCCCCTATCCACCCTTTCTTTTGCAAACTCTACGATAAGAATAGCATTTTTAGCAGCAAGTCCAATTAAAGTGATGAGACCAATTTGCGCATATACATTATTAGTCAAACTAGGTAGTAATGTCAAGGTAAGGATAGCGCCAAATGCCCCAATGGGTACCGCCAATAAAACTGAAAAGGGCACCGACCAGCTTTCATACAAAGCAGCTAGAAATAGAAATACAAAAAGGATCGAGATAAGAAATATGTTCAAAGAGCTACCCGCCGCCTTGATTTCCTGTCGACTAAGTCCTGAAAATTCAAAGCCATATCCTTCAGGAAGTGTTTCAGCAGCCACCTCCCTAAGTGCATCAATTGCCTGTCCACTACTAAACCCAACTTTGGGGGTACCGTTAATTTCAATTGCCCTAGAGATATTGAAATGGGAAATTACCGAAGGGTTTTCAATAACCTTGCTTGTAACCAAAGAGCCTAAAGGAATCATTTCACCCATACTGTTGCGCACATAATATTTTTGTAATTCGTCCACTGAAGAGCGGTAGATACTATCCCCTTGCACAATTACCCTGAAATTTCTACCATAGAGGTTAAAATCATTTACATAATTACTGCCCAATAATGTTGACATGGTGCTAAATACGTCAATCATGGATACACCCATTTTTTTTACCTTTTCTTTATCTACATCCACCTGGTAACTAGGTGTATGGGACGTAAAATAAGTATAAGCAGTCCCAATTTCTGGACGCTTCAGCAAAGTTGTCAAAAACTGTTTAGCCACCAATTCAAACTGTTGAATATCCCCAATAGCAGTAGTTTGCTGAATTTCAAAAGTAAAACCTGCAGTTGCCCCAAGCCCTGGTATAGCGGGGGGACCAATTGCCTTAATTTTTGCTTCCTTAATATCAGCCGTTTGCTTTTGAATTTCAGTGATGATATTTTTTAACGCTAATTCCTTAGTAGAACGCTCTTTCCACGGGTGGAGATTAACAAACAAAGTGCCCACATTTGACTTGTTGGATACCGTGACGATATTATAACCTGCTAAACCACCAACAATATTAACCCCAGGAATAGCTTGCACCCTTTTCATCAATTTTAGCAGCATTTCCTTACTACGAAAGGTGGATGTAGCTTCGGGCATTTCATAGGTTACATACAAACGTCCTTCATCTTCAGAGGGTATAAATCCAGCGGGTTTATTTTTAAACAAAAAGAAGAGTCCCACAAACAAACACAGCATCATAATAAGTACCAAGGGCGAAGCCTTGATCCACTTGGCTACCCCCCGGGTGTATGATAGATTCATTTTGCTAAATCCGCGATTAAACCAAGCGAAGAATCGATCAAGTAAACCTAACTTTTCCGATCTTTCTTTTGAGGGTTTTAACATGATGGAACATAGTGCAGGAGTAAGCGATAAAGCTACCAATGCAGAGATGATCACTGATACGGCAATGGTAATGGCAAACTGCTGGTAGAGGCGCCCTACAATACCAGGTAAAAATCCCACCGGAACAAATACCGCAGCCAAAATCAATGCGATGGCAATGATTGGTCCAGAAATTTCTTTCATAGCCAACGTGGTAGCTTCCTTTGCTGTTAGCTTTCCATGATCGATATGATGTTGCACTGCCTCTACCACTATGATGGCATCATCTACCACTATACCAATGGCCAAAACAAATGCAAATAGGGTGAGGGTATTAATAGTAAACCCAAAGGGTACAAAAAAAATGAAAGTTCCAATTAGCGAAACTGGAATTGCCAAAATTGGAATCAGCGTAGCCCTCCAGTTTTGCAAAAAAAGAAATACAACGATTACTACTAATAAAAAAGCCTCCGATAAGGTTTTCAAAACTTCCTCTATCGAAACTTTTACAACAGAAACTGATTCCAATGGGACCAAATAATCAATATCCCTAGGAAAATTCTTTTTAAGTTCTGCTAGGGTTTTATTAATCCCATCATAGGTTTCCATGGCATTTGCCCCCGGTGCCTGATAGACCATAACAAAGGCTGCTGGTTTACCATTAACAAAAGCATTTGATCCATAATCAAATTTCCCCAATTCAACCCTGGCAACATCTTTAAGGTATACAATGGCTCCGGTCGCAGGTATTGTTCTGACAATGATTTGCTCAAATTGGGCTTTGGTATTGATGCGGCTATTGGTTAGCACGCTGTACTCAAAAGTTTGAGCAGCTGGTTGCGGGTTACCGCCTACAACCCCCGCTGCTACTTGTAGATTTTGCTCTACTAAAGCTGCCGTAATATCAGTGGTTGTCATACCAAAATTCGCCAATTTACCAGGATTAAGCCAGATACGCATTCCAAAGTCATCAGCCCTAGTTACGATATCACCAACTCCCTTTACCCGCTGCAAAGCATCTTTAACATAAATATTGGCATAATTTCCTATAAAATTGGCATCATGGGTTCCATTAGGAGAATAAAATGCTAGCGCTACCATAATACTTGGAATACGTTTGCGAACCGTTAATCCAAGACGCTTAACAGCATCTGGAAGAGAAGGTTGAGCGATAGACACCCTATTTTGAACATCCATGGCAGCAATATTGGGATCTGTTCCAATTTCAAAGTTCACATTGATAGAACTTTGGCCATTTGAAGCACTGTTACTAGTAATATAGGTCATTCCCGGTACCCCATTTACCTGTGTTTCTATTGGAGTGGTAGTTGTTTGCTCAACCGTTTTGGCATCAGCTCCGGTGAAATTTCCTGTAATGGATACTGTAGGTGGTGTAATTTCTGGATATTGGGCAATAGACAAAGACTTAAGGGCAATAAGTCCTACCAGCACAATTACTATCGAAATAACTATTGCAGTGATGGGTCTTCTTATAAAAGTATCTGCTATCATTCTGACATTTCTTTAACAACCGCTACTATTAGCCATTGTATGGTTTACAATTAATTTGTTTTCTTTTCGCTGGTTACTATCTTGGCTCCTTCTTTTAAATTCTGTATTCCCTCCACCACTATCTTTTCACCAGTTTGTAACCCATTATTAACAACCACAACGGTTCCAATTAACTTTCCCAATGAAACCTTTCTTTGTGAAACGGTGTTACTGTCACTGGAAACATACACGAAATATTCACCCAATTGCTCCGTCACTGCCTTATACGGAATTACAACCGCCTGCCCAAATCCGTCATTTCTAACCCTAATGGTACCAGTCATTCCAGCAATTAGCAATTTATTCGGATTGGGGAAAATGAGCCTTACCTTAATACTCCCAGTCTGAGCATTGACTGCCCTATCGATAAACTCAACTTTTCCAGGAAAAGCGTAAACGTCATTACCAAATGACAGGGTAAAGGTTGAATCTCCTAGCTGATTACTTTTAGCTAGCAAACCCGTAAAACGATAAATTTCCTTTTGGTCAACATTAAAATCAACCCCCAAATCCTGATCGGATGAAATTACATTCAACAAAGTTTGTCCGGCTGTTACAGAAGCTCCGGGCTTCACCAACGATATGCCAATTACCCCTTCAAAGGGAGCAAAAACCTTAGTGTACTTCAAACCTGTCTGCACTGCCTGAATATTTGCTTGAGAAGCCTCCACTTGTCGTTTTGCAATTTCCAAAGCGGCTTCTGCATTATCTACCAACTGCTTGGCAACTGCATCGCTGAGGTCGAGTTGATGATACCGATTGACATCCTTTTGAGCTTTGTTAAAATTGGCTTCCTGCACTTTCAAACCTGCAATTGCCTGACGGTGATTAGCCGAATACAACTGGGCATCAATTTCATATAAAAGTTGCTCCTTTTTTACCCTATCACCGTCCTTAAAATGAACCGCTGTAATAAAACCTGTCACCTGTGGGCGCAACTCTATTTGATTCAATGGTATAAGGGTTGCTGGAAAGTTATCAAAATAAAGTACTTCCGAAGAACTCACTTCAAGTAGGGTAACCTTAACTGGAAGAATTGGATTTTGGACAGTAGTGATTTGTGTATTACAAGCTGTAAAAACAAAAAAGACAATTACCCAACATTTTTTGATCAATCTTAGAATATGCATAAAAATAGAAATTAATAGTAGCGTAATTGTTTAGTAATTGATTTGTCCTAATGATTTTTGTACATCTATTTTACTTGCCAGCAGCTGATACATTGCAGTAAAATAATTAATTTGGGTGGAACGCAAATCAGCCTCGGCCGTAATTACTTCTAAATAAGTTTTAATACCGGAACGATACTGCAATTGAATAACATCATACACTTCCCTAGCAAGTAAAAGATTTTCCTTCAAGGAAAGATAATTTTGCATATTGACCTTATAAACAGCCAACGCAAGTGCATAACCGGAATTAACCCTATTTTCCAATTGAATGAGATCCTGCTTATTCCTCTGTAAGTATAATGCCGCCGAATTTTTATTTGCCCTTCTTTTTCCACCTTGTAAAAGTGGGAAAACCAAATTAAAAGAAGCAAAAGAATTAGGAAAATTATTAAGGTAAAGTTTATAAAATTGGTCACTTTGGTATGAAAGATTATAAGCTGCATTGGCTGAGAGTGAAGGTAGATAACTCCATTGGTAATAGTTTACATTGTATTGCAGAAGCCTTTTCTGAGTTTCCAACAGGCGATATTCAATCCTATTAGTGAAGTCTGGAGTTTGTAATGTGTCCAACAAAATTTCTTTCTCCATTTGAGTCGTATCAAAAACAATTTTCAAATTTTCAGTTTCTGGAAAACCCATAAGCGTTTTAAGTACAACGATTTTAGCCTTTAAGATGGCTTCATAACTATTTTTGGCGGAGACTGAACTGTTTAGCGATATGGTAGCTCTTTTAAAATCAATTTTATCCGCGGCCCCCGATTGGTATTGACTGACGGCATCTTTTAAACTTTGCTGGATTCTCAAAATATTTTCACCCGCAATTTTTATCTGTTGAATAGTAGCCATAATATCATAAAATGCTTTGGACACATCTGCGGCAAGGTCAATTTTAGCGCTACTAGTGGCCAAAGTAGATTGTTGCTTAATATCTTTCTGTGTTCTTCTAGCAAGTAAAACATCTTTATTAAATATCGTCTGTGAAAATGTAAACTGTCCTACCGATGAATTATTAACTCCTAATTGAACGGGATTACCCCCTATCACGGAGATTGGTCTAATTAAATTGTACTGCAAGCTATAATTCAGGTTAACCTGTGGAAACATTTCTGAAAGCTTACTTTTGATAGTAGCCCCTACAATTTGCTGATCTATTAATGACTGCTGAATAGCAGGCTGGTGCGTTAATGCATAATTGATAGCAGTAGCGATGGTGACCTCAGCTAATACGCTATCCTTAATTTTTACTTGCGAAAAAAGTATAAAAGGGATGGAAAAAAAACAAGTAAGCGTAATTATTTTTAAAAAGGCAGTTACTTTGTTCTTGACTAATGTCATAAAAAAAACAGGTCCTAGGTATTTACTGATTAAAAACGGTTTGATCATCTATATCGAAGGTTTTTCAGGTTAAAAAAGACTCACTGAGAAGTTTAAGGAAATATGATTTTACTTTACGCAAGTTATAAAATAACGAGTCGAGGACACATAATATGTTTAAATTTCAGCTCTACCCGTCCCAAATAAAACCTGCAATTTTTAAAATAAATCCTGGTATTACTTTTTACTGAAATTCCGAAATTCTGGATTTTATTGACCCTTAAAGATACTCATTTTAAAATATTGACAATTAAAATGAAGTAATTAGCCTTATAATTTTGTAAGAACCATATACAAACGCTGTTTTGGGGCAACTTGCTTGGAATAATTATAATAGATGAACAAAAAAAATCGGCAATCCATATTCTGAGAAGTTTTATTCAACAGTACTTTGGAAATGCATTTTAAAATCTGATTTTTTGATACGCTTTCCAACTTTTAGAAAAATATGCTGCAATATTTTGAGCCATTTTCAACGAGCGAGTAAAGGTCTAGTCTTTCTAACTAATCGAACGAAATCATCAGTACCATTATAATATTTTGGTGCTTTATTTGCATCTCAATTTACTTATCCCATCACAACTGTCTTTTCGAAAATAGTTTTCCAAAGCAGTGTTTTTTGGAGATCCATTTTCATGAATATACTTGATAATATTAAACATCTCTACCTCGTTACTCCTTTTATAAAAGCGGATAATTTCAGGGCTTTATTGAGACTAACTAGCAAATTCACCTTCTAGTTCCAAATAGTTTTTGACAAGCTTCAGGACAAGATGGCAACTTAACAAGTAAATTCTCTACACTAAGATTGATAACCAAGGGGTCATTAAACCAACCCGATTTACAACAGAATGAGAGGGAGAATTAATCAATCAATAAAAAATAATTTATTTCATTTTTTCAGCATCTGCTAAAAATTGCTTTAATCCAAGATCAGTTAATGGATGTTTTAAAAGTGCAAGGATAGAAGAAAGCGGACAGGTACATACATCGGCACCAGCTTCGGCACATTCAATGATATGATTACCATTACGAATAGACGCTGCTAATATTTCTGTCTCAAATCCTTGTATGTTGTAAATGTTACTAATCTGTGAAATCAACTGAACGCCATCCCATCCGCTATCATCAATGCGACCGATGAAAGGAGATACGTAGGTAGCTCCTGCTTTTGCAGCTAATATGGCCTGCCCTGCGCTAAACACTAGGGTACAGTTAGTTTTAATACCATTATCGGTAAACCATTTGATTGCTTTGATACCATCTTTTATCATCGGCACCTTTACCACAATGTTAGGATGAATGGCAGCTAGCTTTTTCCCCTCTTCCACTATCACTGAAAATTCTGTTCCCAATACTTCAGCACTAATATCTCCGTCTACAATATCACAAATAGTTTTGTAATGGTTGGCTATAGCCGCTTCGCCCTTAATATTTTCCTTTGCCATTAAAGACGGATTGGTGGTAACCCCATCCAAAATACCTAATTCATTGGCTTCGCGAATATCTGCTAAATTGGCCGTGTCGATAAAAAATTTCATAATTTTATTTGATTGGTGAATGCTATTGAATTATTTATTAACTGAAAGTTTGTAAACGGTAACGGTATGGTATTTTTGACCAGGTAATAAAATGGTTGTAGGAAATGAAGGCTCATTGGGTGAATTAGGAAAATGTTGCGTTTCAAGACAAAGAGCAGCATGTTGACCAATCGACTTTCCCTCGCTGGTTTTTAATTTTCCATCCAGGAAATTTCCGGTGTAAAACTGAACACCCGGCTCAGTAGTGAATACTTCTAGCACCCTGCCTGATTTTTCTTCGGATACGGTTATTACTTTTGTTAGACTGGCATCTGTTTTATTGAACACATAATTGTGATCATATCCTCCTTTGACAGAATCAATGCGTAATCCAATTTTGGCTGGTTGAGTAAAATCATATGGAGTTCCTTTTACGGGAGTAATATCTCCAGTTGGAATAAGTGTAGAGTCAACAGAGGTGATATGGTCTGCGTCGATTTGTAATTCATGATCTAGGATATTATTGGTAACATCCCCGGTTAAATTAAAATAGCTATGATTGGTAAGATTAATCACCGTTTTTTTATCTGTAGTGGCATTATACTCAATTTTCAATTCATCCTCATCCGTTAATGTGTAGTGAACATCTACTTTTAAATTACCTGGATATCCCTCTTCACCATCCTTACTTAAATAACTCAACATCAAGGAAGGAACTGAGTCATTTTCAACGGTGGGCTCCCATACTGATTTATCAAATCCCTTTAGACCTCCATGCAAATGGTTAGGGACATTATTGATTGCCAATGTATACGCTACACTATCGATGGAAAATTTCCCTTTAGCAATGCGATTGCCATAACGGCCAACGATGGCGCCAAAATAGGGATGGGTAGCAAGGTATCCTGAAAGACTATCATAGCCTAAAACGATGCTGGATTTAATATTATTTCTGTCTGCAGAAACCCATGATGTTACAATACCTCCAAAATTGGTAATGGTGATCTGAGTACCCTTCGAATTGATAAGTGTGTAAAGAAAAACTTCTTTTCCATCTGCAGTTCCAAAGGAAGAACTTGTTATTCCTTTACTTTTTTCCATTTTATTAGTGGTGGTGTTGTTACAGGAAGTAATTAAGAATGCAAAAATAGTGGCAATAAACATACCAAGCAAGGTTATTCTCTTCATAATTGAAATTTAAAAATTGATTAATTAAAATTTATAATTGATTTTTACTTAATATGAAGCCTAAAGATATTAAAAAACAATACAAAACCTAAAAAGGTTATGATTTCTATTTTATAACCCCTTCTCTGCGTCACAATTCATCAAAAAATAACACCAGCCTTACTCAACACTTCCTCCATTATTTTACTGACAGATAATGTTAAATGATGCGGCATCCGTTCACTCTGCAACAAACCGTTATCCAGACAATGCATCACTTCTTTTATTTCGTGTTCAAATCCATTGCTTGCATGTGGTATCGAGTACTGCTGCTTCGTACCATCATTTAATATTACCGATAATTCAGTGGCTTTAAACCATGGATTTTCAATTACAATCCTTCCCTTAGCACCACTGATTGCGGCTTCGATGGCTGTACTAAAACTGATAGTCGATAATAGGTGTGCCGTTTGGCCCTGAGGATATTGAAATACAAGATTACAATATTCATCCACCCCAGTAGCAGTCAATTTTGTAACAGATTGTATAGCAGATGGCTCCCCTAAAATTAGCGTGGCTAAAAAAATAGGATAAATGCCTATATCTAGTAAAGACCCACCTCCTAGCGCTTTGCTGAATAACCTACTTTCGAAATCAACCGGAGCCGTGAAACCAAAATCTGCTTCCACATATTGAGGAACACCGATCACATCCTCTTTTATTAATTGCTGAATTTTCTCAATAAATGGCATACAGGAAGTCCACATCCCTTCCATCAAAAAAACATGACTTTCCTTTGCCTGCTCTACCATTTGCTTTGATAGTCGGTAATTGATAGAAAGGGGCTTTTCGCATAAAACAGCTTTCTTTTGTTGCATACAAGCCATAGCAAGCTCATGGTGAAAAACATTGGGAGTGGCGATATAAACAATGTCAACATTTTCATCATTGATTAACTCATTATAATTATCATACCACTTTGAAGCATTGAATTTATTGGCATACTCCTTCGCTCTATCTTTATCGCGAGAAGCTACAGCATACAATTCAGCTCCATCTACAAAATTGAGTGCAGTGCAGAATTTGTCTGCAATCCTACCAGCACCTAAAATCCCCCAACGATAATTTTTACGCATGATATTTTTTATTAAGTAACGTTTATAATAAAAAGAGAAATTACATAAGAGAATTTCAATGGTCTGTTATTTTTAAAATCGGCATTCATGTAATTATATTTTTTTGGCAATTTAAAAAGTAAATATTCTAAGTTTACGCTTTCCATCCATTTTGTGCAGGCACCAAATTCAAAAAAGAATTAAAGGATGCCGTGTATTTTTTAGTATCCACTTTATAATAAAAGGCGCCTTTTTTTGAACCCTGCTTATCCTTTTCCTTTAATTTCATCAACAATTTAGTAGACAAAATTTTGCGACTGAAATTACCCTTATCAAATTCTGTGTTGTACACACACTGGTACAAATGCTGCAACTGAGGCATTGTGAATTTGGCTGGCAGCAATTCAAATAACAATGGATGAAGGGCAGCGTTATAGCGTAACTTCTTTTTGGCTAATTCCACAATTTCAGTATGATCAAAAATAAGCTTTGGAAGTTTATTGATTGATACCCATGAAGGATGGAAATCTTCATTGAACTGTTTTTTATATTGCTGAATATCAATCAAAGCAAAGTAAGCGATCGAAATAGTACGTTCTACCGTATCTCGGTCTACTGCAGAAAATGCGTGCAACTGCTCCATGTACAATCCATCCAATCCAGTCAATTGCTTCAAAATTCTTTTTGCAGCATCTTCTGCACTTTCTTTTTCTTCCACAAAGCCTCCCACCAAACTCCAATCGCCTTTAAAAGGTGAAAAACTTCTTTGAATCACCATTAACTTTAACTCCTGCCCATCATAGCCAAAAATCATACAATCTACCGCAAAAAGCAACCGCTTCTGTTGTGAATACCTTTTCATTTATACTGATTTATTTAAGTCCCAAAATTTGCTATAATGCAAAGTGAGCAACTATTCATATTTTATTATAAATTTATAATCGCAAAATTCTAGTTATTTATTTATTGATCTGGTAATACACCTCGTTCCAGCGCAACTCATTTTTAAACTGGTACAAATTGGTATTCTTTCCTATTAAAGCAAATTCGATATTTGCCATTTCTGCAAAGTCCAGCATATTTTCAGCCGTCAAGCTTTGGCTATAGCCGGTGTGATGTGCACCTCCTGCCAAAATCCATGCCGCGCAACCTGTTTTCATATCAGGATAAGGTTTCCATAAAACCCGTGCTACCGGTAGCTTGGGTAAATCATGCATTGGAGCAACTGCCTCTACCTCGTTAACGAGTAAACGAAAACGATTACCCATATCAATGAGTGATGCATTGATTGCCGGACCAGCTGCAGCATTGAATACAAGTCGAACAGGATCCGCCTTGCCTCCAATACCCAACGGATGAATCTGACAAGAGGGTTTACCCTGTGCAATAGAGGGACAGATTTCTAACATATGAGAACCCAACACCATCGGATTGGAAGGGTCAAAATGATAGGTATAATCTTCCATAAATGAATTGCCTCCCTCAAGGCCACTACCCATTACTTTCATGGCCCGAACCAGTGTAGCTGTCTTCCAATCACCCTCACCAGCAAATCCATAACCACTTGCCATCAGGCGCTGTGAAGCGATCCCTGGTAGTTGAGTCATTCCATGCAAGTCTTCAAAAGTATCGGTAAAACCTTTATAATCTCCCGCCTCCAAAAAAGCACGCATTCCAATTTCAATCTTTGCAGCATCTCTCAAAGAACTGTATTGCGCACCTCCTTTTTTCAATGACTGAACTAAAGTATACTGGTCTTCATATTCGCTAATCAACAGATCAATGGCTGCATCACTGGTTTGATCAATTACTGCAACCAGATCACCAATGCCATGTGTATTCACTGCATAGCCAAATTTATATTCTGCTTCTACCTTATCTCCATCGGTTACTGCTACAAAACGCATATTGTCGCCAAAGCGAACAAATTTTGCACCCTGCCAATCGTTCCATCCTGCAGCAGCACGAGACCAGGTATTCAATTCTGCTAATACCTCCGGATCTTGCCAATGCCCCACCACCACCTTGCGATTCATCCTCATTCTACTTACCATAAAACCAAATTCACGATCGCCATGTGCGCTCTGATTCAGATTCATGAAATCCATGTCAATATCGTTCCAAGGGATATCTCGGTTAAACTGTGTATGTAAATGGCATAAAGGTTTTTGCAAAATCTTTAATCCGCTGATCCACATTTTTGCAGGGGAAAAAGTATGCATCCAAGCTACAATGCCAATGCAGTTTTTGGTAGTATTGGCTTCCATGCAAATACTATAAATCTCTTCTGTACTTTTTACTGTAGGCTTATAAATTACCTTCACTGGAATTTGTGAAGCATCATTGAACGATCCGGCAATTGTTTTGGAATGTTCCGCTACTTGCCGCAATGTTTCTTCTCCATACAAAGACTGACTTCCAGTTACAAACCATACTTCTAATGCTTTCAAATTTTCCAAAACGTTATTTTTTAAATTTAATCAACAATTATTTTTCCAATCATTTTAATCAATACTTCTTTCGAAATTTATAAAATAACAAATCCAATATTTAGCTTTATTGTCCATAATAACTATCCGGTCCATGCTTACGTTCAAAGTGTTTTTTTATCAACGAATCCTGCAATCGTGGAGCTTTGGGGTTAATCTGTTCTGTAAGCAAAGCCATTTGTGCAATTGATTCCAAAACGGCACTATTATACACTGCTTTTTCCGGAGTTTTACCCCAGGTAAATGGTGCATGGTTACCCACTAGTATCATTTCTATCTCCTCATAACTTAGCCCTCGCTGCTTTAACTCATTCATTATCTGAAAGCCAGTTTGGTACTCATAATTGCCTTTTATCATTTCATCACTCATAGGAGCTGCACAAGGGATGTCAACGGTGTTGTGGTCTGCATGAGTAGTTCCAAAAATTGGAATGGATCGCTGGCTCTGCGCCCATGCAGTAGCGTAAGTAGAATGCGTATGCACGATACCTCCTATTTTCTCCCAATGTTTATACAACACTGCATGGGTAAGTGTATCAGAAGAAGGCCGAAGATCGCCCTCAACCGTTTTTCCCTCAAAATCAACAATAACCATTTTAGCAGGAGATAAATCTTCATAAGGAACTCCGCTGGGTTTTATTGCAAACACAGCTTTAGCCCTATCAGCGGCACTTACATTTCCAAATGTAAAAAGTACCAACCCCAATTTGGGCAATTGCATATTGGATTCGTAAGCCGATTGTCTTATATCATCGTATTTACTCATATAAATGAATTACAATAGGTTAATTTATAAAAACCGAATAATCAATACCCATTTTCCAATCCAACAATTAATTTTCACCAAACATCTACTATAAGCAGACTACTACCCATTTTAATTCAGGTAGTTTTATGCGTAAGGTCATAATTAAAATACAACCCTAAACTCTAAACCCTAAACATCTAAACCCTAAACATCTAAACCTCTAAACCCTAAACTTGTAAACCCTAAACTTCTAAACCCTAAACCCCTAAACCTTTAACCTCAAAACCCTAAACCCCCTCTTCAATAAAAAGCCCCAACTGCTGATAACGTTCGAACCGTTTTTTGTATATCTCCACCCGAGCTGGATTGGGGAAATACGTTGCATCAAATCCCTGTCCCATGGCGATCATTGCATCTTCTACCTTTTCGTAAATACCAGCAGCTGTTGCGGCAAACATGGCAGCACCCAATGCACAGGTCTGCTCGGATTTGTGAATGCGGATCGGCATGCCTATCACATCAGCCATCATCTGCATAATGAAAGGAGATTTTTTCGCTACCCCTCCAATACCAATTAAGCCCTTGACAGGAACGCCCTGCTCATTAAATCGATTTACGATAGCTTTTGCACCAAAACAAGTTGATTCTGCAATGGCTCTGAATATTTTAGGTGCGTCAGTTCCAAGGCTCAGGCCAGCAATGGCTCCCTTTAATAATTGATTGGCATCCGGTGTACGACGGCCGTTAAACCAGTCCAGTGCCAATTCGCAATGGTCATCCAAGTCAATCAATGCAGCCTGTTCACTCAATTCAAAAATAATTTGGTCAGCTACTTCTTCAATTAAATTGGCAGCAGTATTGGCATCAATGAGGGTTGATTTTGGCAATATTTTTTGCAAGGGCCAAGTCAGTATATTTTTGAACCAGGCATAGGCATCTCCAAATGCAGACTGTCCAGCTTCCATTCCCATCATACCGGGTATAACGGAACCGGGTACCTGCCCACAAATTCCCTTTATCAATTTACCTTCCACTTCGTTCATTGGCGCTACCAACATATCGCAGGTGGAAGTACCCATTACCTTACTTAAATGATATGCTTCTATCTGTCCACCAACGGCTCCCATATGCGCATCAAAAGCACCCACGCCAATTACCACAGTTGATGAAAGCCCCAACCGAAGTGCCCAATCAGCCGATAAATTACCGACTGACTGATCGGCGGTATAGGTTTTTTTAAATAATTTGTTGGAAAAACCCTTCAGTAAAGGATCAAGCGTTGAAAAGAATTCATCGGGAGGTAAACCGTCGTATTCTGCGCTCCACAATGCTTTGTGCCCTGCGCTACAAACACCCCTTTTAAGGTGTTTAGCATCAGTGCCCCCTGAAAGCAAAAATGGAATCCAGTCACAATGCTCTACCCATGAATAGATAGCTTCCGACACCCGATGGTCGGCCCGCAAAATACGAAGTAACTTGGCCCAATACCATTCAGATGAATAAATACCCCCTACAAACTGCAGGTAATTGGTTTCGAATTTTTGCGCATGAGCATTTATTTCGGCTGCTTCTCCGGTTGCGGTATGGTCTTTCCACAGTACAAACATTGCGTGGGGGTTTTCCTCAAAAGCGGGTAACAATGCCAGTGGTACTCCCGTTTCATCCACCGCTACTGGGGTTGAACCGGTCGTGTCTACAGATATTGCTTTAATAGTAGCAGCTACTTCAGATCCCACCTGCTGCAAACAACTTTTAATGGTGCTTTCCAAACCTTCTATATAATCTAAGGGATGCTGACGAAATTGATTGATTGAGGCATCGCAATATAACCCATCTCTCCACCGAGGATAATTGAATACAGCTGCAGCAACCTCATTACCGTTGGCGGCATTCACAATAATAGAGCGAACGGAGTCTGTTCCGAAATCGACACCTATTACATATTGTTTACTCATATTATAGCAATGAAATATTAAGGCAAATATAATATTATTTGTAAAGTTGACAATTGTTTTAATTTAATAATATAACGTTGGAATAAAAGGAAGCTCTGAAACATTAAAAGTGATATATACGCTACAAGCACCTATGAAGCTCGGTATAAAAAGGATGCTCGGAGATTTAACAGTGGGCGATGCAGAAACTTATACGGCTGATTCAAGTGGAATAGCCAGTGTAGAATTTAAACGCGAGGCAATGCCTGGAGATGAAAAAGGTAATCTATTGTTGGTAGCCAAAATAGAAGATAATGACAACTATGGAAACCTGACCATTGGAAAATCAGTACCATGGGGAAAAGCAGTTCATACGCAAAGTGTTTTTCTGAAACGTGCACTATGGTCAACCGGAAACAGAGCTCCCATTTGGTTATTACTGATTGCCATTTCAATCATCGTAGGAGTTTGGAGTACCCTATTCTATTTGATTAAACAAATACTGGCCATAAAAAAACTAGGCAAACTGTTTGATGAAAAAGCTAGCAGCTCAAAATAAGATAGCAGAACTACCCATTTTACACAACAAATTCAAATGCGGGCAAACCTTTGAATCCACAATTTTTTACCACAAAAAGCTCGCCCGCCAATGGCTGTAGTGCCAATGCTTCCTCAGTAAGACCTACCCTAGCGGTAGTGATATAAAGGTCATCCAAATTTTCGCCTCCGAATGTACAAGAAGTTACTCTTCCCGCGGGCACTTTAATACTGCCCAATTTTTCACCTGTCAGTGGATTCCATCTAGTGACCTGCCATCCATCCCAATGGCCAATCCAAAGCATCCCCTCTTGATCAATGGTCATACCATCCGGATAACCATCTGCTTCAACATTGATTTTTATGACTGATTTTTTATTACTGATGTCGCCAGTGGTTAAATTATAGTCATAGGCCACTACCTCAAAACTAGATGTATCAATATAATAAAGTGTTTGGTGATCTAGGCTCCAGGCTAATCCATTTGAAATCGAAACATTTTCAATCTGCTTTCTACATTTTAAATCCCTATCCAACACATACACATTTCCTTGATGCAACAATTCTGAAATCGCCATCGTTCCTGCCCAAAATCTACCAACAGGGTCACATTTTCCGTCATTAAATCGATTGGTAGGTATGTCAGATTCAGGATCTACAATCATTTGAACTTTCCCTTCCGCTCTACTGATAAAAGCAAAGCCATGGTGGAGGCCTGCAATAAAATCTCCATTATTACAAACAGCAAACGAACCGATCATTTGATGAACAGGAATTGCTGAATACACTGAAGTTGCTGGATGATATTGATGAATGATGCCATTTAAAATATCTACCCAGCAGATAACATTTTGAATAGGATCCCATACTGGACCTTCACCCAACAAACTGGTTTTTTGAAGGACTTGAATTGGTTTCAATTCACTAAATATATTCATAGAAAAGATCTTAAAAGGGTGATGGGCTAATGGATGTCCAACCTCCATCAACAATTAAACTTTGTCCAGTAATATGTCTTGCCTTATTGGAAACAAGAAATAAGGCAGCATTTGCAATATCGCTAACATCGGCCGGCCTTCCAATGGGTGTAATTCTCGACCAGGTGGCCACATATTCGGGATCACTTAACGTTCGCTCTGTTAGGGTGGCGCCTGGCGCAATTGTATTTACATTGATCTTGTGCTGTGATAACTCTATAACTAAATTTTTTGCAAGCATCTCCAATGCGGCCTTACTCATTCCATAAGCCGCAAGATCTTTGTGGGCCTGGTGGCCGGTAACAGAAGATGTAAACAACAGAGAGCCGCCATTAGGCTGTTTTTTCATTTGATTGGAAGCAGCCTGTGCCAAAAAAAATGTTCCTCCGAGATTGACCTGCATTACCCTAAAAAATGATTCAGGAGAATACGTGAAAAAATCTCCAAACAAGGTAATGCCTGCATTGGCAATCACTACATCTAAGCTTCCAAATTTTTCCACCGCAGTATCTACCATTTTTTGAATAAACAACACATCACTTGAATCCCCCGCAAGGGCTATGCAGGTGCCACCGGTAGAATCAGTTATTTTCTTAGCCCCTTCCTCCGCTAAAACATGGTCCACATCATTTAAGATCACCTTCGCACCACCCATAGCAAGATGAGTACAAATTTCAAGACCAATACCTTGGCCTGCTCCAGTTACGATGGCTACTTTTTCTTTGAAAGACATTTTTGCTGATTGTGATTGGTAAATTAGAGGGTTAAAATACTAAGGTAAGATTTAAGTTTATTATTTTGATTTTGTAATCAAATACAGCAGATGGTTGATTTGTAAATACAAAATCCGAATACTAGAAAGTAAATAATTTACAATATAAAAAATCACTTACTGCATAACCCAGCAATCACCAATTCCAACCAAAACACCAATTCTGCTAATGCGAATCTCTTGTCACCTTGCTACCTGAACTTCCTTTTAAAAAATCCATATCCGCACCTAGATGTGCCTGCTCCACATGGGTTTGATACAAGTGCACATAGCCACGGGACTGCATTTTTTCTGTTTGTTTCCAAGCAGCGCTACGAATTGCCAACTCCTCCTCAGTTACTTCAAGCTGCAAGATTCTTTTGTAAGCATCCAATGTAATAATATCTCCATTTTTCACCAATGCCAATGGTCCCCCAACAGCAGCCTCAGGAGACACATGCAGAACTACTGTTCCAAAACCGGTACCACTCATTCTTCCATCACTGATACGGACCATATCGGTAACTCCTTCCAAAAGTAACTTTTTAGGCAGGGCCATATTACCCACTTCCGCCATTCCGGGATAGCCTTTAGGACCAACATTTTTTAACACCATAATACTGTTAGCATCTATGTCCAATTCAGGGTCATCTATGCGTGCATGATAGTCTTCTATATTTTCAAACACCACCGCTTTACCAGAATGCTTCAATAATTCAGGGCTAGCAGCAGATGGCTTTATCACAGCTCCATTAGGAGCTAGATTCCCCTTTACCACCAAAATGCCAGATTCTTGCTTGAATGGTTCCTTTAAAGTGCTAATTATATTACGGTTGTATACTTCGGATGATACAGAATTCTCGCCTATAGTTTTACCATTCACAGTAAGGGCTTCATTGTGAATCAGCGATGACATCTCCTTGATCAATGCAGGCAATCCCCCAGAATAATAAAGATCTTCCATATAATTTTCACCCGAAGGCTGAATATTAGCAAGTAGTGGAATTCCTTGCGAAAAATGATCAAAATCATTGATGTCTAATTCAATGCCAATCCTACCAGCAATCGCCAATAAATGAATCACAAAATTGGTGGACCCTCCTATTGCAGCATTCACCATTATCGCATTTTCAAATGCCTCGCGAGTAAGAATTTTAGATAAAGTAATATCTTCTTTCACCATTTCTACAATGCGTCTTCCAGATAATTGAGAAATCACTTTACGGCGTGCATCCGCTGCCGGTATAGAGGCATTGTCGGGCAATGAAAGCCCCAATGCTTCTACCATCACTGCCATAGTGGAGGCTGTGCCCATCACTGCGCAATGCCCCTGTGTTCGAGCCATACAAGCTTCTGAATCAACAAATTCTTCAGGAGTAATTTTCCCCATTTTATTATCGGCATCAAAACGCCAAATATCTGAAGTGCCAATATCTCTTCCCTTCCAATGCCCTTTGAGCATCGGTCCTCCTGAAATGACCAGGGTGGGAATATTTACACTACAAGCCCCCATCACAAGGGAAGGGGTAGTTTTATCACAACCACAAAGCAGTACCACCCCGTCAATAGGATTGGCTCTGATAGACTCTTCCACGTCCATACTTACCAGATTACGGTAAAGCATAGCCGTAGGTTTAATTAAAGTTTCGCCCAACGACATCACTGGGAATTCCACAGGAAATCCCCCCGCCTCCAGCACTCCTTTTTTTACCGCTTCTGCAAGTTCCCTAAAATGACCATTACAAGGAGTTAGTTCACTCCAAGTATTGCAAATACCAATCACTGGCCTTCCATCAAACATATCCGGAGGAATCCCTTGATTCTTCATCCAGGCTCGATAGATAAAGCCATCTTTACCCTTTTTCCCAAACCAATTTTGACTTCTTAATTGCTGCTTTTCCATGATTGATTATATAGCTATTAAAACTTACCCCACCTCACTAAATGGAAATTCGATTCGATTTTAAATTTTATAAAGACCTGTCCAAATGACTATATCCTCCATCCACATAAATCAATTGTCCCGTAGTATGACTTGATCTTTCCGATAAAAGGAATACCGCCATATTAGCAATTTCTTCCGCTGTTGTCATCCTGTTTTCAAAAGGTATTTTAGCCGTGATCTGCTGCAATTTTTCAGCAGGGTTTTCAAATGTTTTGATCCATGACTCATATAAAGGTGTATAACACTCAGCTACAATCACAGCGTTTACTCGGATACCGTACTGTAATAACTCCACTGCCCACTCCCTTGTTAAGGCATTACGACCACCATTCGCCGCTGCATAGGCCGATGTATTTCCCTGACCAGTTTCAGCAGTTTTTGAACTTATATTCACAATAGCTCCCTTTGTTTTTTTTAACTCGGGTAATGCATAATGCGCTATTAAATAATAATGTATAAGATTTTTATGTAAGGATGCTACAAAGGAATCATAATTGCCCTTTTCTAATCCTACTCCATCATTCACACCTGCATTATTAATGACACCATCAATACGACCAAATTCAGCTATCACTTGGCTTACAGCCCTTTCGCAATCCGCCGGATTGGTTAATTCTGCTGTAACAAATTTTGCCTGACCACCCGCCATTTCAATCTCATTTACAGCCGCAATATTGTCTTCCGTCTTTCTGCCAATGATAAATGGAATAGCTCCCTCAGCTGCCAATACTTTGCAAATGCCCAAACCAATTCCTTTGGCTCCTCCAGTTACTATAATTACTTTTTTAGTGAGATTAAGTTGCATAATTTTTATTTAAGTTGAATGTTAATCGTTTCAATTTGCTGAGAACGCATAATCGTCCCATTCATTTTTCCCTTCCAGTTTACCCTTTGATAATGACTGAATAAATCAAAGATATTATTAATTGGCTTATCATCTACCGCCAACAGCACATCTTTTGGCTGTAAACCGGATATAGCCAACCCCTTATTGCTTTTTACTGAAACAATAATTACTCCATTTTCAGAACTCAACCCAAAAGCAGAGCGATCACCTAATCCTTTCACATTTCTTAATACCACATCAAGCCAGGCAACTTCTGCAGTCTTTTCCTTCACCGCTGAGGCAATAATCAAATATGGAATCGATACCTTTAAGGCAAGTGACTTGAGATGGCCCTGCACACCAATATGAGCAGCATCAATGTTTTTAAACCCTAACAACAAGGCAGGGCTTTTTGCAGCAACGTTATAATCTCCCTTGGCAGCATTTACAAACAAAGGATCTCCAAAAAGACTATGCTTATCTGTATGATTAATCCTTGCTTTAATAAGTGAGTTAGAGTCTACAAATAAATTAGCATCCACTTCCTTACCCCAATACGGAATTACGATCGGATAATAATTACGTGTTACAATATTTTTTCTAAATACATCCTCACTTTGCTTAAACCATACATGGGGATGAAAAGAATTGTTGATCATAATATTATTTTCTACCGTTCTGTGAAAACCTTCGCGCAACTTAATCCCACCATTCAAACAAATATTATTGTAGATATGGTAGTTGGAAGAACCATCATCCAAATCAATATCCCATCCATGATCGCATCTAAAGCGGTTATTGCGAATGACCGTTGTTTTTTGAGCATCCAGCAAAATAATTTCGGGGTGAACAGCAGTGATACTATCCATGTATTTTCGATTGGAATTCCAGTATCTATCTCTTCCCCAGGAGTTAAATGAGCCATGGTCGCCAGTTTCCTGCACGGTATTAAACACATCATTGTACTCAATAACATGACCTCCCCAGGTACCATCACCAATATTAATTCCCGCGCGAGGCGTATTGTAAATCGTATTGTTTTTAACTGTTATGCTTTCAGACATCGATATCTCTACACCAGTCGCTTGCTTTTCAATTCTTCCAATATCATGGATTAGATTATTATAAACAATACCATTTTTGGGAAACCGATTGTTTTTTGGCCCCGGCGTTTGATCGATATTTTTATAATCCAAAAACTGCTCATATTTAAAAGCAGGAGACCTTACTGCAGAAACATCTCCTACAAAACACACCCCACTTCCTCCTAATTCCTTAAAATGATTATTGGAAATGGTAGTTGCTTTATTAAAGCCACTAACCATTATAGCAGTGGCGCCTAATTGATCAAATGCACAATCGGAAATGGAACAATGCTGGGTCCCCTCCAATAGCAAGGCTCCAGAACGATGCAACATCCAATCGCTTCGCAATAAAGGCTCATGAGCTTCCATCAAAACCCGCTTGGTTTGCGTAAATTTTATTTTGCGAATGGTGATATTGTTGAGTGGGCTGGATTCATCTCCCTTTAAATAAAGCAATGTTTTTAAACGTGACAATTCAACTGATGCAGCCTTTAGGTCAGTTTCTGCTGGAGGGTAATAATAAATTTTTTGGGTTACTTTATCAAAATACCATTCACCAGGAGCATCCAATTCCTCGAAAATATTTTCAACAAAACGAAATACTTTATGCAATGGAGCAGGCCGATTATTTTGCCATCCGCCTTCCATCTGTAATGAACCATCCTCCTGCTTTCCCATCATCCGATAATGAAAACTCCCCCACTCTCCAGAATGCAATGCATGGAAAAATCCGCCTGCCGGGTCCTTCCATTTTTTAACCCTTTGTTCACTGATTGCATCTGCAGCCACCCCATTAAAAACACGGGCGGCGCTATCATAATTTGGATATCGAGCCATTACCATCTGCTTTCCATTTACAAACATGGCATCAGGTATAAAATCTAGGGAAACATTTGCTACGTAAATATTATTCTTGTACTTATTCCAACTAACAGCAACTTTTTTAGCGCCACTGATAATTACGGCTTCATTATTATAAGCAGATAAAAGCACCGTCTTGCCTTTCAGACTGGCAGCACTCAATAAAATCATTGAATCAAGATAATAAATCCCTTTGCGGAACAACAACTCCACCTTGCCAACATTCGTTTGAGTTGTAAGCAAAATAGCCTGTTGAACGGTTGCCACAGGCTGTTGGAATGACCCTATCGCATTATCATTTCCATTAGGGGCTATAAATATTTTTTTTTGCCCAAATACTGAAGAACACAGAAATGCTCCTAGTAAAAAAAATACAGACAATCGTACCGACATATTTTCAAAATAAAACGATTTCTAATTCTTCGCTATTATAAAAGCGGCAAAGCCGTTTCAACAGTTACGTCTACCCTGATTTTTAAGCCTGATAAGCCACCGCTAGCTGTTTACTAGATCCCAAACCTTCAATACCTAGTTCAACCTCATCACCTGCTTTTAGGAACACCGGTTCGGGCTTAATTCCCAACCCCACACCCGGAGGGGTACCGGTACTGATCACATCACCCGGAAGCAGGGTCATAAACTGACTTAGATAGTGTAACAAAAATGGTATTTTAAACACCAGATTAGATGTATTGCTATTTTGATATTTTTTACCATTTACACTCAACCACATGGATAAATTATCGACATCTTTTACCTCATCAATTGTTGCCAAAAATGGCCCTAACGGTGCAAACGTATCACAACCTTTTCCCTTTGCCCACTGACCACCTCGCTCCAATTGAAAAGCCCTTTCACTATAATCATTGTGCAAACAGTAACCGGCTACATAATTCATTGCATCTGACTCTTCTACATAACTTGCCTTCTTTCCAACTACAAATGCGAGCTCAACCTCCCAATCTGTTTTGGCGCTATTTTTAGGTATCACTACATTGTCATCGGGTCCACACAATGCTGTGGTAGACTTGAAAAATATAATCGGCTCTTGTGGAATTGGGGAATTGGTTTCAATACAATGGTCAACATAGTTTAACCCGATACAAATGATTTTTGAAGGCCTTGCCACGGGAGAACCCAAACGTACATTGGGAGCTACCTCAGGAAAAGAATTACTGCCAGCAATAGCTGCAGCTAATTTACCCAATCCATCATTTTCAAAAAATGCTTCATTGTAGTCTGCAACAACAGAGGATACATCTACTCTTTTTTCTCCGATTAAAATACCCGGCTTTTCTTTTCCCGGTTCGCCAAAACGTATGAGTTTCATTTTTCTTTTTTTTATTTTTTGTAATTATTTTCTAATCGGAATAATCGTTTTACTAAAATCACTCCTGCTAATTATAATAGGTATCCAGTGAAATGTTAGGTATTCAATTTTACAAATCCTCCATCAATTGGATAATCGCATCCAGTTATAAAAGAAGCCTCTTCGCTACAAAGATACAATGCCAATGCAGCGATCTCTTTAGGTTGAGCCATTCTTCCGATAGGCTGACTTTTAGACAATTTTTCAAACATTTCCTGCTCTTTGCCAGCGTAGTTTTTAGCAATAAAGCCATCTACAAATGGAGTATGCACCCTTGCAGGAGAAATCGAGTTGCAACGGATATTTTCTCCAATATAATCTCTGGCCACCGATAAAGTCATGGCAATTACTGCTCCTTTTCCAGTAGAATACGCAAACCGATCAGGTAAACCTAACAAAGCTGCAATGGATGCCATGTTTACAATTACCCCTCCACCCGAATTTCTTAATTGTGGGATAGCTGCATATATACAATTGTATACTCCCTTTACATTCACATTCATCACCCGATCAAAGTCGGCCTCGTCCGTCGTATCCGCTTTACCAATATGCGCTATGCCTGCATTATTTAACAAAATATTGATATTGCCAATTTTCTCAAATGTAGCAAGCACTTCCTGCTGATTGGCAACATTACAAGCATGCGACAACGCCCTGCCTCCATTAGCCGTAATCTCTTCCACAGCTTCTCTTGCACTTTCTGCAGACAACTCTATGATATGAACTTCAGCTCCTTGCTGAGCGAATAAAACAGCGATCGCTTTGCCAATTCCGCTACCACCACCGGTAACAACTGCTTTTTTATCTTTTAATGAAAACATAATTTTTTAAAATAATGAATGAATAATTTTCTAAGTTCAATTTATTAAAGTACCTCTTAATCACCATGGTTTCAAAATTGCGCTTTTATAAAGACACCCCACGTTTCCAAGGAATAAAGTCATCTTGATTTAAAAGCACTGCTTTCGGAATAACGACGCCACTAGCGGCTTGAATACAATACTCCAAAATATCTTCTCCCATCTGCTCAATGGTTTTTTCACCACTAATAATTGGTCCACAATCAATGTCTATGATGTCACTCATTTTAGTGGCCAATACAGTATTGGTAGCCACTTTGATAACCGGACAAACGGGGTTACCGGTGGGGGTGCCCAAACCGGTAGTAAATAAAATCAATGTTGCGCCAGATGCCGCTTTTCCGGTAGTAGCTTCTACATCATTGCCAGGGGTACAAACCAAACTCAAACCGGGTTTGGTGGCCTTTTCTGTATAATTTAGAACATCCACTACTGGTGAGGTGCCGCCTTTTTTAGCAGCGCCGGCACTCTTGATAGCATCTGTAATCAGTCCATCTTTAATATTGCCAGGAGAAGGGTTCATGTGAAATCCTGAACCTACCGTATGAGCCAATGCATCATAAGATTGCATCAGACCAATAAACTTTTTTGCGGAGGCTTCGTTAGTGCAACGATCAACTAGATCTTGTTCTGCTCCACACAATTCTGGAAACTCCGCTAGCAAAACTTTAGCCCCTAACGCTACTAGTAAGTCAGAAGCATAGCCTACTGCAGGGTTTGCTGAAACACCACTAAATCCATCACTTCCACCACACTTAACGCCTACACACATTTCACTTAATGGAGCAGAAGTTCTTTGCTGTTTGTTAAGTATTACCAATCCTTCAAAAGTTTTTTTAATAGCATCGGTTATCAACTGCTCTTCACTCTCAGATTGCTGTTGCTCAAAAACAAGTAACGGTTTATCAAAATTTGGATTTTGTTTTTTCACATCATTTAAAAAATCCTGTGTCTGCAAATTTTGACAACCCAAACTCATTACCGTGATACCACCTACATTGGGATGATTGGCATAGGATGCTAGTAATGCACTTAATGTAGCTGCATCCTGCCGCGTTCCTCCACAGCCTCCCTGGTGATTTAAAAATTTAATCCCATCTACATTCTTAAATACACGATCCGATTTAGTGGTGGGATTTAACTGTAAATTAATAGAATGAATATCATCACCCTGTTGATAAGCCTTTAAAAGCTGGTGCGTGTACTGAGTATATTTATCGCTAACGGTATATCCCAATTCATTGTGGAGTGCTTCGCGTATCACATCCATATTGCGGTTTTCGCAAAAAACGGTTGGAACAAAAAGCCAGTAATTGGCAGTACCCACACTGCCATCCTTTCTTTTAAAACCATTAAAACTTCTATTCTTAAATTTGGAAACATCTGGTGGCTGCCAAGTAAAATTTACCCCACGATAAGCATAGGGATCTGCCGCATGCTTCAAATTTTCAGTTGTCATAAGACTTCCTTTAGAAATAGCGTGTTGAACCTTTCCTACCAATACTCCATACATATACACCTCGCTCCCAATAGCCAAATCTGCGATAAAAAATTTATGTTTTGCTTTTACTGTATCCGAAAGGATGAAATTTTCGCCGTTGAATAACACATTTTCGCCAGCATTTAAATCTTGTAATGCTACTAGTACATTGTCTTTTGGGTGCATTTGTATCACCCGCCTTTTATTGGTCGTTTCTGCCATAAATTTTTTAATTATGCTTTTTTAATTTGATGACCTTTTAATCCAAAAAATAGGACTACGAAAAAACAAAGCAATGGAACGATGTAACCTTTTTGAATATCATCTCCTGCATTGTCAATGATTTTACCCATGATTACGGGAAATATTGCCCCACCAATGATTGACATCACAATGAGCGATGAGGCAGGTTTGGTATTTTCGTTCAAATCCTTTATTCCCAAAGAAAAAATAGTTGGAAACATGATTGACATAAAAAAACCTAAGCCTCCTAATGCTAAAACCACATTTCTACCGTCGGCATAAATTGCCACAAAACTTAATAAGATACACAATAAAGCGTAAATAGCAAGCAATTTGGCAGGTTGAATATAACGCATGATGATTGTTCCGATAAATCTACCTAACATGAAAAGTAAGCCATAGATACCAAGATAATATCCAGCCGTTTTCTCATCTACACCACCGCCAGAAATTGCCATCCGAACAAAGAAACTGGTAACGCATACTTGGGCACCCACGTAGAAAAACTGAGCAATTACCGCCCAAACCAAATGTTTTTGTTTGAGCGCTTGACCGATGCTACTTGTCGAATTGGTTTTATTTTCATCTTTAAATTCGGGAAATTTCAGCACCATAAAAACAACGGCTAAAAGTAATAAAAAGCCTCCCAGAATCATGTAAGGCACTTTTACGGATGCTGCCTCGGAAGTCAGATAGGCTATTTTGTCCACTTCGGACATCAACGACAACTCGGTTGCTGAATATTCTTTTCCCGAAAGAATAAACAATGTACCTATCATGGGAGCCAAAAATGCGGCTAAACCATTGAAAGATTGTGCAAAATTCAGTCGTGTAGTTGCACCTTCGGGGTCGCCTAATTTAGTGGCGTAAGGATTGGCAGCAGTTTCGAGAATCGTCAGACCGCAACCAATGATAAACAGACCTAATAAAAAGACTTCAAATGTGCGCGTATTGGCGGCAGGTATGAATAAAAAAGCACCCAAGCTGAATACTAATAACCCTGCAATAATGCCTTTTTTATAGCCAAATCTATTAAGAATAAGTCCTGCTGGAATTGCCGTAAGAAAATATGCCAAATAAACAGCCGTATCGACAAAAGTAGATTGAGTATTGGTAAGTTGTAAGGCTTTTCTAAGATGAGGAATCAAAATACCAGTAAGGTTATTTGAAATTCCCCAAAGAAAAAACAAACTGGTCACAAGAACAAATGGAATCAACCATTTATTTGCCGTACTATCATCCGAAGTGATTTTTACATTTGAATTGGAAGTTAAAGCCATTATTTTTATTTTATAATTATTAAATATAGTTTGAAATAGAACATTACAAAGTAAAGTTTAATTATTTTGTTAGTATCACAAAGTTCTTAACCAACAAAATCGTGTAAACAAGCACTCATATTATAAATAAAAATATAAGTTATATTACAAGTGGAAAAATAATTCAAACTACTCTGCTTAGATAGTTCATTATTATCCTAATTTGCTTGATATTTAACCTCGACTGAATTATGCACCAATGAAAATTGAAAAAACAGAAATTACCCCTCGCCTAAATAGTTATATTTCGGTAAATAAACGGGAGGAGTGTTTTTTTCAGGCCCCTTTTCATTAT
>JBIKOV010000143.1:0-8365 GCA_044357815.1 Ferruginibacter sp. | reverse complement strand
ATATAAAAGGCAATATGATTGCAGCTAGTGGAATATGCGTAATCAAAATAATGTAATAAAGGGTACGTAAACCTCCTGCCTGTAATAACTCAGCCTCATCAACCAAGCCATCGTGATTGATATCACCATACCTAGTTTCGCCAGCCAATAAATGATGACCTATATAAGATAATAGAAATAAAACCGATAATACCATCGCATTGATCATGATGATTTTATGCAAAGCATATCTTTTTTGCTTAATGGTAATCAAACCAGCCACCAATAAAAAAGCCACCGCCGAATTGATTACTGCATTGGCCTTCGCAAACAAATGTGGATTAAAACCCAGGTCAACTGTTAACTTAAATTTTGACAAAAAAGCAACCGCCACAAAAACAATAATGGAAACAGTCCAGATGAATAACTTGGCTTTGCGATCATTTTTTGCAATAGTAGGTTGGAGCATATTTTTTATTTTAGAGTTTTAGGGGGTTAGGAGTTTGAAGGTTTAGAGGTTTAGAGGTTTAGGGGTTTAGGGGTTTAGGGGGTTAGCCAAACAGCTCATTTAGAAATTCCTGAAACGTTCTTTTCTTTCTTTTTTCCAACATCAACAAGGGGATATCCCTAACCAGTTTGGCTTGCTTGACAGTATCAAATCCATTGTACCAACCTCTTACCACCCTGTCTCTATCTAGTAAGAAAAAATATTCTGTATGCGGAAATGCGGTATCAGCACCTACATCCGCTACATTGGCTTTCAGTTCTTTTAAAGCAAAATCGTAAATATTTTTTTTATCGCCTGTTACAAACCACCAGCTGTCATGATTGGATGTGTATCGATCAGCAAATTTTCTTAACTGTGGAACCGAATCGTGCTCAGGGTCAATACTAATAGAGATAAACTGTACGATGCTGTCTTTGCTATTGACAAATGAATTTTGAAGCCGCTTCATGCTTTTGGCCATTCCCGGACAAATAGAAGGACATCTAGAAAAGAAAAAGTCAATCACCAATATTTTTCCTTTTAAAGAATCCAAGTCAACCGTTTTTCCTAGTTGGTTAATGAACGTCATGTTCACTGCCTTATGCCAAACCGTATCCGTAATTTCTTTACCATTTTTTTTAACTACTGTGACGCTATCATAAAAATAACGTCGGGGCATATTTACCGCCTTGTCACTATAATATTTTACAATATAGTAACCCGTTAGTGGAAAAATAAATGCCACCACCAATCCCATCAAGGCTTTTTTGTTCATATTATTTTACTTGAATTGAGCCAACAAAAAACCATCGTTCCTTTAACCCGGACGATGGCTTTTTAAAAATATTTAATTCAAAAGAATTTTAATCTTTTACTCCTTTTTCCTTGGCTGCCGGCGCCGCATGTTCAATCTTAACCTCGGTTCTATTGTAGCGGTTGCGCAAGTTTTTCCAGCTATCTCCATCCCACAAAAAAGCTGCAATAAACCATATAAATAAACAAAGTGGAACAATGATGGTCATGATCAGGTTTCTCACTTCATCACCCAAATGCATAAAAATGGAAACAATATAATATGCTTTTGCTAGGGTCAAAATACATACCAATCCCTTAAAAGCAAGTACCAATGTGTGATTGGGGTTTTCACCTTTGTGAATGTTGTAAATCAACAATCCTAATACCAGTTCAACAACGGTTAAAGCAGATAAAAGCCAAAATGTGTTCCAGATTTTTTTAGTGCCGCCGGTGTGTTCGGCATGAAAAGTAATTTCCGGAGATGAAACGTGTGCTGACATAATTCGTTTATTGGTTAATCAATTAATTAGTTCAAGGTTACTATTTAAATTAGATAAAAGCAAAGGAATACAAATACCCAAACCAGATCCACAAAATGCCAGTATAATCCTGCTTTTTCAATCATTTCATAATGACCGCGTTGATCAAAATGTCCCAGTTTTGTTTTAAGATACATCACGATATTGATGATCACACCAGAAAATACATGGAAACCATGAAAGCCGGTGATACCAAAGAAATATCCACCAAATGCGATAGGGCCTGTTTGGCTTGCATGCAAATCAGCTGATTCTATAAATTTAATTAGTTCAGCATTTGACATAGCCGCTACATTATGTACTTCAGTTCCGTGATGGAGCGTTGCAGCAATGGATGCCAACTGAGTTTGAGGTGTATTTTGTAATGCTGCTGCTACTGCTTCATGAGACAATGCTGCTCCCCATGGGTTAGCCTTAACGGTAGTAGGTAAAACAGACAAACTGCCATCATTTAATAATGCTACATGTTCGCCGGTTAATAAATGCGTCCATTCCCATGCCTGGCAACTTAAGAAAGCGATACCGCCCACAATGGTTAACAACATGTATTTCTCCACTCCTTTACGATTCATATTATGCCCCTCATGTACTGCCAAAACCATCGTTACCGAACTGGCAATCAAAATGAACGTCATTAAACTTACAAATGCTAATGGAAGATTGGCATGTCCTGCAAATGGAAAAGAATTGAACACATGGTTAGGATCGGCCCAATCATTTACACTAAATCGAATGGTACCATAGCTGATAAGGAAGGCGCCAAAGGTAAAGGCATCACTCATCAAAAAATACCACATCATCACTTTTCCATAACTGGCATTGAAAGGACTTTTGCCCCCGCTCCACCATTTTGTTCCTTGCTGTACTGCTGCTGTAGACATTAATAAAACTTTATTTGTATAAAAAATGTTTATTCAAATGGATTCAATGAGTCAAAAATAGAAAGCAAATATATAAGTAATTAAGCCCTATACGATGCTATTCAAACATTATCGAATCATCAATAAAAAAACCAATAAATAGATCCACAAAAAATCTACAAAATGCCAATACGTACTAATTACTTCCAAAGGCACAATATTGTAATTTCTAATTTTGGCTCTAAATGCATTGGCAAATAAAACCAACAACGCCACAATTCCTCCCAACACATGCAATGAATGCAAACCGACAATCACATACAAAAAAGAAAAGGATACATTTTTAGTTAGGGTAATTCCTTTTACCCACAACTGATTGAACCCGATTCCCTGCGTTACAATAAATAACAATCCAAGCACCAACGAAACTACTACTAGCCATCTGTACCTTGACATTTCGCGCTGCTTAAAAGCCTTCAGCGATAAATGCAAAGTGATACTACTGATAATGATAATTGCCGTTGAGTACCAAAAAACCAGCGGCAAATCAAATGTTACCCAGTTGGCTTGGTTGCGCTTAACTATATAAGCGCTTGTTAAACCTGCAAACATCATTACAATACTTGCTATACCTACCCAAAGGGTAAACATAGTAGGATGTATTTTCTTTCTTTGTTCTATCTCCACTGTACTCATAAACCTCGCCCCAGCAAAGGGACTTATTTTAAATTTTAAAACTAATCGTTACACAGCTGCTACCCTTTAATCACCTTGTCGGCTAATAAAGCAATAAACACCACTGCTAAATAAAAATAAGAACTAAACATTACTCTTCTTGCACTAGCGACATCCATCTTGATATACAAACGAATGCTTAAAGCAATCATTGCAATATTACAAGCCATCAATATCCATAAACTAGTAATGCCACTAATATTATAATAATAAGGCAGTACCCCAATAGGCAACATCAATGTGCTGTACATAATGGTTTGCACTGCAGTAAATTTGGTAGGTCCTTTGTCGCTGGGCAATAATTTAAAACCTGCCTTGCTATAGTCTTGGTGCGCGACCCAGGCAATTGCCCAAAAATGAGGGAACTGCCAAATGAACTGAATCGCAAAAATGATCCAACCACCCGTCCATTCTATCGGACTATCGTAATAAGCAGCCACCCAGCCAATCAGACAGGGTAAAGCCCCTGGCAAACCGCCTACCAATACTGCCACTGAATTTACTTTTTTTAGAGGCGTGTAAATAAAGCCATAAATAAATAAACTCAGTAACCCAATCAAAGAACTTTGCCAATTAAATTTCAGCAACATAATCATCAGCCCTACCACTCCAGTAATGATCGCAAAAACAGTTGCATGCTTTGCGGTCATTCTACCACTTGCTACCGGCCTGCTTGCGGTCCTTTTCATCAAAGCGTCCGTATCTTTTTCTGCTATCTGGTTAATGGTGTTAGCAGATCCCGTAATGAGCATTCCTGCTAAAAACAATAACAACACATCCGATACATTGCGATAATCAGTAGCAATCAGGTAACTGACAACGGTACTGAATACCACCATAAAACTCAACGTGAATTTAATCAGTTGAAAATAATCCTTCACGATTGACGCCAATGCAAATGAAGTAGAATTGGTTATGGTATTTTTATCATTCGACATCCTTATCAAAAATCTTATTATTATATATCGCTACAAAATCATTTTCACCCTTCAACTTATCAATTCCGCTAACTACTTAGTGGTGACTTTCATTTTCACCTACCGGTTCTGTCTGCGGAATAAACTCTCTTCCATCTTTTCCATAATCATACGCACCGCGATGTACTTCAGGTATTTCACCCACCCAGTTGCCATGACCTGGACGAATAGGAGTAGTCCACTCCAATGTATTGGCTCCCCAAGGATTGGCCTCAGTCACTTTTCTTCCTTTAAATATGCTATAGAAAAAGTTGAATACAAATAACAACTGGGCTGCAAATACAACCATCGCTACGAAACTGATAAACTCATTGAGGCCACCAAACATTTTAAAAGACTCCCAATTAGAGAAATCATAATAACGACGTGGCATGCCTGCCAAACCTTCATAATGCATTGGCCAGAAAATCAAATATGCACCCGCTAGTGTAACCCAAAAATGGATATAAGCGAGTGTATTGTTTAAAAAGCGACCATACATTTTTGGAAACCAATGGTACACACCGGCAAACATACCCATAAATGAAGCCACCCCCATTACGATATGGAAATGCGCAACTACAAAATAAGTATCATGTAAATGTATATCAAGCGCTGAGTTACCCAGAAAAATACCTGTTAACCCACCACTGATAAAGAAACTTACAAACCCGATGGCAAATAACATAGCGGGTGTAAAGCGGATATTGGCACGCCATAATGTAGTGAGCCAGTTAAACACTTTAATAGCAGAGGGAACAGCGATCAATAAAGTAAGCAATACAAAGAAAGCGCCTAAGAAAGGATTGAGTCCGGTAACAAACATGTGATGCGCCCAAACCAAAAAGGCAAGAATCGCAATTGCGAATAAAGATCCTACCATTGCCATATAACCAAAGATAGGTTTGCGGCTATTTACAGAAATAATCTCAGACGACATGCCCATTGCAGGCAGCAAAATAATGTATACTTCCGGATGACCAAGAAACCAAAATAAATGTTGGAAAAGAATGGCACTTCCACCTTCGTTGGGTAATATTTTACCATTCACAACGATATCACTTAAGAAGAAACTAGTACCTAGGTTTCTATCAAATAAAAGTAAAATAGCACCCGACAATAAAACAGGGAAAGACAAAACGCCCAACACCGCTGTAAAAAACAATGCCCAAATAGTTAAAGGCAAACGAGTCATGCTCATACCCTTAGTACGCATATTTAAGATAGTGGTGATATAATTTAAACCTCCCAACAACGAACTAACCACAAACATGGCCATACTCGCTAACCAAAGATCCATTCCAATTTTTGAACCACTAGAAGCATCTCCCAAAGCACTCAATGGAGGGTAGATAGTCCAACCGCCACTAGCAGGGCCTGTTTGAACAAACAAAGAAGAGAACATAATAATAGAAGCTAAAAAGAAAAACCAATAGCTCAACATATTCAACATCGGCGAAGCCATATCCCTTGCGCCAATTTGTAATGGAATTAGAAAGTTGGCAAAGGTTCCACTTAATCCAGCAGTTAAAACGAAGAACACCAAAATAGTGCCATGCATGGTAACCAAGGCATAGTAAAATTCAGGTTGCAATTTTCCACCTTTTGCCCATTGGCCCAACAAATCCTCCAACCAAGGAAATGTAGAGTTGGGATAACCTAATTGCAGGCGAAACAATACAGAGAATAATCCTCCAATAATCGCCCAGATCATTCCAGTTATTAAAAATTGTCGAGCGATCATTTTATGATCCTGACTAAATACGTACTTACTGATAAATGTTTCATGATGATGTTCATGATGTGCTTCATGATTTGCTTCATGAACTCCAAGAACTTCTGCTTCGTGTGCTGTTGCTGTGTTACTCATTGTACTGTATTATTTTCTATAACAAATTAATTACTTGCAGGCATTATAGCGGCAAGTGAAGCTTTACTTTTTGTAGTATCGGTTGTATTTGCTGCACTAGGAGCACCTGGTTTTTTATCAGGAAAAATGGTCCAGTATTCAGGCTCCAGTGTTGCCAAATATTTCAAGTATTCTTCTTGGGTATCTACCACAATAATACCTCGCATAGTAAAGTGGCCTTTCCCACACATCTGATCACAACTAATTTCATATACGAAATTTGGATTGCCGGTACGCACCTTCATTTCCTCGGTAGTATAAAGCGGTGTAAACCATAAAGTAGTAGGTATGCCTGGAACAGCATCCATTTTCATTCTGAAATGAGATAATCCTACATCATGTATTACATCCTGCGCATTGATAACAAACTTTACTGGTCTTCCTACAGGAATATGAACAGTAGCAGGTACATGGATATCATCCAAGCTAGCCGGATCATTAAAATCTACTCCCAAAGAGTTAGCCCCTTTGGTAAGTCGGTAATCTTTTTTTCCTAGTATTTTATCAGGACCCGGATAGCGGAATTCCCATCCAAATTGATGGCCTGTAATTTCAATTACCACCGAATTTTGAGGAGCTTCGCCTGTGATCTTGAACCAGTATTTTAAACCAAACACCACCAGTACTGTTAGAAAAATTGCAGGAACCGTGGTCCACAATAATTCCAACTTAGTATTGTGAGGAAAATAATAAGCCTTGCGGTCATCTTTTTCCTGGTATTTAAAAGCAAACCAAAATAAAAGGATCTGGGTAATGAAAAACACTACACCCGTTACGGCGATAGTGATGTAAAGCATCAGATCAATTTTTTCTCCCATTTCGGATGCTGCGCCTTGAACAAATAAAGTTTTACCGTAGTATAAATCATTACACCACCAGCAACCAACAAGACCGAGTACCAGAAAAACTACTAATAGAAAAGCATTGATTCTATTACTTTGCTTGCGCGCTTTTTCTTCGCCTTTTAAAACACTAACATACTCACTAGCTTTCGAAATTTGAAAGATGACTATGAAAATCATTATTACTATCGCTATCAACAAAATATTTGTCATGTTGCAAAATTATTTTCAGTATTGGTTAATCGGTTAATTTGTTTAATAGCTTCTTCAAATAATCTATATTAAATGACACAGCCCAGTATTTTTTAAAGTCAACTCTATTTATTCCGTCAACTTATTTATTAAGTGTGATGTATAATACTTTCTTTTAGGAAAGGGTGATTTTTGGCTGTAATTGGATTACTGCTCAAGAACACGCCCACTCTCCACATAATGATGCCTATAAATAAGGCAGCAATGCCAAATTCAAAAGGCATCAAAGATGCATGACTTCCCAAAGTGCCTGGCATTACCATTTGCCAAAAATCAATCCAATGTCCAAAAATAATTAACGCCGCCATAAATGTTACCATTGTCCAGTTACGCTTGGTACTTTTTTTCATGAATATCAATAAAGGGCAAATGAAATTTAATACGAGGTTAAGGAAAAATATTCCACGGAAAGGTCCCTGTACACGGATCTTAAAATAACCAGTTTCTTCAGGAATATTAGCATACCAGATTAGCATGTATTGAGAGAACCAAAGGTAGGTCCAGAATACAGAAAAGGCGAACATGAATTTACCGATATCATGCAAATGCTCGTCGGTAACATATTCCAACTGGCCTTTGTTTTTAAGAAATACAATATAAAGTGCTATCAGTGACATGCCGGCTACAAATGAACTAGCAAAAGTATACCAGCTAAACATGGTGCTATACCAATGTGCATCAATACTCATAATCCAAAGCCATGGAATGGTAGACCCTACGGATAAACCAAAGAATACGATGAATAAAGAAGCCCACAAGATATTTTTATTGATCCATTTTTTTCCAGTCTCATAATCCATTGGTCCACTAGCATCACTTTCCAAACTAAAAGACCTCATTTTTCTGCCAATAAACCACCAAAGGAAAATAGTAACCGAACTCCAAACAGTAAAGAAAACAGGGTTTAAGAAACCTTTTTTACCATTTAATATTTTATCAAATTTGGGAGAGGTAGGGTCGTATAATTCAGGATCAATCCAATGAAATATATCGGTGCGTCCGCCCCAAATA
>JBIKOV010000017.1:0-27920 GCA_044357815.1 Ferruginibacter sp. | reverse complement strand
ATGCAAAGCAGTGTAATCACTTATTCCCGGTAATAGACCCTTCACCTCTTCAATGGGCTTTTCAGATAAGGATGCATTATTAATAAACTCACGAGGAGCAGTAAAATTTGCGATGAAGGTCTGCTCAACAATTTTTTTAAGTTGCGGAATACCTTTATTTTTTCTAGGATTAATGCTTACCACCGGTAGTCCCAATTCTCGTTCCAACCCATTGATGTCAATTTCTGTCCCTTTATTTTTGGCAAGGTCAGTCATGGATAAAGCCATCACTACTGGTATTTTCAAGTCAATAATCTGTGAGCAGAATAGCAGATTCCTTTTCAGGTTACTCGCATCGGCCACTAGTAATACCATGTCTGGCTTAATGTCGTCATCCTGCTGTAGCAAAACTTTGTATGCCACCCACTCATCAGATCGTTTTGGATAGAGGCTATACGTTCCGGGTAAATCGATTAGGGTAGCGGTTAGGTTTTCCCCAATCTGGCATTGTCCCGTCTTTTTATCTACCGTTACGCCCGGGAAATTACCCACTTGCTGATTCAAGCCTGTCAAAGCATTGAATAAAGAGCTTTTTCCACTATTGGGATTTCCTACTAATGCTATGTTAATATTTTTTTTCAAAATAGAATGTACTCAGCTAATTGACAGTTTTACTAAAATGCAAAAATACCGGCTAACAATGGTTTATAGTTACGAAATAAGAAACTAGGTAAATGTAATGAAAAAGGATGTCCCAAAATATGCGTTAGCACATCCAATACTAAGATTGACAATGCCAACTTTGAAAATGGATATCTTGAAAGTAAAGGAAGATAACAATTTTATATGGAAATCGGGGGAAGGCTTGGCTTTAGCGTTCCTTAGGAAGGGGATTTTGAAAATTTTATCTGTTTTTTCCTTGACGATAAATAAATTACATTTTGTTTACTATACTAGTTGCTGCCTGAAGTACCTTTGCACTGTCAATAAAACAACACATGAAGCAAATATTCTGGTTATTGCTCTTTTCCTTTATGTTTGCTAGCGCTCAAAAACTGAAAAAGGCAGACAAGCTAATCTTATCAAATCTTGAAAAACACATTACTTATTTATCAGACGACCTTTTAGAAGGCAGGAGAACGGGTACAAAGGGTGAGCAATTAGCCTATGAATATATTAGTAATGAATTTGCAAAAGCTGGTTTGGTTGCAAAAGGTGAAAACGAAACTTGGCTTCAAGCATTTGAAGTAAATGATGGCAAAGAATTAAACTCCACCTCACATTTAATTATCAATGGCAATGACTTAAAAATCAACCAAGACTATTTCCCTTTTAGCATTAGTCCTGATATCTCATTGGAAGCTACTACCTCTATTGCTTTACAGGAAAATACAAGCCCTTGGTTTTACGATATCAAAGAATTGATAGAAAGCAATAAAAAAAATCCGCATGCAGATTTAATGGAAGGCGTTATATCAAAAGCCACCGATGCAGCAAAAAAGGGAGCCAATGCATTTTTTATTTTCAATAGCAATTCCATTAATGATGAACTAAAATTTGAGCCCAGCGCAAAATCAGGTTCGGTAAATATTCCTATTATTTATATAACCAAGGCCGCTACCCAAAAATACCTAGCCGACGAAACTGCTTCACTGGATATAAAATTAAAAATAGCCATTGATAATAAAAAAAGAATCGGCCACAATGTAATCGGATATATCAATAACAATGCCCTCAGTACCATCGTGATTGGTGCACATTATGATCATTTGGGATATGGAGAAGATCATAATTCCCTTTTCACAGGAAGTATTCCTGAAATACACAATGGTGCGGACGACAATGCAAGTGGTACTGGCGCATTAATAGAGTTAAGTAAATTGCTGAAAGGAAGTAAAACATTTAAAAATAACAATTATATCGTCATCGCTTTTTCGGGTGAAGAGTTAGGGTTATTTGGATCAAAATATTTTACCGAACACCCCACCATTGATTTTTCCAAGATTAATTACATGATCAATATGGACATGATCGGAAGACTCAAGGATAGTGCACGGGGATTAAGCATTGGAGGATATGGAACTTCACCTGAGTGGGGAAATCTGTTGGTAAAAAAGGATAAATATTTTACTTTGACCATGGACAGTAGTGGGACAGGCCCAAGCGATCACAGCTCCTTTTACAGAAAGGGAATTCCGGTGTTGTTTTTCTTTACAGGCACGCACAGTGATTACCATAAGCCCTCCGATGATGCAGATAAAATTAATTTCGCAGGCGAACTGCAAATAGTAAAATTTATTTATTCATTAATTGAAAAAGCAGATCCCAAAGGGCAACTGGCATTTGCCAAAACCAGGGAAATTCCGATGAGCGCTAAAAGTAGTTTTAGGGTTACCCTCGGTATCATGCCAGATTATACCTACAGTGGCGAAGGGATTAGAGCAGATGGGGTAACCGACGGAAAAATAGCTCAAAAGGCTGGAATGAAGGCCGGTGATATTATATTGCAAATTGGCAACTACACTTTCAACGACATGCAGTCGTATATGGAAACCTTAAATAAGTTTTCAAAAGGAGATGCTGCTAGGGTAATAGTAAAAAGATCAGCTGCTGAACTGGTATTTGATATTGTTTTTTAATTTGAATACGCCATGCAGTAAGGAGATCAACCATCCTATTAATTATTCAAAATCTTTTTTTGTTGTTGGATATGTTTTCTGATTTTAATTACTGAGATTTACATAATATTAGCTATCACATTTAGGAATTAATGGAATGAAACTTAAAATTGACAACGAAAGCATTGCTCAAGAATTTTTTGAAGATGCTGTCCTTTTAGGGATTGTAGCTCCTATAAAAGACTATCTTTTTAGCTGGCACTTAAACCAAAAATTTGGTTTTAATTTTAGGATTAACAACGATATTGAAATTGTTTTGAGCAAGCAGCAGCGTAACTATTTTTTTTCAATTTACGAATACGCAGTTCCATCTACCTCAATTACCCATTATCTATACAACAACCAGTTTGATGGCGAATATCTTCTGCCTGAATTCAAACACCTTGATTTTGTTTGGTTGATTAAGGGCGAATGCATTGCCTCAGAAGAATTAAAAACCCTGATGCAGTCCATTAAATCTTTACCAGGCGTGCAGCTGGTAAACGAAATGACGAATGAAAAAATAAAAAACAAGCAGCACCTTATCTTTTAACGAATTGATAAAGTTGCCATATACAGGTGCACTTGCTATTAAAACTTTAAAAAACTATTTTCAATTTACTACTATGTGGGAAGAAAAGAACAATGCGTTGTACAAAAAATTTACATTCCGTGATTTTTCGGAAGCATTTGGATTTATGACCCGTGTGGCGATGGCAGCGGAAAAAATGAACCATCATCCCTTATGGACCAACGTATACAACCAAGTGGAAATATGGCTGAATACACATGATGCTGGAGACTTAGTTACAGATAAGGACCGGCAACTTTCTGCAAAAATTGACAAGCTTATATAATCTGTCGAATTGGATACGCAAGATTTTCCGGCTAGATAATAAACGGTTTTTAATTACCCTTGGATAGTTACTACTGTTTGCTGCTGCTTAGTAAAAATACCCACTGGAAGGGTAAATTGATCCAAACCATAACGCTGTAATATATTTTTAACCTCCTCTGCTGCAGCCGGATTTACGGCTACCAACAATCCACCGCTGGTTTGAGGATCAGCCAAAATTGACTGTTGATAGGCTGAAATGGGGCCTATTTTTTTACCATAACTATCCCAGTTTCTTACCGTACCCCCTGGTACTGATTGCTGATCCAGATAATCTCCTAGCTCACTGATAATTATAGGGATATTTTTAAAATCGACTACTGCACTCAGTCCACTTCCCTCAGCCATTTCTACTAGGTGACCTAGTAATCCAAATCCTGTAACATCTGTCATTGCAGTCACTCCTTTTATTTTACCTAGCATCTCTCCAATTGAATTTAACTGCATCATTTGACTAGCTGCCACTCCTTTGTGTTGGTCAAGCAAGATGCCTTTTTTTTCTGCAGTTGTTAAAATACCTACGCCCAAAGGCTTTGTCAAAAATAAAATATCTCCTTCTTTTGCTAAGTTGTTTTGTTTTATGTTTTCAATCGCCACCAGTCCATTTACTGCCAATCCAAATATGGGCTCGGGGGAATCAATGCTATGTCCACCAGCCAGCGGAATGCCTGCTTCCATACATATGCTCCGGCTACCTTCAATTACTTTTTGCGCAATGGCCGGAGGCAAAACATTAATTGGCCAACCTAGAATAGCGATTGCCAAAATTGGCTTCCCCCCCATGGCATATACATCACTGATTGCATTGGCAGAAGCGATCCTGCCAAACTCATACGGATCATCTACAATCGGCATAAAAAAATCTGTAGTCGAAATCAGCGCCGTCCCATTTCCAAGGTCATACACTGCAGCATCATCCTTGCTATGATTGCCTACTATTAATTTATTATTATCCGGAGAAGCAATATTGCTCGACAAAATTTCATCCAAAATTTTAGGGGCTATTTTACAGCCGCATCCTGCACCATGAGAATATTGAGTAAGTTTGATTGTATCCAATTGTGGGTTTTCCATATGACCGATTTTGTGTTGGTAGTGATTTACTTATTGGTATCTAAAATATTATCTGGCACTTGCTTTGCAATCATCACCGACTGGGCCATAGCTGCAACATCTATCGAATTGAAAGAAATGGTAGTTAACAAAGCGGATAGCGGTTCTCTATTGTGAAGCCCTTTTTCATAATACTTATCGTAATATTTCAGTAAGATGCGAAAGCATTCCTTGTGATTGTTTTCCAATAAACAATTGACCGCCGTTTTTGTTTCCAATCCCCCCAGTCTCTTTTGAATCCGTATGATGGCATTCACCAGTTTTTCCTTTTCAAATTTTCCATATTCTATTGAAAGATAATTTAACCTTTCCTCAAATGGAATATTGATAAAAGTTACCGGACTAGTACGCATAGTATCCCAAAGGGCAGAAGGGATATTTAAAAGCCCTATTCGCTGACTTTCATCTTCCATATAAATCACTGCTTTTAAAGGCAGTAAAGGGGCAGGGTCAATTTGAGTATTTCCCTGGTAACTTACTCCAGCTAACTCAACTGCCAGCAAGTTTTCAAACATTTCCTGAGATGGTTGTGGCTTTTCACCCAATGCGCCAAAGGCTGATCCTTTATGATTTGCCAAGCCCTCTAAATCTATAATTGGGTTGCCTACTCGCTTTAATTCCTGTAAAACCAATGTCTTTCCAGTTCCGGTATATCCGCCTACTATTGTAAAGTTGTACTTGTTTTCAAATTGCGACCTCGCCCATTGTCGGTATGTTTTGTATCCCCCAGCCAGCGTATACACTTTGAATCCGTAAAGGTCTAGCAGCCATGCTATCCCCGCACTCCGCATGCCACCACGCCAACAGTGAACAAGAACTGTATGTTGAGAGATGGATTCCTGTTTCCCCCTTTTTGTTTTCTTTTCATTCAATAAGTTTTCAACTGCCTCCACCATTCCTCGCATTTTTACTCCAAAATAATCCAACCCAATCTTAATGGCTACTTCCCTGCTTTGCTGTTTGTAAGCAGTGCCCACCACCTTTCTTTCTTCATCCGTAAATAAAGGAAGGCTGAATGCGCCTGGAATATGGGCATGCAAATATTCTCCCGGACTTCGTACATCCAGTACCGTATGTTTTGCTGCCAGTTCTAGAAACGGCTCTATCGTAATTTTTTGAACTGCCATTTAATCGTAGCCTTTTTGATAGGATCGTTATTTATTTAATGAAAGTAAATATACTAACAAAAAAAGCTGCTGAAAAATTCAGCAGCCTTTAAAATATTTAATTCTAGCAGCATATGAAATTATCCATTCATAGAAGTCAGAAACTCCGCATTATCTTTCGTTCCCTTCATATTCTTTAGTAAAGTATTCAAGGCTTCTTCAGGATTCATGTCTGCCATATGCTTGCGTAATACCCACATCCGCTGGAAGGTTTCCTTATCCAGTAACAAATCATCCCTACGGGTAGAAGATGATACAATATCAATGGCTGGGTAAATACGTCGGTTAGACAATCTTCTATCCAATTGAAGTTCCATATTACCGGTACCCTTAAACTCTTCAAAAATAACTTCATCCATTTTGCTACCGGTATCTACTAGAGCGGTGGCGATGATAGTCAATGATCCGCCAAATTCTATTTTACGGGCTGCACCAAAAAATTGTTTTGGTTTTTGCATCGCATTTGCTTCCACACCACCACTCAGCACTTTGCCACTTGATGGGGCAACGGTATTGTGCGCTCTCGCCAAACGAGTAATGCTATCCAGTAATATCACCACATCATGTCCGCATTCTACCAATCGTTTTGCCTTTTGTAAAGCGATGGTTGAAACCTTTACATGCTTTTCAGCAGGTTCGTCAAAAGTAGAAGCAATTACCTCTGCTTTCACGCTACGCTCCATATCGGTAACCTCTTCCGGCCTTTCATCTACCAATACAATCATTAAGTAACATTCTGGATGATTTTCAGCAATCGCATTCGCCAATTCCTTTAATAACATCGTCTTACCAGTTTTAGGCTGGGCAACAATTAATCCACGCTGGCCTTTACCAATTGGCGTAAAAAGGTCCATTATCCTTGTGCTATAATTATTGGAAGCGGTAGTAAGATTTAATTTTTCAAAAGGAAACAATGGAGTAAGGTAATCAAATGGAACACGATCTCTTACTTCATCCGGACTTTTGCCATTAATGGTTTCCACCTTTAATAGTGCAAAGTATTTTTCACCTTCTTTTGGAGGGCGAACAGATCCATATACAGTATCACCCGTTTTTAATCCAAATAATTTTATTTGCGAAGGAGAAACGTATACATCATCGGGTGATGATAAATAATTATAATCACTGCTTCTTAAAAAGCCATACCCGTCTGGCATCATTTCTAATACCCCTTCTCCTAATATGATGCCATCAAATTCTATATTGAATACTTGGGTATCTCGGCGTTGCTGGTACTGTTTGCCTATATTTTGGGATTGCTGTGTATTTTCAGTTTGCTGCAATTCTGGCTGCTGTTGTTGAATATCTTCTTCTTGCAATAAAGAGGCAATTGCAGCAGGTACAGTTGTTTGTTCGTTGGTGATGGGTTGCATTTCTTCTTCGTCATCTTCTTCCAGCTCAACCTTCTTTGCTGTCCTTCTTTTATCTGCAGGAAGATCAAATTTTTTGACTGGTTTAGATTCCTCCTTCGCCTTTTCCTCAATTTCCGCTGGTTCCTCTTTAGTAATAGCGGGCGTAACTTTTAGGGTTCTCTTACGCTTTGGTTTTTCTTCCTGACTTCCTTTGGTTTCTGCACTCATAGTGGATTGATTGTTCAGGATTTTATAAATTAGTTCCTGTTTGTCTATTTTTTTATAATTGGGAATAGCAAGTTGCTCAGCAATATCCTGCAACTCAAGAACGAGCATGTCGTTCAGTTGTAAAATGTCGTACATAAAAAAGTGAAAATGATTTTTTTCAAAAAATCTAGTCTTAAAATCTGAAAATGTAATTGAGAATTAAAGTTAATGGAATGGGACCGTCTGACGAAGTGAACGATTGGAAAGACCTTATCAGCAATATTCCTTGACAATATTACGCTGTTTTTCTTAAAAAATACATTTTTTTTTGTTTTTAGGCATTGATTACAATTTCATATAGTGGCGACTACCCACTATTAAGCAGCCTTTTTTATTGATGGCCAGTCGGCAAGCCATCGATTTTATAGTGAAACTGCTTTTCGAATGATTGTTTGGGGGCTACAATTGGCATTTAAAATCATTCAAACTATATAAGACGATTGACTGCCAAATGTACTAGGCCAGTCATTCATTTTAAAATAAATGAACTCATTTTTCCTGTTTATTATTCTCCATGGCCCTTAAATTGCCTTTCCTATATTATAAAATCTTGCATCCTCCATTGAATATAAAAATGCTGGTTATCTTTGCAGTCCTAAAATTCAGGCATATGTTTAATAAAAGAGTGAGGATTAAAGAACTACTGTCCAATGACACTGCCAACTACCAGGCTACAGTAATGGGTTGGGTTCGTACCTTCCGTAACAACCAGTTTATAGCCTTGAATGATGGCAGTACCAATAATAATTTGCAGGTAGTGGCTAGTCTGGGCGATTTTGATGAGCAAATCCTTAAGCGCCTAACTACTGGCGCTTGCATAAAAGTGGCAGGTGAAGTAATCACTTCCATGGGCAAAGGCCAAAAAGTAGAGTTAAAAGCAAGCTCGATAGAAATACTGGGAGATAGTGATGCAGAAAAATTTCCCTTGCAACCCAAAAAGCACAGTCTTGAATTTTTAAGGGAGATTGCTCACCTGCGATTTAAAACCAACACTTTTGGCTCTGTTTTCAGGGTTCGACATTCATTGGCTTTTGCAGTACATCAATTTTTTAATGACAAAGGATTTGTATACTTGCATACGCCGATTATCACTGCTAGCGATGCAGAAGGTGCTGGAGAAATGTTTAAGGTAACCTGTCTGCCGCTAGATGGTAGCGCTCCTAAAAATGAAGATGGAACGATTAACTATAAAGAAGATTTTTTTGGCCGTAGTACCAACTTAACGGTAAGTGGCCAATTGGAGGGAGAGCTAGCTGCGATGGCCTTTAGTGATATCTACACCTTTGGTCCAACCTTTAGGGCAGAAAACAGTAATACTACCAGGCATTTGGCAGAGTTTTGGATGATTGAACCTGAAGTGGCATTTAATGATTTGGAAGATAATATGAATCTTGCAGAGGAATTTATTAAGTATGTAATAAAATATGCCATTGATCACAATAAGGAGGACATCGAATTTTTAGCACAGCGGCTAGAAGAAGAGGAAAAGCAAAAACCCCAGAACGAAAGAAATGAAATGACGTTGATGGAAAAGCTGGATTTTGTGGTAAACAATGATTTTGAGCGTTTGACCTATACAGAAGCTATTGAGATTTTAAAAGAAAGCAATCATAATAAGAAAAAGAAATTTCATTATTTAATAGAGGGATGGGGTGCAGATTTACAAAGTGAACATGAACGATACCTTGTGGAAAAACATTTTAAAAAACCGGTTATATTAACAGACTATCCAAAAGATATCAAATCGTTTTATATGCGGATGAATGAGGATGGTAAAACGGTAGCGGCGATGGACATTTTAGCACCGGGCATTGGAGAAATCGTTGGTGGCTCCCAAAGAGAAGAAAGGCTAGATAAGCTTACCCAACGAATGAATGAAATGAATATTCCTGCCGAAGAGCTGAACTGGTATCTTGACACCAGAAGATTTGGTGCTTGTCCGCATGCTGGCTTTGGATTGGGATTTGAGCGACTGGTGCAATTTGTAACTGGGATGGGGAATATTAGAGATGTGATTCCTTTTCCAAGGTATCCAAAAAGCGCAGAGTTTTAAACAGAGGTTATCAATTTGAACTATTTGCTTACAAAGCCAGGATATATTCATCCTGGCTTTTTTAATTTCGCTTTATTCTTAAACCCGAATCCATTATTCTGGTGATATGTCCAGCATCACTGTTTGCAAGGCTTCTGCAAGGGTGAATTACTTAGGTAAAGGGGCAATTTAAAATGATGGTTGTATTTTGGTATCCTTGAAAATCGAAAATCATATTTTTGATTTTCAAGGATAATAATTATCTTCGAGAAATGGTACATCGGCATATTCAGAAAGAAATATCCCTATTAATGAAGCAATTTCCTGCGGTAGCGATACTTGGTGCAAGGCAAGTGGGCAAAACTACACTTGCCAAGCAGCTTGCAGCTTCACAAAAATACCCCACGCTATACCTTGATCTAGAAAACCCGCTAGATGTTCGTCGGCTGTCTGATCCTTTTACATTTTTAACTGCAAATAAAGACAAGTGTATTATAATTGATGAGGTACAAACGATGCCATCCTTATTTGCTGTATTGCGCTCTGTAATTGACAAAAACCGGCACAATGGCAAATTCATTTTACTTGGAAGTGCCTCCCCGCAGTTGGTAAAAGGTGTTTCAGAATCCCTTGCAGGACGCATTGCCTACCGTGAGTTGTCGCCTATTAATTATATTGAATTGCCGGAAAAAATCAGTCGGGATAAGCATTGGCTCCGAGGGGGCTTCCCTACGCCACTGCTAGCAAGAAATGAAAACGCAGCAACCGAATGGCTGCGCAGTTTTATAAGCAGTTATGTGGAAAGGGACTTGGGCGCTTTATTCGGCGTTGATCTTACTAGCAATGTAATCAGCAGGCTGCTTAGTATGCTGGCACACATCAATGGTGGTGTATGGAATGCGGAAATGGTTGGTCGGTCATTAGGAATTACTGCACCTACAGTCAACCGTTATGTAGATTTTTTAGAAGGCGCATTTTTGGTACACCGGCTACCGGCCTTTTTTATCAATACAAAAAAAAGGCTGGTAAAAGCACCTAAAGTATACATACGTGATAGCGGGTTGCTCCATCAATTGAGTGGTGTCGATAATATGATCGCGCTTAAAGGACACCCTGTCGTTGGTTCATCATGGGAAGGTTATGTCGTTGAACAAATAAAACAAATGAAACCATCAGGGATGGATATGTATTATTACAGAACCCAAGCAGGAGCAGAATACGATATTGTGCTGGCAAGAGGCATCCGACCTGTTGCCTGTATTGAAGTAAAGCTCAATAATGCACCGAGTCTAAGCCGAGGAAACCTGCAGAGCATTGCCGATTTGCAAACCAAAAAAAATTTTGTAGTGGTGCCGGATATTGAAGATTATAAAACAAAAGAGGGGATTGTCGTATGCAATGTAAAGTCTTTTCTAACAAAGCATTTAGTGAATTTATAAAAATTCATCCTTGAAAATCGAAAATGATATTTTCGATTTTCAAGGATGAATTTTTTGCAATAGCTGCTGTAGGCTTACTCATGAATGCATAAAATGGGCACATGTGTATGGTAAACCAGCTCTTTGGTTTGACTTCTCTTAAAAATTTTTTCTATCAGCCGATGTTTTTTGGGGATTACCACCAGCCAGTCGAGTTTCGACTTATCTACAAACCAGTTAATTCCCTCTGTTATTTCCGTTGCCTCAATTGAATGAAACTCGGCGTTGATATCACGTAACAATTCATTGATCAAATAACTTTCCTGTATTTTTTTTGCATCCGGCTGGCTATTGTGATGATCTACATTCATCACATGCAATGCCGCATTAAAATCATTCACAAATTTTTTGAGTACCCCAACCGGAGTTGTTTTTTCCACCTGCCGATAATCACATGCAAAGCCAATCTTTCTTACTGGTATAAATTCTGCTTTCGGAGGCACTACCAATACCGGATAGGTTAATTCATAAATTGCTTTAATTGTATTGCTTCCTACAATCAAACGGGTCAATGTATTTTTACCTGAAAGTCCCATCAGCACCAAATCCGGATTTAATTCATCGCAAAGTTTATTAAGGCCCAACTGAAGTACATTCATCTCGGCCTTGGTATTAATGTTAATTTTTCGCCTCAATTTTCCTTGGGTTACTTTTTTCAATACTTCCAATTCGTGGTCGGCAGCTTTTTGCATTTCCGCAATATCAACCACCGGGTAAGCAAATTCACTTAATGCAATAGGAATTTGAAAGGCATGGTAAAGCCAGATGTCTGCTCCGTAAAACGCGGCAAGATTAGCCGCAAATTCAGCTGCATTGGAGGAGGTAGTGGAAAAATCCACTGAAACGATAATAGTTTTCATTTTACGCTGTTTAAGCGCCAAATGTATTTTTAAAAGCAGTGAGATTGTATGAGTTAAATCAGTAAGGTAGATGATTTTAATGATATCATTACTATTGCTATCACTTACTAGCAGGCTTATGCGCTTTTAAGAAAATGGTCATCCCTATCTAAATAAATAATTACATGACAGTAACTAAGCGGTTTACTGCAGTTTCCAGCGTGGCTTCATTTTTTACGAAGCAAAAACGCAATACTTTATTTTCCGTTGCATTTACATAAAAGGCAGCGGCAGGAATAGTTGCTACCCCGTACTCTTTGGTTAGCCTGATTGCAAAATCCTTTTCGCTCTCTTCCGTAATTCCTTCATAACTATATAGCTGGAAATAACTTCCATAAGTGGGCAATGCCTTGAATTTCGTTTGCTGCATCATTTGCTGAAAATAATCTCGCTTTTGTTGTAGTTCTTTGCCCAACTGCAGATAGGGAGCTTCCTGCTGCAAGTAATCAGCTAGGGCAAATTGCACCGGGCTGTGGCAGGAAAAACAATTGAACTGATGGACTTTTCTAAACTCGCTCATCATAGCAGCAGGGGCAATACAATAGCCCATTTTCCATCCCGTGCAGTGATAGGTTTTACCAAATGAAAAACACACAAAACTTCTTTCCAGCAGATCGGGATAGCGAAGCATGCTTTCATGTTGTTTATTGTCAAATATCAAATGTTCATATACTTCATCGCTCAATATAAACAAGTTGGTATTTTTCACAAGTGCGCGCAGTTGTTCAATATCATTGGTGCCCAGAATACTGCCAGTAGGGTTATGTGGCGTATTGAGTATGATCATTTTTGTTTTGGGCGACAGTTTTTGTTTTACCAAATCCCAGTCAATCGAATAGTCAGGATAAATGAGTGGGATTAAAATAGGTACCGCTCCATTTAATTCAATGGTTGGGATATAACTATCATAAGCAGGCTCAAACACAATCACCTCATCACCCGGCCGCAATATCGTAGTGAGTGCTGTGTAGATTGCATATGTTCCTCCAGGGGTAACGGTAATATCAGTTTCGGGATTCAGCTTTACTGAATAAAGCCTTTCGGATTTTTCGGCTATTCTTTCTCTTAATAATCCTAGTCCATTCATGTGCACATACTGATTATGCCCTTTTTGCATGGCAGTATTTACCAAATCAATCAGCGCATTGCTCATCATAAAATCGGGAAATCCCTGGCCTAAATTAATCGCCTTGTACTGGGCAGCAAGCGAACTCATCTGCGTAAAAATAGTAGTGCCTACATGGGGAAGTTTGCTATGTATTGAAGGATTCACTATCGATGAAATTTTAATAATCAAACGGCCCCTTTATAATTGTCGCAGTATTTTCTTAGGCCCTTGCTACAGGTATCTTTCTCCTTTATTTCTTTTTACTTCTGCTACATATTCTTTAATTGCCTGTTCTTTGTCCTTTTTGCAAATCAGCAACACGTCTTCCGTATCCACCACTATAAAATCATCGAGGCCCTGCACTAGCACTAATTTCTTATTGTTCGCATGAATGATATTTTTTGTGGCATCGATAATCATTACATTACTTCCTGCCACTGCGTTTTCAAAATAATCTTTTTCAAGATTATCATACGCGCTAGCCCATGTTCCTAAGTCGCTCCAGCCAAAGGAAGAAGGAATAATATATACATTGTCCGCCTTTTCCATAACACCATAATCGATGGAAATATTTACACATTGAGGGTAAATTCGTTCAATGGCTTCTTTTTCAGCGGGGGTATTAAAATTATCTTTTTCAGCATCAAACACCTCATGCACTTCGGGCAAAAATGTTTCAAATGCCTGAATGATATTCTTAATCTGCCAAACAAAAATACCTGCATTCCATAAAAAATCACCACTCGATATAAAAGTTTTGGCTAATTCCTTATCTGGTTTTTCAGTGAACGTTTTCACCTTAAACACATTTTCACTTATTGCTGGTTGCTCGAATTGGATATAGCCGTAACCGGTATTGGGATGGGTGGGCTTTATTCCTAATGTCACCAACGCCTGATTGCTGGAAGTAAAGTAAAGCGCTTCCAAGCATTTGTTTTTAAAATTATCCGGCTCCAGAATAATATGATCGGCTGGAGCGCAGATCATATTGGCATCCGGATTGATTTGTCGAAGTTTATAAGAAATATAGGCGATGCAAGGAGCTGTATTTTTACGAGAAGGCTCACACAATATATTTGCTACCGGCAGATTGGGAAGCTGATCGATTACTATATGTTTATACTGTTCTGTAGTTACAATATAAATCTGTTCGACGGGGATGAACAAGGCAAACCGGTCAAAAGTAGCCTGTATCAGTGTTCTGCCAGTGTTTAAAATGTCTAGGAATTGTTTGGGGAAATCGGTGCGACTCATTGGCCAGAATCTGCTCCCAATTCCTCCAGCCATGATTGCTACATAATTATTCTTCGTCATACCTTACTTATCTATTTAATAAATTGACAGCTCTATTGGATGTTTTTTCCAAGGATTACCAATCTTCCGTTGGATGCGACATTCACTTCTATTGCCTTTTCAAAATCAGCATTAATCAAGTCCTTTAACTTGCTAATTATATCTGATTGCATTTGAAATGTTTGGGGCATGCTTTGCATACATTTTATATTGCTTATTTTCAAGCAGCAAACCTACTTTAATTCATCCATAACTCAAAGGGGTAAAATATTACCTGCCATCGATCAACTTGCTTACGTATTCTCCCCAACATATCTTACTCAGTTTCGCCTGCAGGGTTTTAGCTGCCACTTAGGGGGAAAATAATAGAAACTCAATATTAACGAAAATTGACTAACTTAACCCTCTTTAGGGGCAGAGGTTAATTTGACTTTGCAAATCGATTGAATTAACTTCGCTCACTTTAAAATTCTGGACAGGCAAACCCTACCTATTGAAAGCAAGGGATACTAACCTGCCAACTATTTAAAACCAGCTTGAGGATAAAGAAAGTTATGGCTACAGTAAAAGCAAAATCGAAACAGGGGTTGGCAAAAGAAACCCCGCTGCTATCGAAGGATGATAAGGCTGTAAAAGCAATCAGTAAAGAAAAAAATTTGAACCTAACTGCACAACTGCAGAGTTACTTCGGGTTTACCGCCTTTAAAGATCCGCAAGAAATAATTATAAAAAATTTATTGGCAGGCAATGATGCATTGGTCATAATGCCTACAGGGGGTGGAAAAAGTTTATGTTACCAGCTGCCCGCCATCATCAGCGAAGGTTGTGCCATTATCGTTTCACCCTTAATTGCACTGATGAAAAATCAGGTGGACCTAGTAAGGAGCTATAGTAGCAAGGATGATGTAGCTCACTTTTTAAATAGCACACTCAATAAAGGACAACAGAAAATTGTAAAAGACGATCTTACTTCGGGTAAAACAAAGATGTTATATGTAGCCCCTGAAACCCTAACTAAGATAGAAAATATTGAATTTTTTAAGGAACTGAATATTTCATTTTTTGCGGTAGATGAAGCCCATTGTATTTCTGAATGGGGGCACGATTTTAGACCGGAATACCGACGGCTGAGGGAAATGATGGAAATGATTAATCCAACAGCGCCCATGATTGCACTTACTGCAACGGCTACCCCAAAAGTGCAAAGTGATATTTTAAGAAACCTTGGCCTAAGAAATCCACAAATTTATATTTCATCTTTTAACAGGGCCAATTTGTATTATGAGATCCTTCCCAAAATACAGAAAGACCAAACTGTTACCAGCATTGTACGCTACATTTCTCAAAACAAAGGAAAAAGCGGTATTATCTATACACTCAACCGGAAAACTACCGAAGAGCTCGCGGATATGTTGATGGCCAATGGAATAAAGGCGGTTGCTTACCATGCTGGTCTGGACAGTAAATTACGTGCCGAACGACAAGACCTTTTTTTAAATGAAGATGTACAGGTAATAGTTGCCACCATCGCATTTGGAATGGGCATCGACAAGCCGGATGTTCGGTTTGTAATACATTTCAATATTCCCAAATCGATAGAAAATTATTATCAGGAAACTGGGCGTGCGGGTAGAGATGGGATGGAAGGTAGGTGTATTCTTTACTATTCCCATAAAGATGTGGCCAAGCTAGAACACCTCATGCGTGATAAGCCATTAAGTGAAAGGGAGGTAGGCGCCCAACTGATCAACGAAACGGTTTCCTATGCTGAAAGTGCGGTATGCAGGCGGAAAATTTTACTGAATTATTTTGGCGAGGAATACGACACCAGCCAATGTACCAAAATGTGTGACAATTGTAATAGTCCAAAAGAATTACTGGAGGCACAAACAGAAACACAGCAGGTGCTAAAAATAATAAAGGGACTGGATGAGCAGTTTACCATGGTTTACCTAATGCATATTTTGCGGGGCAAGCCCAATCCACAGGTTAAAATGTTCCGACACGATGAAAGAGATTTTTTTGGAATCGGAAAATCAAAGGATGAACATTTTTGGAACTCCCTGATGCGACAAATGATTTTGGAAGGGTTTATCAAAAAAGATATCGAAGAATATGGCGTACTAAAGTTTACAAAAAAGGGAGAAACCTTTTTGAAAAAACCTACCTCTTTTAAAATTGTACTCAATAACTTATTCCAAGGTGCGGATGCAGATGATGATGAAGGGGCTGCAGCACCGGTGGCTGCCAATGCGATAGATGAAAAATTGGTAGTAATGTTGAAAGAGCTCCGTAAAAAAGTAGCTAAGGAAAAAACCCTTCCGCCATTTGTAATTTTCTTGGAAGGTAGCTTAGAGGATATGGCTACTCTATATCCTACTACGACAGAGGAATTGGAAAAATGCCAGGGTGTAAGCAAAGGAAAAGCCATTCGATATGGTAAAAAATTTGTGGATCTAATTGCATCTTATGTGGAGGAAAATGGCATTGAAAAGCCAGATGATTTTGTGATGAAAGGAGTGGTAAACAGGAATAACAATAAGATTTTCATTATTCAAAATGTAGATAAAAAAATTCCGCTGGAGACCATTGCAAAGTCAAAGGACCTTAGTATCGATGAATTACTGGAAGAGATGGAAACCATCGTTGCGAGTGGGACTAGGCTAAATTTAGATTATGCAATCGACGAGCTGGTAGACCAGTATGAACAGGAAGAGATTATTGATTATTTTAAATCCTGCGAAACCAGCAGCCTTCAGATAGCACAAGAGGAACTTACTGAAAGTGGATTTAATTGGGAACAGTTAAAAATCATGAGAATCAAGTTTTTGAGTGTTTATGGCAACTAGGCGAGTACTCAAAAATCAAGGGTAATAAGTATTTGAGTTAAACCGGTTTAACTCAAATTGTCGGTTTTTCAATTGGTGGCTATTTCTTATTAAATTGCCTTGTATTTTTGAATGGCAAATTACAAAATCTCATTGCTACAAGTATTGAGGCCCGCTTTAAGTTACAGCCTTTAACTTATTGCCTCTTTTCTATTTAGGTTTAGGGGTTTAGAGTTTAGGGGTTTAGAGTTTAGAGGTTTAGAGTTTAGAGGTTTAGAAGTTTAGGGGGTTAGTTTGGGGATGCCAAAATAATCATCACAGATGGAACTAAACATCCAGCGTTTTGTTATTACAGTTCAATGAATACCAAACTATACTTAATTTAAAGTCTTTTAAAATAACTTGACAACTTATGACAGCAACAAAAAGTTACGCAGCACAAAGTGCTACCTCCCTATTAGCCCCTTTCAGTTATAACACTAGAGAAGTTGGTCCTAATGATGTTCTTATAGATATTATGTATTCTGGAGTTTGCCACTCAGATATACACCAGGCTCGCAATGAGTGGGGTGGATCTATCTATCCAATGGTACCGGGACATGAAATTCTGGGAAGAATTTCAAAAGTAGGAGATAAAGTGAAAAATTTTTCGGTGGGTAATCTGGCAGGGGTTGGTTGTTTTATAGATTCCTGTCGCAGCTGTCCAAGCTGCTTAGCTTCGGAGGAACAATATTGTGATAATGGAATGGTGGGCACATATAATAGTATTGATAAACAAGGTAACCCTACCTATGGAGGCTATGCAACACATATTGTGGTGGATGAGAATTATGTCCTTCATGTTTCAGAAAAATTAGCCTTGGAGGGAGTTGCCCCATTATTATGTGCAGGCATCACCACCTATTCTCCACTGAAATACTGGAAAATCGGCAAAGGGCACAAGATAGCATTCGTTGGTTTAGGTGGTCTTGGGCATATGGGGGTAAAATTTGCAGTGTCATTCGGTGCAGAAGTTACCGTTTTAAGTACCTCTTCATCTAAAGAGCAAGATGCTTTAAAATTGGGCGCACACCATTTTGAAGTAACGTCCCAACCCGAAACACTGAAAAAGCTGAAAGGGAAATTTGATTTTATATTAAGTACCATTTCGGCTGAACACGACTACAATCCATATCTAGATTTGCTAAAAGTAAATGGAACAATGGTGGTGGTGGGAGCTCCTCCTAAGCCCTCTGTAGTTAATGCTTTTACCATTATTGGAAAACGCCGCTCCTTAGCAGGATCGATGATTGGAGGTATCAAGGAAACCCAAGAAATGCTGGACTACTGCGCTGAACATCAGATTGTATCAGATGTAGAAGTAATCAAAATGTCTCAAATTAATGAAGCATACGAAAGAATGTTGAAATCGGATGTACGATATCGTTTTGTAATTGATATCGATTCTTTATTATAAATCATTTAGGTGGCATAAATAAGAGGTGAATTCGAATTCCTTGCATTTTTATCTCTTTTTTTTAAATTGATAGCATTGTAACGAATTATTTGAATAGAAACTCCTATTTTTGCCACCCCAAACGGGAAGGTGTGATAGCTCAGTTGGTAGAGCAATGGACTGAAAATCCATGTGTCGCCGGTTCAACCCCGGCTCGCACCACGAACAACAGCCCATAATAAATTGTAAATCAATTTGTTATGGGTTTTTTCTTTTCATTTCCTGCCACTGCTGGTGCCTCTACCTATTTAAAACGACCTTTTTTCCACGCAAGCGTATCGATGCGTTGTCTGGAACGCCTTCGGCACGACCAGAAGCCGTTCCGGGATTCTGCACTCGGCGGCAACTCCGAGCGTTGGTTCGGCTAGCACCACGTTAAATTACTGATAATCATATAATTACGATGATTATCAGACCTTTTTGTATGCAAAAAACCAAATACGTACACTAAAACATCCTTTATTAGCGTACTTACTTAGCAGTTTTTGCAATTCCTTAGCTAATTAACCCTTTTTTAAGTTGCATCTAAAATAATAAATTATTATTTTGGAACAAAAAATTATGGAACAAAAAGACCCACAATATTGCAAGGAAGTGATAGCCCAAAGTATACTTCAAATGGAGGAATTAATTAAAAAAATAAATGGAATGCTAGTAAAATTTGAAGACATATTGGCTGACACAAACCATTCTATCCCTGCTAGCAAAAAGGCTGAAAAAAAATTCGTTAACTACTATTCAATCATCCAAGACCAGTATATTGATTAACTATATAGTTTTTTACAGTAATACGACTCAAGTTGAGGAAGGGCTAATTTCAGCTTACCGGGAATTGCATCAGCTGCTAACAAAAAATGGGAGATTTTTTAAAATCGTCCCGCATCAACATCTTTAATAAACTTGATAACGCCATTCATAAAAACCTGTTGATCGTCCCACATTGATAAATGACTTCCATTAGGGCAATAGAGATACCGTCCCTTCTTTACCAGCTTACTTTGTTCATTCATTGCAGTAGGATCCATTGTATCATGCTTAGCGCCTACCATTAACGTAGGAACAGTTATTTCGTGTAAACGACTTTTTATATCCCAATTTGCTAAACGACCGCTAATGCCAAACTCACTTGGCCCCTGCATCATTGTATAAATTTCGCTGTTAATATGTTTCATGGATCGGTTAAAGCCATCAGGCCAATCTTTCAAACGACACAAATGTTCATGATAAAAATTAGGTATGAGCAATTCCATATATCGCGGATTATTAAAATCCTTTTTTGCTTCTATGGCTTGAATTTCTGAAAGCACTGTTGGTTTCATTTGCTTAGCAAGCACCTCATCCGCATACTTTCCATACTCTGGCGCACTTGCTACCATATTAGCAACTAGCAAGCCTTTTAAGTGTTGTTGGTATTTTAAGGCATACTCCATTGCCAAAATACCGCCCCATGAATTACCCAACACATAGAAATTTGTACTGTCTGCTCCTATTGCCTGTCGCACTTGTTCTACCTCTTCAACAAAACGTGCAGTTGTCCAAAGACTGCTGTCTTTTGGCTGGTCACTATAATAGGAACCCAATTGGTCATATTCATAAAATTCAAAAGCCTGGCGTTGAAAAAAGGTTTCAAAACATTCCATATATTCATGCGTCATTGCAGGACCTCCATGTAATAACAATATTTTAATGGTTGGATTATTGCCAAAGCGTTTTGTCCACACTTTAAATTCTCCTACCGGCGTTTGAATGGGAATCATTTTTACGCCTGCAGACTCAATAGAATCAGTATAGGTAAAATATTCAGTCAATAAATTATTGGATGAAGACGTATTTTGCTTGCAGGACTGAATAAGTAAAATAACTAAAATGTAACTGAGAATCCGCATAATTGATATGTTTAAATAGGAACGCTCCTTTTATTGTAAGGCCTTTTGCAAATTACTTACACCCCGCTATTAATTGTAAATCCGCCGTCTACACCAATGATTGAACCAGTTACAAATTTGGAAGCATCGCTCAATAACCAAATTAATGCCCCTGTTAATTCATCCGGATTCCCAAATCGTTTGAAAGGCGTCTGACCGATGATAGAATTGCCCCTTGGAGTAAGCGTTCCGTCCGGAAGTGTTAATAGTACTCGATTTTGTTCAGTCAAAAAGAATCCTGGCATAATTGAATTCATTCGTATGGTGTCGCCATACCGATTGGCCATTTCAAGTGCAAACCATTTGGTATAGCAATCTACTGCAGATTTTCCCATACTATAGCCCAATACACGGGTAACCGATCGCTGCGTACTCACAGAAGAAATATTAACAATGCTTCCATTTCCTGATTTTGCTATTTCCGGACCAAATATCTGCACGGGTATAATCGTACCCCAAAGATTAAGTCCCATTGCATTTTTAACACCTTCTATATTAAGGTCAAAAACATCCTTTTCGGGTGGCAAAACTCCTTCAGGAATATTACCCCCTGCTGCATTTACCAATCCGTCGATTCTGCCAAAACTGGCAATGATTTTTTCTCTGGCATTAATAAGTTGTGCTTCCACCAATACATCTGTTGCTATAAAAATGGCGATGCCGCCGCTGTTATTAATTTCTGCCGCCCTCGCATCGCCCACCTTTTCATTACGTCCGATGATGACCACCTTTGCCCCAGCTGCTGCAATTGCTTTTACAAAAGCACCTCCCAAGATGCCGGTGCCACCGCTAACTATGATTACTTTTTCTTTCAAAGAAAATAACGTATCTGGTATCTGACTCATAGTTTATTGTATTCGATGATGATAAATTATTGATTCATTTTAATAGCTCCACCAAGCGCCTCAGTTCTTTAGCACCCTTATGGTCTCCAGCTTCAAAATTAAATGAACCTTTTTATTTATCCCACATTTACTTCAATACTTTCAAAAATTGGCCCGTTGCAATCCATATCATTTACTAAAAATGAAAGTGGTAAAATTATTTATCGCTTGAAAAAATTATAATTGATTGAAAAATACCATGACGAAAATCCCTTGTTAGTCAAATCATTTTTTAAAGTCGCGGCATCCTTAACTGGGCCGCTTATCCGCAAATTGGTCAACTCCTTTCTAAAGCCGAATACAGCCCCACCGCTGATGGATAAATTATTGGCTACTACAATGCCGGCTCCTAAAGGCATCAAAAAGTCATTGGGCCCCGTAGTTACACCCAATTGCAAAAATGGATAGAGCCAGTTGCTTTTGGTTGATACGAGTAGATTTAAAAATACAGCTGGTCGAACCCTTATTCGCATCGGCTTGGTTTGAGCAACTAAATATTCCCCATTGGCCTGTTGTAGCGCATACTCAGGGTACAAAAGATCCGTATAAAAAACTCCGCTTGAAACAAATGGTACCATTGCCTGCTGGCTGGCAATGGTACAGCCTACTTGGTATGTTTTGTTGGTACGCTGATTTCCCTCTTTATCGAGTGCAGTAACCGAATAGGTAAGGTTGAGCATCTTTGTCGGCTTATCTTCCAAATCAAACTGACTATCTAAACGATAGCCCTTACTATCTGACTCAAAATCACGGGTGAAAATGGTGAGCGTTTTTAATAACTCCGAAAATTTTTCCAATGCATCGCGGTGGCCATCCATCCTTGCTGCTGCATTCATGAAAATTAATATCGAAGCTGCTGCTGAATATTTTTTAAAATTTTCGACGCCGGAAGCAATCAACAAAGGCGAAATTCTTTCATCGAAATGAGTGGTCAGTAATTGTTGCATTTTTACTACTCCCCGCTCCGCCAATTTTTGAGCATTCATCAAATCATCCACTACTCTTTTCGAAAGGGAGAGTTCTTGTAAAAATATCGCATAGACGGAGGGGCATTTTAATAACGCTTCTTTACGAATGAATAACCATTCACTAAATCCATTTGTTTTTCCGGAGTCTGCTCCATGGGTAATCATAACTTCTTGTCGAAATAAATAATCATCTATCGGCTTTACCGCATCATTGATTTCCTTTATCAGTGAATTGTATAATTTTTGTTTTCCCAATGTACTGTCGGCTTTAATTGTCGAAAAATTTACCTGATTTATAAAATCAAAAGACCACTGATAAAGCAATAGGTTGGCGTTCAATGGTAAAAGATTTTTTAGTGGTGGGGCCAATGATAGCGCCGCCGCTTCCAATGAGGAGAGTTGCTTAATGGCTGGTAGGGCAGCATTTACAAATTCTGCCAAAGAAAGGTAAACTGGATCATCCACCTCCTTGAAACTATTAGCCAGGTTGTATTGTAAAGGATTGTAAAATTGGATGTAGACGCCAATGGAATGATCGTCACCTTTTTTTATAGTAAATAGTTTGTCAGTTTTCAGGTCTCGCCAAATGGTATCTTGGTCAATTTTATATTGGATGGAAGTATTGCCATTATTGCGAAAAAATAGATTGTCCTTGATGGCGGCACCTTGAAGTCTTTTAATAATAGTGGGCGCCTGCCCATAGCTGGTATATAACAGCAGACAAATGCTAAGGGTAAATATAAAACGCTTCATGTTTGATTTTAAAAATAAATCGCTTTTGCAATACAGCATTGTTCATCAATGATGCCACCAGTTGGAATTAAAAGTTCGGGATTTGCTTTGAAAGTTGAGTGGACGGGGGTAGGGTGGGCGATCAGGTATCGATGGCTTGCCAGCAATCAATTGATTGGAACCGGTAGCGGTAGCAAAAATTAAAAAGCCATTCAATAAAGCAATGATGTATTTCATGCCATCAGTAGTATCTGCAATATCAAAAGCTGTCGTATAATTCACATGAATGCCGCCCAATGAAACTAAAATAGAAATAACCAATGCTAACCATTTTGGACTAAAGTCAAACACGGATTGAATAACGCCGCAAATAATATACACAATGCCGGTAGCACCAGCGAGGGTGGTGAAGCTTCCCCAGGTAAAAAATTGCTGTGGATTGGGAATGACTACTTGTAAAAATATCATCTTCATTTATTTTATTGCTACCAAAATGTCAGCCCTCCGGGCTTTAGATATTTATTGCCATGATGCTTTATAGTTCAACAAACCGTTCATCTATATATTTAACTTTATGGCATCGCCATAGTGGGTGCCTCGGTATTCTCTTCTTTACTATTGCTTGCCCCCAATGCAGCATTGACTGCTTTTAGCGCATTTACTCTTCCAAAACCCATCCGAAGGTTATGTCCACGGTCATAAGGTACATGGCCCACTTTGTCGGCTGTTTGTTTTATAATGTTCCGTACTTCTTTTTCAGTCATCATTGGATTGGCCGACAACATTAACGCAGCAATGCCAGCCACAATAGGCGTAGCAGAAGACGTACCATTGAAGTCAGTATAGTTATGCTCCTTATTATAACCCTTCGTTCCGCTGATATCCGTTGTTAAATTGTGAACCCCCGGAGCCGCAACATCCACTTCTGCACCAAAGCAAGAGCCCCACCAATATTCTCCGTCCTGGCTATATTTTGTCTTGGGTTCATCGTATTCATTACTTGCCGAAACGGTCAGCACTTCATTTAAATTACCCGGATAAGCCACTTTAGCATCTTCATTACCGGCAGCAATCACTACCACGCAACCCTTGCCATTTCTACCATTTAGCCTCGCACGGTCAAATGCCTGGGTGATGGCATTGGAGGGCGCCCCACCACCCCAGCTATTACTTAAAACATCCGCACCATTTTCCCATGACCAGTCGATGGCCCTTCTAATAATTGAATTGCTAGTAATCCATTCGCTTTCGGGTGCGGTAGAGTAGGCCAGCCTCACTGCAAATACAGCACAACCGCCAGACAATCCCTTGATACCAAATTTTTTATGCTTTGCTGCTGCCAATCCACAGCAAGCGGTTCCATGTCCATCCCATGAATTGGGCTCCTGAAAAGTATCGTTATCGGTTGCATCAAATGATTTTTCTATCACTTCCTGCAAGTCAGGATGGGTTGTTTCAACTCCCTCATCTAAAATAGCAATCTTAATATTTTTACTGCCAACCTGAATTTTCCATGCCTCCTCCGCCATGGTAATTTTTAAAGCATATTGAAGTTTACTGAGGTCCTTTTGATCATCAATATTATCCCCTGGGTCAGAAAGGCTGTAAGCTATTTTCCGATTATGATTTGAGCCAATAGTAATAAAATCTGGCTCCGCATACATAACCCCTTGCTCTGCAGCAATCTGCTTCACCAGATCAAATAGATCCGCAGCTTCCGGGATTCTTACAATCAGTTCATTGTATGCTTCCTCAATCTTTTCACAATGGTACTTTTGCAGTAGGGCTTCGGATGGATGATCGTTTTGCTGAAATCCAATTATTATTCTGTCGGTAGCCAACACTTTCTTGTCGCCCGATCTGAAAACAGGCATGACCTTCTTAACCTTATCGGACTGATTCAAAAAAGCAAAAATGTTGCTTAATCCACGTGGACTATTATTTTGCTGCTTTATCAAATTAAAAATGGTAAATTTTTCACCGGGAATTTCAAGTCGTTTTGAAAATTCGCCCAGCTCTTTGTTTTCTGCTACAAACTTAGAGCGGGCGCTTCGCGGAAATGGCTCGTAAAATTTCAAAGCAACATGATCGGCGTCAATGGAAAGATTTACTTCTTGGCCGTTTACTTGGTAGCTAAATTTATTACTATTCATGAGAAGTTTTTTTTCTTATAGAAAACACTTGTTTTAATCACGCTGACTAATGAAGGAATTGCTGATAGGAAGTCATTATATCCTACACCAACTGGTCAAGTAGTTCAATTCATTAACAGATTGTAAGGAAAGGTTATGGAGGGGTGATTCGAGGGGATAGATTCGAATACTAACATACTACCTAATTATGATAAATGCAAGTGTCCGCAGTAATAATTTTTTTAAAAAAGGCAATGGAATTTACTGCCGTCGGAGGGATGGGGTCGGAAAATAATAAAACTATTGAAAACACAATGAAAGCTTAGTTTCGGCAGGATTAGTTCAATCTAAACAAGTTCGATGGTAAACTGTTGACTCATAGTATACAAGCTTTTTTCCGCTGCCTCCAACGATTGTATAAATATTGATTGGTCAGCAATTGTAACAGCGGGCAAGTTTTTATAATAATCTATGCCAGCAAGCAAGTTTTTAAAAAAATCAGTAAAATATTTTACTCGCTTTACATCCAACCCAACGGCTTTTTCAGTAACCAATTGATCTTTTAAAAAATTGATATACAAACTCAATTCGGCAATAAACATATTGGGTCGACTCATATCTTCCATAATATTAGCCCGTCCATAAATATGATCTGTCATGGTTTGCAAAGAAACAACTTGTGAAAAATAGGCAATATTGGGTCCGGGGCATATATTGACAGTGTCAAGATTTTTAATGAATGTCTGCTCGTAATTGATGGCGGCAGCATTGCTTAATCCTACACAAAGACATTCCTTATCGGTAACCTGGGTAAGCTGTTGTTGATATTCCACTTCGGGCAGTGCCAATGACTGTAATTGTGCAATTTTAAGCTGCTGGTATTTTCTCGAGGCGGTACAAATAGGCTCCTCGGTAAACTCTGTATTAAATGCCAAATGTTTTTCGGTACAAGGACTTCCTGGTTTACCATTTATTATCCTTTGCTGTTTTTCTATTGCCGCACTCGTATCCTTGAGGTAATAAAATTTAACTCCCAAAGGAGAATTATTACTGAGTACTACATCTTCTTTTTTTGCTTTACACAGCAATGCTAAGGTAGCCTCATCCACGGTAGTGGCTTCCGGAACTAATAAGAATGGTGTGCCCCAGCCGGTACTTTCAATATCATAATAAACATGCAAAAACTGGTCTTCTTCTGCAGTGCCGATACCTCCCTGAACAGACAAACCCAATAATGGAGGATACACAAATGTTTTGCCGGTTTTTTTTTGGATGGCTGCATTGTATATTTCAAAAAGGGTGTCAATTAACTCCTGTTTTTTTGATTTAAATTCTTCCAGAATAGGGCCTAACAAATAACCATCTGTAGCAAAAGCATGGCCACCACAATTGAGCCCAGACTCAATTCTGAATTCACTTACCCAGATTCCTTTCTTAGCCAAATACTTTCCCTGTATCAAAGCCGAGCGGTAATCACTCACCTTGATAATCACCTTTTTATTAAAGCCTCCATCTTCATTGACCTCAAATTCGGTGCATTTTTCTAGATAATTATACAACCTTGGGTTCATGCCGGCAGAAAAAATAATGGCAGAATTTTTTAAATCACTTTTTGCGAAGCCCCTCAATGCTGCAACTGCATCGGATCCATCTTCTATTAACTCTCCTTTTTTTGTATAATTATTACGATCTGTTTTAGTCATTATATTCACATCAATACTGCCCGGAATAATTTTTGATCTTAGGTAGGTAGCCATCTTCTCGGCCTCCGGTTTGTTTTCTGTTATCATCATTTGCTGGTACAGCTTTTTTATTTTACTGTCATCCGGCAACATTTCAAAATATTGAACAATTTCTGCGCCTTTTTCAAAGGCTGATTTTTTTAGTTTCTCCACCTGCGACTGCACAATAGCATTCACCAGGTTTAAATAATCCGTGATTCTTTTTGCCCTATAATCCACTTCATGATTATCAATCGGTTGATAGGGCTGTTGAATGGTTGAATAATAATGGCTTCTCATTAATTCAATCAATCTATCCTCAACGATAGAGATTACAGAAGCAATGCCAAAGCGCGCTACTTTTATAGGAGAGTCGATAGTAAAAGCCAACCCCATCACTGGAATATGAAACTTGTGTGGTGAAAGGTTTTTCATGCTATTAATTGATTTGGTATGTGATTTCAAAAATGTGTACCGGCAGTTATGCTCTATTTTGGAATTAGCTATCAAAATTTAAATCGCTTTACTAAAAGTATTTACCCTTTTTGCGGTTTTATTATCCCAAAGCTTTGTATCGATTGCCGCACAGATATTTCTAATAAAAGATTTTCCGAGACCCGTCACCTGAATTTGATTTTCATGGATAGTCACAAGTCCATCCAATTCGAATGCGCTCAATTTTGAAAAAGCAGTTGCCACAAAATCTGGATTTAGCAATTTACTATCAAGGCTTGTTTTATTTTGACACATTAATTCCAACATTTTTTTTCTAATGATGACATCTTCTTCCGAGAGCAGATGTCCATTTACCAATGGCAATATTCCCTGATTAACTTTTTCCTCATAGGCTTCCACTTCTTTTTCATTTTGCGCAAATGCATTCCACGAATCGCTGATGCTTGATACGCCTAGCCCAATGATTAATTTTGATTGGGTAGTAGTATAGCCCATAAAATTTCGATGAAGTTTGCCCTTTGCTGCAGCTGTAAATAACTG
>JBIKOV010000142.1:0-8378 GCA_044357815.1 Ferruginibacter sp. | reverse complement strand
AAGGTTATTAATCATTTGGCTGATTATCCAGTCGTTCTTTATTGATTCATTTTGATCAAAAGCTTTATCGAATGGCAGTTTTCAACTTTTTGAGGGTCGACTATTTACCAAGAGCGCTACATGGGCCTACCGAAAGAAAATAGGGAAGATTTTATTAAGGGCTCACCCATTACTTACGCAAAAAATTTGCAGGGTAATTTATTATACATCCACGGTACTGGAGATGACAATGTGCATTACAGCAATGCGGAGGTATTGCTCAACGAGCTGATCAAATATAATAAGCAATTTCAGTTTATGTCCTATCCAAACAGAACGCATAGTATATCCGAAGGCGAAGGAACCGGCTTGCACTTAGTAACATTGTACACGAAGTTTTTGCAGGAAAATTGTCCTCCTGGAGCGAGATAGAAAATAAAAAAACCGAGGTTTACAAGCCTCGGTTTTTTGTAGATGCAAAAAAAATCACTTGCTCATTTCAGTGAAATATTGGTGGAAATAAGGGATGGTTTCAATGCCTTTATAGAAATTTTCGAGGTTAAATTTTTCATTAGGGCTGTGCAGGTTATCGCTATCGAGCCCAAAGCCCATGAATACGATTTTGACGCCTAGTTCTTTTTCAAACAAGGCGCAAATTGGAATACTTCCTCCACCCCGAACAGGTATGGGTGCTTTGCCAAAAGTAGTTTCCATTGCCTTAGCCGCTGCACGATATCCGATGCTGTCAATTGGTGTCATGTAAGGCTCGCCCCCATGATGTTCAAACGCATCAACGGTAACGCCTGGCGGTGCAATTTTTTTGAAGTATGCCAATAACAGGGCGGTAATTTTTTGGGATGATTGGTTGGGCACCAGCCTCGCAGATACCTTGGCCATCGCCTTACTGGGCAATACCGTTTTGGCGCCCTCACCCTGGTACCCGCCCCAGATCCCATTGAGTTCCAGCGTAGGTCGTATGCCGGTTCTTTCATTGGTGGTATACCCTTTTTCGCCCCACAATGCATTGACTCCAAGGTCATCCTTAAAATCCTGTTCATTGAAAGGGGCTGCGGCCATTAATTTTCTTTCCTCAGTGGATGCTTCCACCACATCATCATAAAATCCAGGAATGGTAATATGGTTATTTTCATCATGACAGGAAGCGATCATTTTGGCAAGTAGGGTGATGGGGTTGGCTACCGCCCCTCCATACACGCCGCTATGAAGGTCGCGGTTAGGGCCCGTAACAGTTAATTCAATGTAACTGAGTCCGCGTACGCCGATATCAATACTGGGGGTATCGAGGCTGATCAGGGCGGTATCGCTGATGAGTACCACATCCGCTTTTAGTAAATCTTTGTGGCTGGCAACAAATTTTCCCAAGTTGGGGGAGCCTACCTCTTCCTCGCCTTCTATGCAAAACTTAATATTGTTGGTTAGTGTGTTGGTTTGAATCATTGTTTCCAATGCTTTTACGTGCATGTACATTTGCCCTTTATCATCACAACTGCCACGGGCAAAAATTTTGCCATCAATAATTACAGGGTCAAAGGGGCCACTTTTCCATAGATCCAGCGGTTCGGCTGGCTGCACATCGTAATGGCCATATACCAGCACGGTAGGCTTTGAAGGATCTATTATTTTTTCGGCATAAACAATGGGATGCCCTTCTGTTGGGTAAATCACCACTTTATCTACCCCTGCCTCCAGTAAGCGTTTTTCTACACTTGAAGCACAATGCACCATGTCCGATTTGTTTTCGGCCTTGGCACTTACGCTGGGTATGCGTAAGAGTTCTAATAATTCTTCTAAGAAACGGGCATTGTTTTTTTCTTGATAATCTTTCCAAACTTGCATTGTAATAATTATTTTTTAAGCGTAAGTAATAAAGTAATCAAAGTAGATGTTCAAATTGCAATATTAATTCAGTGAAACTTTCCATATTTTTCTTTTAAACAATAATGATCCCATCACTGCAACATATAGTATTGCAGCAATCACCAATGCCCATTTAGAAATGGAAAAAATAAAAGTAAGCATGGTGGTGTATTCCGACAAGTGCCCGTTCAAAGTAAGCAGCATGCCTGTATTTTCAAGTATATCCAGCATACCTGCAATCAGAGCTCCCTTTGCCAATAGACTGCCAGTTATTTGTATACTGCCACTGAAGGAACTTGCCAGTAATTGGCAAGCATGGAAAAAAAATAGGGTATAAAAAAACAGATAAATAAAATCCAGCCAAGTATTCATTTTTGCCTGAAAGACATTGTTAGTGTCGCTAGTAGCTGCCCAGGCATTTAATACGGACGACGCCTGGGCAGTATTGTATGCAAATTCAAGATTCAGTATTCCTTTTGGTGTGCCGGGTGTTTTGAGGGATGCACCATGAATGGCCATCACTACTGTCATCAGTAATGTACCGGCAAGTAAGATAATCAACCGCCTGTTTTTTAGGAAGTAATTCCTATTCCAATCACATGTTGTTAAATCTTTCATTGATATAATTCCAGTTGATGACTTTCCAAAAATTTTCGATGTAATCTACTCGGCGGTTTTGGTATTTTAAATAGTAAGCATGTTCCCAAACATCTAGTCCGAATAAAGGGAAACCTTTTACTTCAGCTATATCCATTAGCGGATTATCTTGGTTGGGGGTTGAGCTAACGATTAATTTTTTATCAGCGGTAAAAATCAACCAGGCCCATCCGCTTCCAAACCTATTTTTGGCAGCTTCGCCAACTTGTTTTTTCAAGGCATCCAAGGATCCAAAATCTTTTTCTATCGCAGCAAGTAATTTGCCAGTAGGCAAGGTAGTGGTGGGTGTCAAACATTTCCAAAATAGTTCATGGTTGTAGTGTCCACCGGCGTTATTGCGCATTTTTGCGGAATAAGAAGAAATCTTGTACAAAACATCTTCTAGGGGATGAGTCATGTCTACTTTTTCAGCAATGGCCGCTTCTTTAACATTTTTACTATAGGTAGCTGCATGTTTGTTGTAATGGATGTCCATGGTAAGTGCATCAATCGAAGGTTCAAGTGCAGCATAGGCAAAAGAAAGTGGTTGTTGATCAAAGCCTGTTGCAAATATTTTTGCAGGCCTAGCTGGGTTGTATTGAGTATTACCGACAGCTGCCATTACAGAGCTGATGGAAGGTAATGCTATCAGGCTAGCTACGCCTACTTTGGCAGATTGTTGGATAAAATTTCTTCTAGAATTTTGTTTCATAATTTTTGTTTTATTTTTTTTATCAGGTGCCAGGCTGAAAAAATTGGCTTCATTTATTGGGATTGTTGAATGAATTCAATCAAGACGATTTAGGAAATAAAATTTTACCTCATAAATTTAGTGTATTTTTTTTGCCAAGGGTTATTTTGTTTAGAGCGGATGTAATTAAACCTCGGAGGGTTTTTAAAAACCGGTAATAAAATTCTTTGTTAAACAACTGGGAATCATGTATCGCCTTGTAAGTAAGTAGTGCGCCCAAAGGTGCCAGCACCAATATAGAAAGCCACATTCCCATTAGCGGGGAAAGGATTTCATCTTTTACAAATTTTTCGCCAAACATGTTCAATAAGTGAAATAAAAGAAAAAATATAATGGCTACTACCAGCGGCATGCCCAGGCCACCTTTTCGGATAATAGAACCCAGTGGGGCTCCAATAAAGAATAATACTAAGCATGCCAGTGACAAAGAAAATTTGCGGTGCCACTCTATCTTATTATTGAGAACATCCTTTTTTTTGTTGTCCCAGTCTATCACCGAATATTGATAAGTATTTTTTAAAACATTAACGACGTTAATCGAATTGCTATGCACAATGTATCTGGCAGAATCTGGAATGAGTTCAGAAAAGGATTGGATTGTTTTTTTTAAGGGCATAGCTTTTTTCCAATTGCTGTCGGGTAGGTGCTGGTAGTGAAAGTATCCATTCACTTCAAGTTGTACTTTTCTACCAAAACTGTCTTTTAATTTGGTTAATGAATCAATGGATGTATTGAGTTGGCGAATACTCAACATTTTGTAATCATTTTTAAAAAGACTGTCTGGGGTGTTGAGCATTTGTAGTGAACTCAAGTCAAATAATTTCTTATATTCTTTAAATTCCAATTGAATAAATTCTGTACTCGTATCCATTGAATTTCCTCGTTCTTGGTACCTAAAACCATTGTACAGTGTAAATTCTAGGAATTTTTTATCCTTTGAAAATCCCATATTTCCTTTTTCAGCAATGATGCTGTTATCTTGAAGGGAGGGTTGTTGTTCATAGATTACTACATTGTGAATTGTTTTTCCATCACTGTCTTTTTTCCCAACCTTAATGGAATATCCGGGAATATGATTGTAAAAAGTGCCTTGTTTTAAATCGATTGCAGGTTTTTTGTAGGTGATATCGTAATAAAGTGTTTTAAATTTCAGGTTGGCATAGGGGATAACATAATTGGCAAAAAGAAAGGTAATTCCACAGAGTACGATGGATAAAAGTATGAGCGGCCGCAAAAAACGCAATAGCGAAATTCCGGATGATTTGATGGCTACGAGCTCAAAGCTTTCTCCGAGATTACCCAAGGTCATGATGGATGAAATCAAAATTGCTATCGGCATCGCTAGGGTAAGTAGGGAAGCGCTTGCATACCACAAAAATTCACCGATGGTCAGCAGGTCAAGATCTTTACCAACCAGATCGTCAATATATTTCCACAGGCTTTGCATCATCAATACAAAAAATGCGATAAAGAATGTAGCAATAAATGGACCGATGAAAGATGTAAGAATCAGCTTGTCTATTTTTTTTATCATATACCCAATCCGCTGTTAGGCGAAAGTTTTAACAAATAATGTAGCTTGATTATTTAGTAAATAGCATTTTAATAATTTGAGCTAACACAAAGCTATGTACAATTTACCCTATGACCAATTGGCTTTATTTAAATTTGAATGGTTAACTTGTATATCCAATGACTGATTCTTTACAATTATCTCTTTCTGCTGGCGAACTAGAACTGGTTTGTAATAAAGACTGGCTCCTAACCAAGCAAATTATTATAGACAAGGTATATGTGCTTTTTGGAGTGCTGGCTCAAAAAATGCAGCAGCATGTACTAACCCATAACGCCTCATTACCGGCAGATGTAACTGAAAGTAGTCCTAAAATAGCAAGGGGTGAAAATTACCGAGGGCTTCCTTATGTGATGCTGGATTATCCCCGCCATTTTAAAAAAACAGCAACGGTATCGATTCGGACCTTTTTTTGGTGGGGAAATTTTTTCAGTATCAGCCTGCATATGTCTGGAGTAGTTAAAGAAAATGCTTTGCCTTTTTTAAAAAACAATTTTGATTTGCTACGTCAAAAGGGGTATTATTTGTGCATTCATTCTAATCCTTGGGAACATTATTACGAAGAAGATAATTATCGGCTCTTAAAAAATTATTCTGCGGCTGAGTTTGCAGCGATGATTGAGCAAATGGACTTTGTAAAAATTGCATTGCCTATACCCTTAGCCCAGTGGGAAATTGTTCCTGCTTTTGTAGAGCAGCACTTTACTGAAATGATGCAGTTATTGACAATTAATTTCCCAAGCGGTGAAATAGATCTTTAACCTGGTATTCCCACAGTTGGCTCTGGTCCTTAATATCTTTCTTTTCAGCAAAATCTTTGATGATCAAAATGGTCTGATTGGTAACTTCAGATTTTTCAATGGTAAATTCAAAGTATTCTTCTTTAGGCGCTAGTAACCAATGATAGCGAATATATTTATCTTCTTCTCCTTCCATTAATTCCGCCTGCTCATCTGATCCGTTCCAAGAAAAACTGAATATCCCATCTCTTTCATCCACTTTATCTGCAAACCATTCCTGCAATCCTGCAGGAGTACTCAAAAAATCATACAATATACCTGGAGAACATCTAACCGGGTATTCCAGCGTATACAAAACTTTCTTACTCATCTCATTGATTTAAATTCTATAGAATACTGCAATAATAACAAAATAATCGGTGTGTCAAAATTATTTTATGCTTTTGTGCAAAATCTTCCCTTTTCTTTTCTTTATTCCCCCCTTTGAAGCTATTTAAAGACAATTTTTTTTTATTTAAAAAAAAACATATTATAAATTTATTTAAATTACGTTTTTATTAGATATGTTTGCAATGTGAAATGATTATCTCTCTATTTAATTAACACCCTAAAAACACAAGATTATGAGTATGCGTCAACTGAAGATCTCCAAATCCATTACCAATCGTGAAAGTCAAAGTTTGGAAAAGTACCTACAGGAAATTGGTAAGGTAGAGTTGATTTCAGCCGAGGATGAGGTCAAGCTCGCAGTACTCATCAAAAAAGGAGATCAGATTGCGTTGGATAAATTAACCAAAGCAAATCTGCGCTTTGTAGTATCTGTTGCCAAGCAGTACCAAAATCAGGGGTTGACGCTGCCGGATTTAATAAATGAAGGAAATCTGGGGCTTATTAAGGCTGCCAAGCGATTTGATGAAACCCGTGGGTTTAAATTTATTTCCTATGCTGTGTGGTGGATTAGGCAAAGTATTTTGCAGGCATTGGCAGAGCAATCAAGGATTGTACGTTTGCCATTAAATAAGGTGGGTCTTACCAATCGAATTAGCAAAGCCTTTTCGCAATTGGAACAGGAGTATGAACGCGAGCCTACTGCGGAGGAAATTGCTTATTTGTTAGATCTCGAAACCGAAGAGGTGGCAGCTTCCATAAGTTCCGCAGCCCGTCATATTAGTATCGACCAGCCTTTTGCGGACGGAGAAGAGGGATCGATGTTGGATGTTTTGGAAAATCCAAATACAGATAGCACTGATATGTACCATTCATTTAAGGTTTCTTTAACTGCAGAAATTGAGCGGTCACTCAATACATTAACGGAAAGACAAAAAGATGTCATCTGTTTTTTCTTTGGAATTGGGGTGGATCATCCACTCAGTTTGGAGGATATTGGTGAAAGATATAGCCTTACCAGAGAAAGAGTTCGACAAATAAAAGACAAGGCACTCACCAAATTAAGATCTACTTCCCGATGCAAGCATCTGCGAACCTATCTGGGAGCCTAAAGATTTCATACATTTGCACAAATTTTGGAAGTGAACTTTTACAGTTCACTTCTGCGTTAATGCACAACCTATAAAAAGTGACCATGTTTACCACATTAAGCGAAAGACTAGAAAGCGCCTTTAAAAACATTAAAGGACAGGGTAGGATCTCTGAACTCAACATAGCCAATACGGTAAAAGATATTCGAAGAGCCTTGGTGGATGCTGATGTTAACTATAAAATTGCCAAAGAATTTACAGATACAATCAAGGAAAGGGCGCTCGGAGAAAAGGTGTTGACAGCCGTGAGTCCTGGCCAGTTGATGGTGAAAATTGTACAAGATCAGTTAACCGAATTGATGGGGGGAAGCGAAAGTGAATTCAATATCAGTGGTAACCCGGCCATCATCTTAATTGCAGGATTGCAGGGTAGTGGTAAAACAACCTTTAGTGGTAAACTAGCCAATTATTTAAAAACAAAAAAGGGTAAATCTCCCTTATTGGTGGCAGCTGACATATATAGACCTGCGGCAATTGATCAGTTGGAAGTGTTGGGCGCTCAGATTGGAGTGGATGTTTTTAGTGAAAGAGAGAATAAGGATGCGGTAAGCATCGTACAAAATGCAATCAAAGAAGCTAAGGCCAACAATAAGAATGTAATTATCATCGATACTGCCGGACGCTTAGCCGTAGACGAAGTGATGATGAATGAGGTGGCCAATATTAAAAAAGCAATCAATCCGCAAGAGATATTATTTGTGGTAGATAGTATGACAGGCCAGGATGCAGTGAACACTGCCGCCGCTTTTAATGAACGCCTTGATTTTAGCGGTGTAGTGCTGACCAAGTTGGATGGGGATACCAGAGGTGGGGCAGCGTTATCAATTAAGTATACAGTTAACAAGCCTATTAAGTTTGTCAGTAGTGGTGAAAAGATGGATACGCTCGATGTCTTTTATCCCGATAGGATGGCTCAGCGAATACTTGGAATGGGTGATATCGTAAGTCTGGTAGAAAAGGCGCAGGAGCAGTTTGATGCAATAGAAGCGGCAAAGCTGGAAAAAAAGATTCGTAAAAATCAATTTGATTTTGAAGATTTTAAAACCCAGTTGCAGCAGATTAAAAAAATGGGTAATCTAAAAGACCTGATGGGAATGATCCCGGGCATTGGCAAACAAATTAAGGATGTGGATATCAATGACGACGCTTTCAAAGGTATCGAAGCCATGATTAACTCAATGACTTTGCAGGAAAGGCGTAACCCCGATATTATCAATCCCAATCGTAAATTGAGGATTGCAAAAGGAAGTGGAAAGGATATTGCCGAATTAAACCAGTTTTTG
>JBIKOV010000141.1:0-8409 GCA_044357815.1 Ferruginibacter sp. | reverse complement strand
CGGTACATAATTTTTTTACTTTTAACTCATAACCTGCAGCCTTCAAGTGATGGCAGAGAAAAGAGTAGTCGAAGTTTACATTGTGGGCGACAAAAATCTGACCATTGAGCATTTCAAATAATGACGCTGCAATTTCTTCAAAAACAGGTGCAGCTGCTACCATAGCATTGTTGATGCCAGTAAGTGCAGTTATATATGATGGAATAGTTTGTTGAGGATTAATCAGTGTTTCAAATTGCTTTATTACACGGCTTCCATCATGCACAAATACGGCAATTTCGGTAATCCCAAATGCCGAAGCATGGCTTCCAGTCGTTTCAATATCTACAATGGCATACATAATGTTCAAATATAGGAATACTAAATTAATTAGCAAAATATATTTTCATGCTATTTCTTTTTTAGCAGCCTATTTGTACAAATTGTAGCCAAAAAAGCACCCAAAACAAAGTCCCTTTCATTGGCTTCGAAGCTTTACTTTTATAGTGTCATCAAAACCCAACCATATGGACTTTCATCTTTCAGAGGAACACCAAATGATACAAAAGGCAGCCCGAGATTTTGCGCTGACAGAATGTTTGCCGGGCGTAATAGAAAGGGATGAGCTACAAAAATTCCCGCAGGAACAAATTGAAAAACTAGCAGACTTGGGGCTGATGGGAATGATGGTTAACCCTCAATATGGGGGCAGTGGAATGGACACGATAAGTTATGTGTTAGCAATAGAGGAAATCAGCAAGATAGATGCCAGTGTGAGTGTATGCATGAGCGTCAACAATAGCCTGGTTTGCTTTGGGATTGAAGCATATGGAACGGAATCGCAAAAACAACAATATTTGGTACCGTTAGCGCAGGGGAAAAAAGATGGACAATTATATATCGGTGCATTTTTACTCAGTGAGCCTGAAGCCGGCAGTGACGCTACTTCACAGCATACCAGCGCTGAAGATAAAGGAGATTATTATTTACTGAATGGCACCAAAAACTGGATTACCAATGGTAGCAGCGCCAGCATTTATCTGGTAATTGCCCAAACAGATGCAAGCAAAGGCAGTCGTGGAATCAATGTATTGATTGTTGAAAAAAAATGGGCTGGCGTGTCGGTAGGTGCCAAAGAAAATAAAATGGGCATTCGAGGCAGCGATACCCACTCCATTTCATTTACGGATGTAAAAGTTCCAAAAGGAAATCGAATCGGTGCCGAAGGTTTTGGATTTGCCTTTGCAATGAAAACCCTTGCCGGCGGCAGAATTGGTATTGCCGCCCAAGCTTTAGGTATAGCCAGTGGCGCCTATGAAAGATCATTGGCTTATAGTAAGCAGCGTAAGACATTCGGTAAAGAAATTATGCATCACCAAATCATTCAATTTAAATTGGCAGATATGGCTACCAAAATTGAATGTGCCAGATTGCTTTGCCTCAAGGCTGCCTGGGAAAAAGATGAGCATCTAGACTATACCGTTAGTGGAAGTATGGCAAAAGTATTCGCATCAGAAACAGCTATGTGGACGACTACCGAAGCTGTCCAAATTCACGGAGGCTATGGATTTGTAAAAGAATACCATGTAGAACGATTGATGCGCGACGCCAAAATTACACAGATATATGAAGGCACCAGTGAAATGCAACGAATTGTAATCAGCAGGAGTATTTTAAAGTAGCAATCCTTGCTGGCCAAGGTTATTTTTATTTACTTTTGCCCTAACTTATGGCCATCAATACCGAAAAATACAATTCCCTACTTACCCAACTAAAGGGCAAAGCCTCGCTGGTAGCTGTATCCAAAACAAAGCCCATAGAGGATTTACAAGCTTTGTACGATTTAGGCCAACGGGATTTCGGCGAAAACTATGTGCAGGAACTGGTAGACAAAGCGGCCGTTTTGCCAAAAGATATTCGCTGGCATTTTTTGGGCCACTTGCAAAGCAACAAGGTGAAATATATTGCGCCCTTTGTAGACTTAATCCACGGGGTGGATAGTCTATCATTACTAAAGGAAATCAACAAACAGGCTGCTAAAAATAATCGGATCATTGACTGCTTACTGCAAATTCATATCGCAAAAGAAGAAACAAAATTTGGTTTTGATCCAAGCGAATTAATTGAATGGAGTGAATGGAGCAATTTTGAGCATGTGAAAATTGTTGGACTAATGGGTATGGCTTCCTTTAGTGATGACAAGGATTTGGTTAGAAAGGAGTTTGCGAACTTGAAATCTTTATTTGATTCAATCAAGCAATCCTCCATCAAAGAGGCAGCTGCAAATCCTAATAAAATACCCAATTTTCAATTCTCCATTCTAAGTATGGGCATGAGTGGTGATTACGAGATTGCACTCGAAGAGGGCAGTAATATGGTTCGAATCGGCAGTTTGCTATTTGGAGAAAGAAATTACAAGCAGTGATACCACAAGAAATTATTTTACTTTGTTTGGCTGCATTTGCCGCTGGCTTCATTGATGCCATTGTTGGTGGTGGTGGATTAATACAAACCCCTGCCACATTAATTACCTTACCCAAATATCCTGTAGCTACCTTATTAGGCACCACCAAAATTCCATCGTTTATTGGCACATCCATGGCGGCATGGCAATATGCCCGCATCGTTCAACTGCGATGGAAATTACTAGCGATGATGTGCAGTATCGCAGTGTTAGCCGCTTTTGCAGGTTCCAAAACTGTGTCGCTTGTTAGCAATACCTTTATGAAACCTATCATCTTTGGCGTATTGATTCTAGTAGCGATTTACACCTACTCGAAAAAAAATTTCGGAACTGCTACCTCCAAAAATCTAACTCAGAAAAATGAATGGCTGATTGCAGGATCCTTTTCATTACTCATCGGATTTTACGATGGCTTTATTGGTCCGGGCGCCGGTAGTTTTCTGGTGCTTTTTTTTATTAGTGCACTTGGATTTGATTTTATTAGAGCAAGTGCGCATGCAAAATTTGTAAACCTAGCAACCAACTTAGGCTCTATTGTTTTCTTTGGTAACAATGGCCATATCTTATACCAATACGCTATCCCAATGGCAATTTTCAATTTCACAGGATCCATGCTCGGAGCAAGATTGGCTATTTTAAAAGGCAATTCTTTTATCAGACTATTTTTTTTAATAGTAGTAATTGGAACCATTATACGCTTCGGTTATGATATATTTTTAAAACCCTGAAATTTTATTATCAAGGTGTTAAGCTCCCTCGCTGATTCAACCGGCTATTTCGAAAAAACATTACTTACAATAATAAACTGCTGAAAATAATGGCAATTGGGGTAATCCTTTTTTCAATAGGGGCAATCTTTTGTTAAAGAATGAACGTCGTCCAAATATTTTGGACAGTTATAGCAGCGTTTGCTATTAAACAAATAACTTTGGTATGACTTATTTAGGAATTATGTCCGTCACATTTGAAGCAGAAAAAAATAAAAAAGCATTTGCCTACACGATTATTATCTGTGGAACCCTGCTTCTATTGACTTTTTTAATCAGCTGGCCAATACTTCAACCTCCTAGTCCCATAGCGCAGGAATTGCTCGAAATTAACCTTGGCAACAATGAAGAAGGACTGGGTGAAACACAACCGCTCATTAAAGGTGAAATGGCTCCCGCTAAGGAACTTTCTCCTCCCGCCCAAACTAATCCAGCACCAAAGCAAGAGGATACCAAAGAAATTCAACCGGATGAAAAGGCAGAAGCAGAAGCAGCCCCCATCGCAAAACCGGAAAAGAAAAGTCCCAAAAAAAATATTGTACTTCAGCCCGTTAAGCTTGCAGTGAAAAAAAACAACCCTGCTCCCATTATAGTCCCTGCTTTACCCAAACCCTCCAAGCCCAAACTTACTTATCAAGGGCCAGGAACAGGAACGGGCAATGGAGCATCTGAAGATAATGGGTATCGTTATCAGGGCACTAAAGCCGGCGGCAAAGGTGATTCGGGCGATCCATCGGGCAAACCCGATAGTTATGGAAACAATCCGGGAGGAAAAACGGGTGTTAGCGTAACTAAGGGCGTTCGTCCGTTAAATATGGGTGCCTTGCGATTTGAAGATGATTTCAATGAAAATGCCATCGTTTTTCTAGATATTAAGTATAGTGCTTCGGGGGCTTTTATCAGCAGTGTAATAGCGAAAGGAACGACTACCTCTAAATCAGCCATTATCGGTATTGCCAAAAGAAAAGCAGCTGAACTGAAATTTCCTGTAAGTGCTGACGGCGGACTTTCTACCATTGTATTTAATTTTAAAATACAGAATTAGGCAGCCAACACATATCCCCATTGCAATAAAGTGCAATTAGATTTAGATAGGTTTTATATTTGCAGTAATGACCTACCCCCAAACATTAGATTATTTATTTTCTCAGCTGCCGATGTATAGCCGAGTTGGAGCTGTAGCATACAAAGAAGATCTGCACAATGCCATTGCAATTTGCGGAGCACTAAATGATCCACAAAATAAATTCAGGAGCATTCACATTGCGGGCACTAATGGAAAAGGTAGCACTAGTCACATGTTGGCGGCCATTTTACAAGAGGCTGGCTACAAAACGGGCCTATACACTTCTCCTCATTTAAAAGATTTCCGAGAACGAATTAAAATCAATGGGAAAATGGTGAGTAAATCATTTGTCACAGATTTTGTAACCCGAACCAAATCATTAGTCGAAGAAATACAGCCGTCATTTTTTGAACTAACTATGGCGATGGCATTTGATTACTTTTCCCAACAAAAGGTAGATATTGCCATTATAGAAACAGGTTTAGGGGGCAGACTAGACAGTACTAATATCATAACACCCATACTGTCCGTCATTACCAATATCGGCTTCGACCATATGAATATTTTAGGGGATACCCTTGTCAAAATTGCGAAAGAAAAAGCAGGTATTATCAAGACTGGGGTTCCTGTAGTAATAGGTGAATACACCCATGAGACAAAGGTGGTTTTTGATAATAAAGCTACCCAGTGCAATGCGCCCATCTATTTTTCGCAAGATGAGTATTCCATCACCGACATTCACCCAGGTATGCGACAACTGGATTGTTCTATAAAAAACATTGCGAATGCTGAACCCAATTTCTATTCACTCGACCTAAATGGATTATATCAATTAAATAATTTACGGACCACCTTGGGTGCTGAAAAAGAATTGCAAAAACAGGGCTTTCTCATCACCGAGTCAATGAAAAAAAATGCACTTGCCAATGTAAAAAAATTAACCGGATTGCATGGAAGATGGGAGTTGATATCTGATAACCCTTTCGTTGTACTCGATGTAGCACACAATGAAGATGGAATCCGACAGGTACTTTCACAAACAAAAAAAATGCTAGAAGTCATCAATAAAGCGACTTTGAAAAATAAATTGCACTTTGTAATAGGCATGGCTAAAGATAAAGAAGTGGCAAAGGTGTTATCTTTACTACCTAAAGATGCAAATTATTATTTTACTGCGGCACATATACCAAGGGCGCTTCCATCACTTGAGCTGCTGATGAAAGCTGCTGAATTTGGTTTGCAGGGATTTCATTTTGAGGATGTAAACGAAGCTATTCAAGCAGCAAAAAATCATGCAGGGCAAAATGACCTAATAGTAGTTTGTGGTAGTGTTTTTGTAGTGGGAGAAGTAAAGGATCAATGATTCAAAAAAAGGCCCAACTCCAGGTAATAATAAAAACAACGTTACTATGATTTTGATTAGCGCAATTTTATAATTAACAAAAGTTCCTGATAGCCATTTCGTAATTGAATCGAACTAGCAAGTTTATAAATGATTGAATCCGTTAAAAAAAATCCATGGCAAGAATTAAAATTGATCTCCCCGCCAATACTATAGCGAGGGTAAAGTTGAAGGTCCGAATCGGAGATATCAATTACGGCAACCATGTTGGCAATGATTCCTTCGTGTCATTTATTCATGAAGCGCGGATACAATGGTTACAACAAAACAATTTCTCTGAAATGGATATTAATGGGACTGGGCTCATCATGGCAGACCTCGCCATCGAATTTAAAAAAGAAGCGCATTATGGAGAAGATATCTTAATAGAAATTAGTGCAGGTGAAATATCTAGGGTAAGTTTTGAATTGTACTACCAACTCAGCACAGAAAGAAACCAGGTTACCGTATTGTTAGCCAAGGCAAAAACTGGCATGGTATGTTATGACTATCAACACAAAAAAACAGTAAGCGTTCCAGATTGTTTGAAGAAAATTTTACTACCCGTATAGGTTACACGCTATTCCAAATCTTCCAGCTTGCTTCTGCTTGTATCAATAACATGTCATAACCATTTTGAGTGATCGCTCCCAGCGCTTCTCCCTTTTGTAAAAAAAGGGTCTTTGCTGGTTTGTACACTAGGTCATATAAATAATGGCTGGGAGAAAGTAAATGATAGGGGATATCAGGAGCCGAATCTTCATTGGGATACATCCCCACTGGCGTACAATTAATAATAACCGTATAGTCAGACATCATTTTATTATCCATATCAGCATAATTAATGGACACCCCATTTGAAAGAACTTGTCTTGTAACCACCAAAAATGCTATTCCAAGCTTGTCAAGTACATATTGTACGGCCTTGGAAGCACCTCCAGTTCCTAATACTAGCGCCTTGGTATGATGGGGTTGCAGCAATTTACTAAACGAATCTTCAAAGCCGATGATATCGGTATTGTATGCAATCAGTTTATTTCCGGAAATTTTTATACTGTTGGTGGCGCCAATTTTCTTTACCTCATCTGATAACTCATTTACAAATTGAAGTACCTGTTCTTTGTAGGGTATTGTTACCCCTAATCCCTTTAGTGGGGGATTTGCTGCAATCAAGTCGGGGAATTCATCAATCGTTGGAATAGGGAAGGATTCAAAAAAGCAATCTGCTAACCCTTCCCGTTCAAATTTTTCGGTAAAATATTGTTTTGAAAAAGAATGACCCAAGGGATACCCTATTAAACCATATAATTTCATTCTTTCATTATTTGTTGAGATATAATTCAAATGTATCCCCTCTTAAACCAATGCGCATTGTTTCCAATGCAATCACTTCGCTGGGAGCTATATTGCCAAGATTTACATTACAGCCAATTAATTCCAAAAAGTAAAGCTGTTGCGCTTTTTGAGGTGCTTCCCATAATATTTTCTGTTCGGGAATCTGCGTAAGTATTTCCTGTACCAACCCCTCTCTCACTTCACCTGAGCCACGATAAATACCCACATTTCCCGCTTCCCTAGCTTCGGCAATAACATAAGTAGACCCTGCTTCCAATTCTGCCCGCATTAATTCAATCCATTTATAGGGCGGTATAATATGTGCTGCATCTTTGCTCCCTACTTCGCTTAACACAGTACCGTACTTCGTTAATTTTTCGATATAGCCACATTTTTCAGCATGCGGAATAGAAATCGAGCCATCGCTCACTTCCATGTAGCTGATGCCAAATTCCTTACAAACATTGATGTAATCTTCAAATTGATTTCTTACTAAAAAGGCTTCAAACAAAGTACCCCCAAAGTAAACAGGCACATCGTAGGATTGATACACTTCGAGTTTTTCCCTTAAGGTGGGAGTTACGTAAGAAGTGCCAAACCCCAGTTTCACAACATCTACATGGGGGTAAGATACGCTCATGAAATTTTTTGCCTCCTGAACACTCAAACCCTTATCCATTACCATAGTAATTCCATGTTGACGGGGCCTTTCCGTACGTTCAGGCATTTGTGTTAAATTGAAATTCATATAGAATTTTTAATGAGGACGCAAAGATAACCAAAGCGTACTAAATAGGAATGAATAGGAAAACTAACAAGAAAAAAGGGAGATTAAATAGATTTACCTCGTTTTAACCGGGCAATTACATCAACCACTAATTGATTCTGCAATAAGGATGGACTCAATTCAATCAGCTTTTTAATCAGTTTGGGATTTTTATCCATTGCGAGTTCCAATTGCAGTATCGCTTCTTTTGACTTACCAAGGGCAAATAAAAAGGCAGCCTTGTAATAAATAAATATTGGTTTGATATTCGTAAGTACTAGGGCATGTTCCACATATTCCAAACCCTCTTCAAAACATCTGGCATTATACAAGCACTTCAGCAATTCCATCCAGCCACTGCTATTTTTAGGTTTGGATCGTACCACGTTGCCAAAATATTGAACTGCTTGTTCTATTTTACCCTGCTCCATCAAACACTGCCCCATTGCAAGATTATATTCAGGCTGCATTTTATGGGATCGCAAAGCGATATGCAAATTTTTGATAGCACTTTCCCATATCCCCTCATTCATATAGGTACAGGCAATTTTATAAAAGAGTTGGGTATCTTCTTGGTTTAGATGGGTAGCTTTTCGATAATTGGACCTTGCCTGGGCATAGTTTTGAAGTTTATCAAAACAATGCGCAATG
>JBIKOV010000140.1:0-8423 GCA_044357815.1 Ferruginibacter sp. | reverse complement strand
CCCACAATCCCTTTCTTCTGTGGTAATAATGGAAGATATCCGTCAAGGAGAAAGGGTACAGGAGTATCAACTTTTTGGAAAGCAACAGGGCAGCTGGATATTAATTTCGAAAGGAACTAGTGTGGGACATAAAAGGATAGAATTAGTAAATGGTATGTATGATGGCGTTAAACTTTCAGTCTTAAAATCAGTGGGCACGGCTTATATTAGGCAAATGGTATGTTATGGAAAATAGTGATATCGCAATATAATCTTTGGAAGAATTGTCTTTTTTAATTTACTCACCGCAGCTACCAATAATTGAATCGGGTTATGAAAAAATTTCAATCGTTAATATTCTTATTGTCGCTTTTTTTTATTGTAAATGCACAACCAGTTGTTAAAGAAAAGTTGTTATCCAAAGCAGATCTAGATTATTTGGCAGGTCTTACTAAAGCGGTAATGGACAGTTCAAGAATTTATCCTGGCCAAAAAATTTCCAATGATTTTGGTGCCAATGCTACCGGTGCAATATTGATTCGGCCAGGCGGTCGCGACTGCTATCCAGCTTTTTGGATAAGGGATTATGCGATGTCGATAGAAACAGGTTTTGTGAAAAGGGAGGAGCAAAAAAAAATGCTATTATTAACGGCTGCCACTCAATGTGATCAAACCTGGATATCAGCTGCGGGAAGTATGATACCTGTTGGTGCGATTGCTGACCACATCCGGATAGATGACAGTAAACCCATTTATTTTCCTGGAACATATAATTATTCAGGTCAGGGTGGAAAGACTTGGGGGATGACGCCTCCCTATGGAGATCAATATTTTTTTATTCATATGGCCTATCAATATATAACGGATATGGCTACTGCTAAATTTTTATTACAAGAGATCAATGGCATAAAGTTGATTGACCGTTTGGAGATGGCTTACAAAGTTCCTCCAACCAAGCTGGAGGGCGTATTGGTAAATACCACCGATGATTTCAGAGGCATTGATTTTGGATTTAGAGATGTAATCACTATTACTGGTGAACTTTGTTTTCCATCATTGCTCAAATATAGAGCCTCTATGGAGCTGGCTACATTATTTGATCGCATCGGCAGAAATGACAAAGCGCAAATGTATAGAAGCAATGCCGTGCAATTAAAAAAACAGATTCCGTTGGTTTTTACAGATTCCCGTGGAATGCTGCTGGCATCTACTGGAAAGGGTAAGCAAGCAGATGTATGGAGTACTGCCCTGGCCGTTTATTTTGGTGTGCTCGAGGGCGCCCAACTCAAAAAAACTTGTGAATTTCTCCGCGATGCATTTCAAAATGGGACTTTGGCAAGCAGGGGTAATATAAGGCATATACTCACTTGTGACGATTTTAGTAAATCAACTGCCTGGGAATATAGCTTGGCCCAAAAAAATAGTTATCAAAATGGGGCTTATTGGGGAACGCCTACTGGATGGATTTGTTATGCTATTGCAAAAGTGGATATCCCGGCGGCCAAACAATTGGCGAAGGAATACATAGATGATCTGCGTACAGGCGATTTTAGAAAGGGTCCTGAATTTGGCGCACCTTGGGAATGTTACAATTCCGATAAACCTCAAAATGCGGTTTATCTAGCCACTGTTAGCTGCCCTTTTATTGTATTTAAAAATTACTGAAACTAGCGAGACCGTTTTAGTAGCGTTTTAAATTATAATATTTGTAAAAAAAGGAAATACAGATAAAGTATAATAACACCTGAACCAATCAATTAAAACAGAGGCTACATTTAATTGGTTAATAAATTAAATTACTATGAAAAAAAACTATGTTTTAACTATTGCATTTATTTTATTCACTACCATTATTTTTTCACAAAACAAATTGAATCTGATACCTCAGCCGGTAATGTTAATAGAAGGGAAAGGGAATTTCATTGTGAATGAAGCCACGTCATTTTCGGCAGAAGGAGCAGCGGTTTCAACGGGAGAGTGGCTCCGTTCTTTTTTGCAAAAGAAAACAGGGTATAGAATGGAATCCTTAAAAAAAAGGAATACCACGAATTGTATAGTATTGTCTATCAATAAAGATTTGGATAGGCAAATCGGAAAGGAGGGATATCAGCTTTCAGTAAAAATGAATGGTGTCAAGATTACTGCCAATACAGCTGCCGGTTTATTGAATGGGGTTCAAACTTTTTTACAACTTTTTCCTGCTGATATTGAAGCCGTTCAATCGGTGGCCAAAAAAGGATGGGATGTACCCGTTGTAAACATTACAGATTACCCAAGATTTGCTTGGCGTGGTTTACTGCTAGATGTAAGTCGACATTTTTTCACCATAGAGGAAGTAAAGAAAATGGTGGATGAAATGGCTCGTTATAAATTCAATATCCTTCATTTGCATTTAACCGATGACCAAGGCTGGCGTATTGAAATAAAGTCGTACCCTGCATTAACTTCAAAAGGAGCATGGCGTGTACCCAGAACAGGATTATGGTGGGACCGTGAGCGCGCTAAGCCCGGTGAAGCAGCTAGCTATGGTGGTTTTTATACACAACAGCAGTTGAAAGAGCTAGTGCAATATTGTTCTGTTAGGAATATTGAGGTGATGCCTGAAATTGATGTGCCTGGTCATAGTTTAGCAGCAGCAGCAGCCTATCCTTTTTTATCTTGTACCAAGGCAGCCTTTGATGTGAACGCGGGTAATCGATTTGACAAAACCGATGCCAATGCATTTTGCGCTGGCAACGATTCTTCTTATCAATTTTTGGAAAAAGTTTTTGCAGAAGTGGCTAGCATATTTCCTTTTGAATACATTCATATTGGAGGTGACGAATGCAATAAATCATTCTGGTCAAAATGTCTAGTTTGCAAGGCTAAAATGAAAGCTCAAGGACTAAAAAACGAAAATGAATTGCAAAGTTATTTTGTGAAAAGGGTTGAGAAAATGGTGGAATCTAATGGAAAAAAACTGATGGGTTGGGATGAAATATTAGAAGGAGGACTGGCACCCAATGCATCAGTAATGAGCTGGCGCGGTATGAAGGGTGGAATTGAAGCTGCCAAGCAAAATCATACAGTGGTAATGACGCCTACAGATTATTGTTACCTTGATCTTTACCAAGGTGATCCCGCCATTGAACCGCCCACCTATTCTATGTTGCGGTTAAAAAAAGTATATGAATTTGACCCCATTCCGATAGGTGTAAAAGAGCAGCTAATTTTAGGTGGACAGGGAAATCTTTGGACAGAAAGTGTACCTCAATTTCGTCAGGCTGAGTATATGCTTTGGCCTCGATCATTGGCATTGGCTGAGGTTTTGTGGTCACCCAAATCATCATTAAATTGGAAAGGGTTTGTAGAACGAACGGAAGCCCATCTTGTAAGGCTTTCGCAAGCAGATATTAATTTTTCAAAAAGTTTTTATGATGCAATCATCACGCCATTAAAGGATAAAAAGGGAGCTCTCTTAATTCAGTTAGATACAGAGCTCGAAGGATTGGACATCTACTATACTTTCGATAATACCTATCCCGACCATCATAGTTTGTTATATAAAAAAGGCGAAAAGCTGACAGTTCCAAAAGATGCCGAAAGCTTCGGTGTAATTACCTATAAAGCCGGAAAACCGATAGGTAGAATTATTTCAGTTTCGTTAGAAGCACTAGCCAAAAGAGTTGGGCACGAATAAATTATTTTTTTACCCACTATTAGCGTAATTAATTTGAATGTAACTTTCAAAATGAAAAGAAATCTGCTTTTATTCGCTAGCTTGTCAATCGTATTATTGACTGGTTTTGGAAAAAAACCAAAACCTAAGGGTGGAAAAATATTACAAGCTACGTCGTATAGGCATTTTGTAGATACTTTTAATAAGTATGACAATGAACTTTTTTCTAATTCCATTCCCAATTCAAAAGCATGGGAATGGATGTCAACTAATATCCCTTTGTTCGATTGCCCTGACAAGGAAATGCAAGAGATTTATTATTTCCGCTGGTGGACTTACCGTAAGCATATCAAGCAGACAAAGGATGGATTCGTAGTTACTGAATTTCTTCCAAAGGTTGACTGGAGTAAGGCGCACAATACAATCAACTGTGCTGCAGGTCATCATTTTTATGAGGGGCGCTGGATCCATGACCCAAAATTGATGGATGACTATGCAAGGTTTTATTTTGGAAAAGGAGGCGATCCAGGAGGCACTAGCAAGTTGTATAGCAACTGGATTACTGATGGCATTTATGCCCGTTTTCTGGTTAATGCAGATAAACCCTTTATCATTAGTTTGCTGGATAGCCTAATAAAAAATCATCGTGCCTGGGGTAGCGATGGATTGCCGGGTAATCAGTGGCAAAAAAGCCGTCAACTTTCCAATGGGTTGTACTGGCAAATAGACTCTTGGGAAGGAACAGAATTTTCAATTGGAGGTACCGGCATCCGGCCTCCTATCAATAGTTATTTGTATGGAAGTGCAATGGCAATAAGTCATATCGCCGAATTGGCTGGTAGGAAGGAGTTGGCAAAGCAATATTTAGCAGAGGCTAGGCAGCTGCAACAATTAATTCAGCAACAGCTATGGGATACTGAATCGAAGTTCTTTAAAACGATGCGGCATGAAAAGGCTCCCATTGATCAGTACGAGAATTTGTCTGCAGAAAAATGCGCCCCAGGAAAATTAGTTGCTGTTCGTGAAATTTTTGGGTATGTACCCTGGTATTTTGATCTTCCCGAAAAGGGGAAAGGTTATGAGGTCGCATGGAAACAATTAACCGATCCTAAAGGTTTTCTAGCTCCCTACGGCCCTACTACTTCTGAGCAGCGAAATCATAAATTTAGAGATACCGTAATTGGATGTACTTGGGATGGGCCTAGTTGGCCATTTGCGACTTCACAAACACTAGTTGCATTAGCGAATGTGCTCAATAATTATCCTCAAAATAGTATTGGTAAAAAAGATTATTTTGAACTCCTTACTACCTATACAAGCAGTCAGCATTTTAAGCAAGAAGATGGCCGCATCGTTCCCTGGATTGATGAAAGTATTGTTCCAAGTTCGGGTGTTTGGGGTACCCGAAAAATTTTATATGAGCAATATCCGAATCAAAAAGATAGGGGTAAGGATTACAATCACTCCACCTACTGCGACCTGATTATCACCGGCTTGATGGGTTTACGTCCAAGGGCGGATAATAAGCTAGAGGTAAACCCTTTAGTCCCTGATGGAAACTGGGACTATTTCTGTCTAGACAATGTGCTTTATCATGGAAAAATGATTACTATGTTGTATGATAAAACGGGTAAAAAGTATGGCAGGGGGAAAGGATTGCAATTGTTCGTTGATGGCCGCAAAGTTGCGAATAGCACATCATTACAACGTTTAATCGTATCCCAATTATAATGAGTTCATAAAAATTGTAAAAATCCATTTCATTTCAAGTATTTAGCAATAAACCAATTGAGTTGAATGCAACTTTGACCGATGCGGGAATTGGTTTAATAAAATGTAAATCCCCCTTTTTTATTAACATTTTACCTATTTTCTTTTCTAATTCATGATTAAAGCTTAGTTTAACGTTGTAGTTAAACGTTAAACCCAAATATTTCCAGTAAAATGGACACTATATAAACGATTAAAATGCTGGTTTCCCCTTCCTTGTTATATAAACGTTGTTATGGCCATTACGCCATTGCTGCGGTGAATGTATTTACCATGGAACAAGTACATGGTTTGTTTGCCGCCGCACAAAAAGCACAGGCTCCCATTATTGTTCAACTTACTCCGGCTGCCCGTAATTATGCCACACCCACCATGTTGATGGCGATGATTGATGCAGCTGCTGTCATTTATCCTGAAGTAGTGTATGCGGTTCATTTGGATCATGGTACCGAACCGCATGCTTTTGATGCAATTGATAACGGATATACATCTGTAATGATTGATGCTTCCCATGATGCATTTGAAATGAATATTTCCCGAACAAAATCGGTGGTAGAAAAGGCACATGCCAAAGGAGTGGTGGTGGAGGCAGAATTGGGTGTGCTTAGCGGAGTGGAAGATGACATGAGTATTGATGATAAAGATGCATTGTACACCAATCCAAAACAGGCAAGGGAGTTTGTAGAGCGATCCGGATGTGATAGTTTGGCAATTGCAGTGGGTACCAGTCACGGGGCTTATAAATTCAGTGGTGGCCAGGGTTTGCAGTTTCATATTTTAGCTGCCATCCAGCAAGCGTTGCCTTTGTATCCTTTGGTATTGCATGGTAGTTCTTTGGTCGATAAAAAAGAAGTAGCATTGATTAACCAGTATGGTGGAAATTTACAAGAAGATGCTGCAGGGGTTACGGATGCTGAGTTGCAAAAAGCCATTGCCTACGGCATTTGTAAGGTAAATATTGCTACGGATTTAAGATTATTGTGGGCAAGGGTACATAGAGAATTTTTTAGTGTTTCACCCGAGCTTTTTGATCCGGTGGTACCAGGGAAAAAATATATGGAAGCCTATCAAGTTTTTATGTGTAGTCGATTTGATATACTCGGTGCTTCTGGAAAATCCTTAGATTTTAAATTGTAAAATATGATTCAAAGTAAAAAATATCCATTGGTGAGGGAAGGTGTAGAAGGCTTTGGTGTTTACCAGCGTGTATTGGTAAAGGATGCCCAATGGCAGCACCTCAATATGGAAGCAAGATTGATGAAGGCCGGTGAGATATGGACGGGTGATACCGGCGAGAATGAGTACGGCATCATTTTATTAAGCGGCAATTATTCGGTGGTAACGGATAAGGGTAGCTGGGAAACCATTAATGGCAGAACCAGCGTTTTTACTGGTATTGCACATACCTTGTATTTGCCCCGACATACTTCATTTACCTTGACCGCAGTGAGCGATGTATTAGATATTGCCTGTGGATGGGTGGCCAGTGATGCAGATTTCCAGGCACGATTTAAAACACCAGCCGAAGCTGCTATTGAAATTCGAGGAGGAGACAGTGCTACCAGGCAAATCAATAGTTTAATCCAACCTGGTTTTGGCTGTCAGAAAATTGTGGCAGTGGAAGTATATACACCCGCTGGCAACTGGAGTTCTTTTCCGGCACATAAGCACGACGAGCGAAAAATAGCAGCCGATGGTAAAGTGTTGGAAGCCAATTTAGAAGAAATTTATTTTTACAAAATAGAAAAGCCGGAAGGGTATGCCATTCAACAGGTGTACACCGACGACCGAAGCCTGGACGAAATAATGAAAGTAAAAACAAATGATGCGGTGCTGGTGCCTAAAGGGTATCATCCAGTGGCGGCAGAACATGGCTACAATTGTTATTACCTCAATTTTCTTGCAGGAAGCGATCAATCATTGGCCAATACCACCGACCCAGATCACGAATGGCTTTTTAATTCGTGGAAAGGAAAAGACCCTCGTATACCAATGGTAACAGCAGCTATGAATAATCAATCAACCTCCTTATAAAACGAAAAATAAAATATGTATGGATATCATTACAATGGGCCGTTCTTCAATTGATTTATACTCTCAAGATATTGGAGAAGATTTTGTGAACATCAAGGGCTTCAATGCATTTGTGGGAGGTTCGCCATTGAACATTGCGGTGGGTGCCCAGCGGCTGGGCTTACAAACTACTTTGTTAACCGCAGTAGGCAAGGATAAGCCAGGAGATTTTTTGCTTAATTTTTTAAATAAAGAAAAAGTAAATACTGAATTTATTCCCAAGATAGAGGGTGCTAGAACCAGTGCTGTATTGCTAGGCATTGAGCCACCCGATCGTTTTCCATTGGTATATTACCGGGATAATGCAGCGGATAGTCAGTTAACAATCGATCATGTAAAAGCGGCTGGAATTAAAAATTTCAAATTGCTGGAAATATCGGGAACTGCACTGAATATAGAACCTTCGCGCAGCGCCGTTTTTTTTGCAGTGGAGCAAGCCGCTGAAAATGGGGTGCAGGTTTTACTGGATATAGATTTCAGAGCCGATCAATGGCAAGATATCCGTTCATTCGGATTAATGGTAAGAGCAATTTTGCCCAAGGTGGATATTGCACTGGGTACAGAGGAAGAAATACTCGCTGCTACTTTGCAAGATGCCTCGCAGGTATCGATTGCCCACCAGCAAATTTCTGCACCAGAGATAAAAGGAAATCTGGAGGATGCGATTGAAAAAATACTCAGTACCGGCGTAAAAGTGTTGATTGTGAAGAAAGGCTCGAAAGGGGCTACCATTTATACTAAAGACGGAGCACCCAAAGATGTACCCGGCTTTCCTGTAGAGATACTCAATGTGTTGGGTGCAGGTGATGCATTCGCGAGCGGATTTATATATGGGCATCTGCAGGGCTGGGATTTGTACAAATCATGCAGAATGGGCAATGCATCCGGCGCATGGGTGGTTCAAAAACCCGGCTGCGCCAATGATATGCCAACTTATGAAGAG
>JBIKOV010000139.1:0-8424 GCA_044357815.1 Ferruginibacter sp. | reverse complement strand
CTGTGCAACAGGTTACGGAAGTGGAATGGAAGATTGTAATGGAATTGGCGGGAGAAAAAAACTAATGCTTCATTCTCCCCAAAAATGTTGCTGAAATGTGTAAAAATACTGCCCAAAATAGGTATTTTAAATGGGGGTAATTGCACTAAATAGGGTAATTTTGGTTACTATAATTTTATATGGAAAACAACGAGAATTTAAATGATGAGATGCTTCCTCCAAATGATGGTGGAGCTGCCAGCAATAGGGGAAGAATTATCCCAGTAAATATTGAGGAGCAAATGAAAACATCCTACATCGATTATTCGATGAGTGTGATAGTTGGACGTGCTCTGCCTGATGTAAGGGATGGCTTAAAACCTGTTCACCGTAGGGTTTTATTCGGGATGAATGAGTTGAGTAATTACAGTAACAAAGCTTATAAAAAAAGTGCACGTATCGTTGGAGAAGTAATGGGTAAATTTCATCCCCATGGTGATGCGTCTATTTATGATACAATGGTAAGGATGGCCCAGAACTGGTCGATGCGCTATACCATGATTGACGGACAGGGTAATTTCGGTAGTCAGGATGGAGATCCACCTGCTGCTATGCGCTATACCGAGGTGCGAATGGAAAAATTTGCCGAAGCCATGCTAGAGGATATCGAAAAGGAAACCGTCGATTATCAGCTAAATTTTGATGATTCCCTTAAAGAACCTACTGTACTACCAACTAGAATTCCTCAATTATTGTTGAATGGTTCTAGTGGTATCGCTGTTGGTATGGCTACCAACATGTTGCCTCACAACTTAAGTGAAGTGATTGATGCCTGTGTTGCCTATATTGATGACCGGGAAATTTCAATAGACGATCTAATTAAACATGTAAAAGGACCAGATTTTCCTACTGGGGGCATTATTTATGGTTTTGAAGGTGTAAAGGCCGGATTTCATACAGGAAGAGGCAGAGTAGTGTTGCGTGGAAAAGTGAATGTGGAGACAGCAAAAAATGGTCGCGAAAAAATCATTATTTACGAAGTGCCTTACCAGGTGAATCGGGATGCCCTTACCGCAAAAATTGGTGAGCTCATCAATGATAAACTAATTGAAGGAATTTCTGATGTAAATAATGAAAGTAACAATAAAGAAGGAACCCGTGTTGTAATTGATTTGAAGAAAGATGTTGTAGCTCAGGTTGTTATCAATCAGTTATACAAACAAACGGAATTGCAGACCTCTTATGGTATCAATAATGTGGCTTTGGTAAGAGGAAGGCCGAGAATTTTGAATTTAAAGGACCTGATCAGTGAGTTTATTTTATTTAGACATGAGGTAGTTGTTCGCAGAACTCAATTTGAACTTAAAAAGGCCCAAGAAAGAGCGCATATACTAGAAGGTTATATCATCGCATTAGACAATTTGGATGCGGTTATCAAGTTAATTCGGGAGTCATCTACGCCTAATATTGCCCAGGAAGGCCTCATTAGTAATTTTGGGATGTCGGAGATTCAGGCCAAGGCAGTGTTAGAAATGCGTTTACAACGCTTGACCGGAATGGAAATCGATAAGATTAGGGAAGAGCACGCAGAGATTATGAAATTGATTGATCATCTGAAGGAAATTTTGGCAAATGAACCAATGCGGTATGACATTATTAAAACAGAATTGGCAGAGGTAAAGGCAAAATTTGGGGATGCACGTAAAACGGAGATTGTTTATGCCAATAATGAGATCAATATGCTTGATCTTATTGAGGAAGAGGATGTAGTAGTTACTATTTCTCACCTAGGGTATATCAAACGTACCTCATCTGCCGAATATCGTCAACAAAGAAGAGGCGGCCGCGGATCTAAAGGAAGCAGTACAAGGCAAGAGGATTATATTGAGCATCTTTTTGTAGCTTCTACCCACCATACCCTTATGTTCTTTACTGAAAAAGGAAGGTGTTTCTGGTTAAAAGTGTACGAAATTCCTGAAGGCGACAAAACTGGTAAGGGGCGAGCATTGCAAAATATGATACAGATTCCTCCAGATGACAAGGTAAGGGCAATCATTGATGTCAAGAATTTTAACGATGAGGAATATGTAAAGGGCCATTACATCGTTTTATGTACCAAAAAGGGAATTATTAAGAAGACAGATCTGGAAGATTTTAGTCGTCCTAGACAAAATGGTATTAATGCGATCAATATCCAGGAAGGTGATGAGCTGTTAGAAGCAAAAATGACCGATGGGAACTGCGAAATCATGTTGGCTATAAAAAGTGGCCGTGCCATCCGTTTCCCTGAGGAAAAAGTTCGTTCTACTGGTCGCGGAGGTATTGGAGTATACGGAATAGAGGTGGATGATGAAAAAGATGAGGTAGTTGGAATGGTTTGTGTGAATAGAGAGGATAAAAGCCGTACTATTTTAGTTGTAAGTGATAAAGGATACGGAAAGCGTACTTATTTGGATGACCCAGAAACTGGAGAAGCTAACTACCGGGTAACCAATCGAGGTGGAAAAGGAGTTAAAACAATCAATGTCACTGAAAAAACAGGTAATTTAGTTGGGTTGCTGGATGTTACTGAAAAACAAGACCTGATGATCACTTGCGTAAGTGGTGTTACCATACGCATGAGTGTGTCAAGTGTAAGTGAACAAGGAAGAGCTACACAAGGGGTAAAATTAATTCGGGTTGATGAAGGTGATAAGATTGCAGCAATTACTAAGTTAGATGAGGAGCCAGAAGTTACAGAAGAGATTGTTACAGAAACTGACAACCAAGAGAATACTACAGATACTGAACCTACAACAGAATCTGAAAATCCGGTAATTCCAGATACTGAATAGTTTTATTTTGTTGTAAGTATTTGATTTACAATTATCTTACATGATTTATTTTAAATTAAAAAAAAGGTTTTATCGAATAGATAAAGCCTTTTTTTATTACAATTGGCAACTTAAAATATAACCCTTATTTTTTTATAAATTATTAGTAAACAATGATTTATAAATTATATTGAAATTTTTATTCCCATTAACCTTAGTTATTTAATTTTAATAATCTTGTAAATGACTGATTAATTATATATTAATAAATTTAATTAGACTTTATATTTCAATAAGTTTTATTATTTCGTCTTTTTTAAATTTTTAATTTAATTAGTATAATAATACTAATTCAAATTTATATTGAAGCATTTGTTTAATAGGGTGGTTTCGGTGAAGGATCCTTTTTACTTTAACAGATTGTTCCAGTATCTATTCATCAATCATTGGGATAGTTAGTTTTGTTTGCAATAAATCTATTTAACATAATATTAATTATAAGAAAGATTTATATATAGAAATAAGGAATTAGCTTAGATGATGGGTATGAAAAGCACGTTGACTTGATTCTCTTATTTTGCCCTTCGTTCAACAAGAACTACTTTTGCTTCAATGCAAAACAATTATCCCTCTCAGGAAACCATTCTTTCCAATTTAAAAATCGATTCCTTGAATGAAATGCAATTGGCATCCATTCAGGCTAATTCGGCAAATGATAATGTTATTTTATTATCGGCTACAGGCTCAGGTAAAACATTGGCCTATTTGCTCCCAACTATACAATTACTGGATCCAGCGCTAAAAAAAGTGCAAGCTTTAATTTTAGTCCCTTCTAGAGAGCTAGCCATTCAAATTGACGAGGTTTTTAGGAAAATGGCTACTGGATACAAAGTAACCTGCTGCTATGGAGGTCATAAGCGGGAAACGGAGGAAAATAATTTAAAACAGTCACCGGCTGTCATTATAGGCACCCCAGGCCGTGTTGCTGACCATATACGGCGTAATAATTTTGAATTAGAGCAAATCAGTACCCTGGTCCTGGACGAATTTGACAAATCCCTTGAACTTGGATTTCAAGAAGAAATGTCATTTATTATTGGTTCTTTGCCTTCAGTCAACAAGCGCATACTTACATCTGCTACCGAAGCGGTCGGTATTCCTGACTTTATAGGCTTCCGATCACCCGTAAAACTTAATTTTTTAGGTGCAGCAGTTGAAAAAACAGCGGCAGACGAGTTGGTTATCATGACCCTTACTTCGCCAGATAAAGACAAATCGGAAAGTTTATTCAGGTTAATCTGTATGATTGGCAATAAATCAATGATTGTTTTTTGCAATCATCGTGAATCCGTTGAGCGTACGAGCAACTTGCTAAGAGAAAAAGGGATTGTGAATGTGTTTTATCATGGAGGCATGGAACAACAAGAACGTGAGAGTGCTATGTGTAAGTTTAAGAATGGTACTTCCAATGTGCTGGTAACAACAGATCTAGCTTCTCGGGGCTTGGATATTCCAGATATCAAGTACATTATTCATTATCATTTACCAGCTACAGCGGATGTTTATACCCATAGAAATGGTAGAACGGCCCGTATGGAGGCAGGTGGTAAATCGGTATTAATATTGTCAGAAGAGGAAAAATTACCCAATTATATTACAGAAAAAGTTGATTCAATTGAATTACCAGAAAGACTTGAACTACCAGAAAAACCAAAATGGTCTACCCTTTTCATTGCGGCTGGTAAAAAAGACAAGGTGAATAAGATCGATATTGTTGGATTTTTATCGAAAATTGGCAATTTAAAGAAAGATGATATTGGATTGATTGAGGTAAAGGATTTTTTCTCTTTCGTAGCTGTAAGAAAACTCAAAGTGGGCGAATTGCTTGAATTGATCAAAGACGAAAAGATCAAAAATAAAAAAGTGAAAATTGCCGTGGCTAAATAATTTTTTGACGAATGATCGGTTGTAGTGCCTACGTAAAACCTAACACCTACTTCAATTTTACAAAAGATTCCAAAAATCTCTTCACAAGGCCGTGAAAACGATCTGCATCATTGAATAAAAAATGATGTTCGATGGGTAATACATAAATAGGATAGGATAACAACTCATTTTCAAATTTTAGCAACCGAACGCTATCCTTTTCAGTAGTAAGAATGATTTTATTGGAGGATCGTAGCTTTTCAAATTGCTTCTTAATTTCTTCCAAATCATCTATTGAAAAGATGTGATGATCGGGATACCGGAGCATATCATAGGTGCTGACAATAGCAGTCAGGTATTCTTTTAGTGGCTTTGGGCTAGCAATACCGCAAATCAACAATAGGTCCATACCTGGAGTGAGGCTATAAGTTTCTTTACTAAAAAGATGATACGGTTGGCCATACACTATTTCCGTAAAAAAAATAGATTGATTTGGATTTGGATGTAACTCATAGATTATCAAATCTCTTTTTTGAGTACTAAGTGTTTGCCTGCATTTGGTCACGATAATGATTTGGGCTCTTGCTGCACTGGATCTAGTATCCCTTAAATCTCCAGCTGGCAGTAGTAAATCTCTGCTATACAAGTTCTTTCTTTCGGTTAGTAAAATGTTTAACCCGGCTCTTACCGACCGATGTTGAAATGCATCATCCAAGATGATTACCTGAGTTTTTGGCCGTTCCTGAAGTAATTGGGGGATTGCCACCAGCCTTTCTTCACCTACCGAAACGGTCGTTTTTGGATATTTTAGGTGAAACTGCATCGGTTCATCGCCAATTTCAAGTGCCGTTGTATTTTCATTTGCTATGCCAAAACCCCTAGTTTTTCTTTTGTATCCCCTACTTAATGTGGCTAAATTATATTCATCTCCTAATATTCTAATTAGGTATTCTACCATGGGCGTTTTTCCTGTTCCGCCAACCGCAAGATTACCTATACAAATGATTGGAAAATTAAAAGCAGCGGATTTTAGGTAATTTTTATCAAACAACCAGTTTCTCAATAAGAGTATGATTCCATAGATAAGGGAAAATGGAAGAAATAAGTATCGGAAGCTTTTTAGCACAAGTTTTCAGTTAAAATATTTATGAACTAACAAATAATATAGCTAACAACAGTGCAATTTAGTGAAATTCATGAATTGCGTCAGGACTAATACCGTAGTCAAGTGGGATATCAAATTCATTGGGGTCGTCAATGGATGCTATTGGAGAAAAGTAACTGAACCCGATTTTGATACAATCTTTGCGACAATTTTTTAAAAATCGATCGTAATATCCCTTTCCATATCCAACCCGATTGCCCGATTGGTCGAAACACAATAAAGGAACTATCACCAAATCAATTAGCTCAGGCGAAATTTCGGACCCACCATTCGGTTCGGGTATACCATAAGCATTGATTAAAAACTGGGTGGTTGATCCTACCTGCTCAGCTACCATTGCTGCTGAATTGAATTCCGGTAACATACGTGGTAAACTAAGCTTTATATCTAAATTTTTAAAATAACAATAGTCTATAACTAATTGAGGATCAAATTCATTTGAATTATTTTTAATTTTGTAGGACATGATATTGGAAGGAATATCAATGGCTAATTTTTGAAACTGAATCAATAATAAAGCATCCAATTGAAGCTTAATTGGTGCAGATAATGTTTCCCGCTTTTGTTTATAATGTATTCGAAGGGCTTCTTTTATCATAGAAAAGCTTACTAGGTTAGCATATATAGGTAAAAATCATATAAGTAATCGCCTGTAATTACATTACGAAAATTGAAAAAATGGTTGTCCCGTAATTGCGTTCCGTCTTGTAATGCGCATATTTTTTATAATCATTACGGGGGGTATGCTCTAATACAAACCATCCTCCAGGGTTCAATAATTTTTTTTCTATAATTTTTTTTGGCAACTCGTCAATGGTAGCTAAGGCATAAGGTGGACCTGCAAAAATGAAATCATATTTTTGGGTGGCTGAATCAATGAATTTAAAAACGTCTGATTTTACCACCTTAAAGTTGGTAAAGTTCAGTTCAAGGGATGTTTTTTTTATAAAATCATACATATGACTGTCTTTCTCCACGATGGTGATATCCTCCGCTCCCCTACTAGCTAGCTCATAACTAATACAACCAGTACCTCCAAAAAGATCCAATACTACCAATGATTCAATATCCAGGTTGTTTTGAATGATGTTAAAAAGGCCTTCTTTAGCAATGTCAGTGGTAGGACGGGTATAAGGCATTTTTGCAGGAGGACTGATCCTTCTGCCTCCATGGATACCACTAATTATACGCATGCTGAAGCAGAAAATAAATGACTAAAATAATGGCTTGGATAGTTATTAATTTCTTTGGGATATTGTAATGTACTAGACAAGGGTACAAATTGCATTTGAAGGAAATATTTGTATAATTCCTTATATAATGCCGAGTTTTCTGTAATCATTCCACTTAGTCGTAGTTCGCAAAATTTCACATTCACTTCAAAACTCTGACAAAGATTCAACAGATGATAAGCTGCATCCTGAGGTGTTTTATATACGAAAAGCTGAATTGCTTGCAGTTTTCCTGATTTTTTCAAGATGGCTTTCATTTGACCAGGACTAAAAATGCAGTACAAATAAGTGTCTTGACCGGAAACTAAATCTGGCATTAAAGAAAAATGATGGGTATGTTCAGCTGTACTAAAATAACGGGTCAGCACTTGATGGATTACGGAGGGAACACAGTAAATATTGTGAATGGAATACTTTTGCAAAAAGTCAGACTTCATAATCTGATCATTGCAATTGCCATACACTAATTCCAGCATTGCCTTATGATCGGTACTATCGAAAAATTCTTGGGGAAGCAATACAGATGCAGCATAACTATAAATAATATGTACTGAATTAAATTTCTGCTGTAAGAAAGGCTGTTTTGCTATAATCTGTTGTATATATTCTGCTGTTTGCGGCACTGATGGCGCATCATTAAAATTATAAATGGTTAATGCCAATGCAACACCATTGCTCAATATGACATAGCTAAGTCCCTGGCAACTAATTTCTATATACAAACTAGCATTTGCACAATCAATACTTCGAGGCTGTATTTGAAAGGATGGATCCAAAAGTTAAATTTAGTAAAGCAAAATAAGATAATTTTACTGACATATGGAGAGCGGAGGCACAATAAAAAAATTAAAAGTAACAGTTTCCTATCAGCAAATACTGTCAATTGCATTGCCAATAACGCTGGCATTGCTGATTCCGCAAATTAATATGCTGACGAATAGTATCTTTTTGGGTAATTTAAGTACTGAATCGTTGGGGAATGCTGGAATAACGGGTGTTTATTATTTAATTTTTGCTGTAGCGGGTCATGGCCTCAATAATGCCATGCAATCTGTTTTTTCGAGATATGCAGGTACTGGTGATACCGGTTCTTTTAAAATAATATTGGCACAGGGAATTCGAATTAGTTTGCAGTTTGCGGCTACAGGTATTTTGGTAACCTGGTTTATTGCTCCCTTCATACTGCAGCGAGTAATAGCCCCCGGAGCATTTCCGGTAGAGATGAGTTTTTTAAAAATCCGGATTCTTGGTCTCCCTTTTCTGTACCTTTTTCAAATGGGGAATGCCTTTTTGGTATCCTCTCTTAATA
>JBIKOV010000138.1:0-8435 GCA_044357815.1 Ferruginibacter sp. | reverse complement strand
TTAATGACCTCCACCCCCTCCCTCATACAAATCCTTCAGCAAAACAAGGCGCAGTTTCAGGAGCGGTATGGGTTGGAGTCGTTGGTATTGTTTGGCAGCTATGCAAGAAATAACCAGCAGGAAGAGAGTGATGTTGATTTATTGTATGGAGTAGCACCGGGGAATACAATGCCACTGATGCGGTTACAGCATTTAGAGCAATTCATTAGCCAGTTGGTACAGGTGGCCAAGATAGAATTAGTATCTAAAAATCATGTGGAACCAATCATTGAATTGGCCATTCAAAAAGAAGGAATTGTCGTATTCTAATAAAAATATTTTACACCTACTTACTGTGTTGGAAAGTATCGAAAAGATCATGCTATACACGGCAGATTTTTCCGACAAGCAGACCTTTTATAATTCCGATGACCAGGTTCAGTATAACGCAGTCTGTCATTTGTTGTTGGCAATAGGGGAAGAAACCATTAAATTAGAAGATCGATTAAAGGAGGAAATGGCTTTTATTGCATGGGATCAAATTGGGGGCCTGCGAAACAGAATTGCCCATGATTATAGGGGAATCGACTCGGAAGTAGTTTTTCAAATTGCAAAATTTGAACTGTTGCCATTGAAAGACGCCTGCATTGCCATTTTGAAAATAATGCAAGTAGAAAAGGAAGTATTGAAGAAACTTACCAATACGGCCTGGTATAAGCATTTGGGATATTTAATAGATAACTGAAAATTGATAACTGAAAACTGATAGTGTGCTGGTCGAATTTTTATTGTACTTCAGCAAGAGTAAAATGATCGAATTTTCAACATTGCCCATTCACCAAATCAAAAAAAGAAATTATGATCACGCATAAAAATTAGTTTTTTTTATGGAAACAATCATTATTCATCCAACCTCAAAGGAGCAAGCAACTTTGTTTGAAGATCTTGCCAGGGCATTAAAAGTGCCTTTCGAAACTGGGAAAAGCAAAAGCCCTTATGATAAAGCCTTCTTTTCAAAGGTGAAACAAAGTAGGCAACAGGCCAAGCAGGGAAAAACTGTAAAGGTCTCTCTTGATTCAATATGGAAATAGTCTTTACAGCAAAAGCCATGGAAGACCAAATAATTGATAACTGAAAACTGGTTAACTGATAACTGAAAGTGTGCTGGATGAATTAGCTTAAAAGTATAGAAACAGCAAGATGGCCGAATTTTCACCATTGACCATTGCCCATTCACTAAACCTCCATTGCCCCTTCACCAAATCACCAAATCAGACATCAAAAAATCAGACATCATTATATACGTATGAAAAAACTCCTCTCCACCCTCCTCTTTTTTCTTTTTTTATCTTCCGCCATCCATGCGCAAGACATTCTAAAGGGTAAAGATCTAAGCCAGGTAAAGGTAGATCAGCTCAGCGATGGCGATATCGCCAAGCTGAAATCACAGTTGGCCAGCAACGGAATGCCTATTGAGCAGGCCGAGCAGGCAGCCATTGCCAAGGGGATGTCGAAAGCTGAATTTGCCAAACTAAAGCTTCGATTAGAAGCTACCACCGATGCTACTGGCACCGGCAAACTGAAAGCGGCCATTGCCAAACCCACCACAAGAACTAACAACAGCAGCGATTCGCTCGATACTGGTAATTATGATGAAGAAAAAAAAGTAAAGCCGCTGATTGATCCATTGATCTTTGGATCTGAATTGTTTACGGCCGTAGCGCCCAATTTTGAACCCAATATGAAATTGGCTACGCCCCTCAATTATATGTTGGGACCCGACGACCAACTGCAAGTGTCTGTATATGGCGTGCAGGAATACAATGGCGAACTGCTAGTGTCTGCCGAAGGTAATATTTTAGTGCCCAACGTAGGACAAATAAAAGTAGCCGGTCTAACGATTGAGGCAGCTACGCAAAAGTTGAAATCCATTATGGGTAGCGGCGTGTATTCGTACCTGCGCACAGGCGGCTCCAAGCTGTCGGTTACCCTAAGTAAAATACGCAGTATCAAAGTGACCGTTATTGGCACCAACCATCCGGGCAACTATAATTTATCATCCTTGGCCACGGTGTTCAATGCCTTGTATGTAGCCGGCGGACCTTCTGCCTTTGGAAGTTTCCGTGAAATAGAATTGGTACGCAATAATAAACTGCTGCGCAGCATCGATCTGTATCGGTTTTTGCTTCATGGCGACCAGACAGATAATATTGGCTTGCAGGACAATGACGTGATTCGCGTACCCGCTTATAAAAAAAGGATGGAACTGCAGGGGCAGGTAAAGCGGCCGGGAATATTTGAGGTATTGCCAGGCGACAGTTTTGCCGGCATACTCGATTTTGCTTCCGGCTTTACGGATACGGCTTACCAATCGTCGGTAAAAATATTTCAGCGCAACGATAAAGAGCGCAAGGTAGCGGATCTGGAGGCGGCAGATTACAGCAAGTATCAACCACAAACAGGTGATGTAGTAGTAGCATCTAAAATATTAAATCGTTTTGCCAACCGAGTGCGCATTACGGGGGCTATTTTTAGGCCGGATGTATATGGATTGAGTCCGGGCCTGACGGTGGCGGAGCTCATTCGCAAAGCCGACGGATTAAAAGAAGATGCTTTTACGGGGCGTGGACAAATCATCCGCTTGCAGGAAGACCTTACGCGTTCAATACTATCGTTCGATATCCGCAAGGCGCTGGCTGGCGATCCGGCCAATAACAGTTTGTTGCAAAGAGAAGACGAGGTATTGATCAGTTCGGTGCAGGACCTGCGCGATTCGTTTAAGGTAACCATCCAGGGCGAAGTGCGGGTGCCGGGGCAATATGATTTTGTGAAAAACCTGTCGCTAAAGGACTTGGTGGTGCAGGCAGGCGGTTTTTCCGACGCTGCTTACAAGACGATTGAGATTGCGCGCTTGATAAAAAGAGATTCCATTAAGGCGGGTGATAATGGTGCCAGTTTAATCATCATTGCAAACATTGATGGTGAAGGCGAGTTAAACTCAGCTGCTGCAAACAATATTCCCTTACAAGCTTTTGATGTAATCACCATACGGCGCAAAGCGGGTTATACCTTACCCGAGTCGGTAAGCATAAGCGGTCAGGTACAATATCCGGGGCCTTATGTATTGAGTAATCGAAATGAAAGAGTAAGTGAGTTGTTGAAAAGGGCAGGTGGTTTAACACCGGATGCCTATCCCGAAGGGGCGTTTATTAAAAGATTTAAAACGGAGCAGGAAAAACTGAAGGCGGAAGAAGTGGCCAAAAAACTAAAGAAGGCAGTAAAGGATTCAACGGAAACCATTACGGAAGAAATATTGCAGGAATTTCACAAGGTATCCATTGATCTGGCACAAATAATAAAATATCCCGGCACGGTAAGTGATTTGATTTTGCATGCCAAGGATGAATTGTATATCCCGAAGTTTGAGTCCCAAGTGAAGGTAAGTGGCGAAGTATTGTTGAGTACGCAGGTACCATTTGAATTGGGCAGAGGTTTCGGCAGTTATATTGGAGCAGCAGGAGGGTTTAGTCCTTTTGCGCTAAAAAAAAGAGCCTATATCGTATATGCCAATGGAAGAGCAGCCAGAACTAGACGTTTTTTATTTTTCAATGCCTATCCCAAGGTAAAGCCTGGTAGCGAAATAGTGGTGCCAAAGGGAGCCGATAAAAAGAGCTCTAGCACAGCCGAAATAGTAGGGCTCTCCAGCGGCTTAGTAAGTCTAGCAGGCGTGGTGATTGCAATCTTAAAACTCTAATATAACTGATAATGGATAACTGATAACTGATAGTGTGCTGTTCGAGTTTGCATTATGCTTTAGAAAGAGTAAAATAATTGAATTTTCACCATTGACCATTGACAATTCACCAAGCATCCATTCAAATCCGCACAATATTTCAGAAAAAGCATAATCGTTATCCATAAAAAAATCATACATCAAAAAATCAGACATCAGACATTAAATCACACATCAGACATATAAATCAGACAATTATCAATTAGGGTCCTTGTTTCTTTGTCCGCATTTTCACCAGTAATTGCATAAGCCGCCTCTTTTGGTTCGGTACCGACGGAGTCGGTATTTTGAAAATGGCGCAGCAAATTTTCAAAAAGAAGCAAAAGCAGCGGCGTTGCAGTTACGCAGCCCGCCGGCTGTGGAGGCGAATGGTCAATTGTGAATGGTCAATGGGCAATAAATGGGACTCTGATTTTTCTCACTAGCAGACTGAATTGATAACTGAAAACTGATAGTGTGCTGGTCGAGTTTGCATTTTGCTTCAGAAAGAGTAAAATAATTGAATTTTCACCATTGACCATTGACAATTCACCAAGCATCCATTCAAATCCGCATAATATTTCAGAAAAAGCATAATCGTTGTCCATAAAAAAATCATACATCAAAAAATCATACATCAGACATTTAAATCAGACATCAAAAAATCATATATCAGACATATACATCACACATCACCATGACTGACCCCACCATATCTCCCATAGCTGCTGAAGACGAAATCAGCCTGAAAGACCTACTCCTTAAACTAAAGGAATGGTTCGCGTATTTATTATCCAAGTGGCTGATAATTGTAGCGGCAGGCATAATCGGCGCGGGCATTGGCTTACTATACACCTACAATGAAAAGCCCATTTATACCGCTACTTTATCCTTTGTATTGGAGGATGAAAAATCGGGCGGAGGTGGAGGATTGAGCGGCGCCTTGGGACTAGCCAGTCAGTTTGGAATAGATGTAGGCGGAAGCGCTGGTAGTATATTTTCCGGTGCAAATTTATTAGAATTGTTTAAGTCGCGCCGGATGGTGGAGCAAACTTTGCTGAACCCCGTTACCCTTGATGGCAAAACCATCTCTTTTGCCGAATGGTATATCCAAAATGCCCAATGGCGCAAAGCCTGGGCAAAGAAAGAAGGGTATCAAAATATCCAATTTTTACCCAATGCCGATAGGGCAGGTTTTACCCGTGTGCAGGATAGTATTATGGGTATGATGTACCAGGATTTATCAACGAATGGCTTAATGGTAACACAAAAGGATAAGAAGGTTTCCATCATCAGCGTAGAGGTAAAATCTACTGATGAGCGCTTTGCCCAATATTTTACAGAGGCCATTGCCAAGGAAGTATCTGATTTTTATGTGCTCACCAAAAGCAAGAAGGCCAATATGAACATGGCCATTTTGGAGCGGCAGACAGATTCTATCCGGGGGGAGCTCAACGGAGCTATAACGGGTGTAGCTGTTGCCAACGACAATACCTTCGGCCTCAATCCTGCATTGAATCTGCAGCGGGTGCCTTCTGCCCGCCGCCAGGTGGATGTGCAGGCCAATACAGCAATACTTACCGTACTAGTTCAGCAAACCGAAATGGCCAAGGTTACCCTGCGCAAAGAAACGCCCTTGATACAGGTCATTGACCGACCGATACTACCTTTAAAAAAGGAAAAATTTGGCAAGTCCAAGGGGATTTTGTTGGGAGGTTTTTTAGCAGGGTTTTTGATGGTGTTGGGGCTGGTGGGAAGGAGAATGGTAAGGGGTATTTTAGCATAAGCCCAAACCTATGTAGTTCCCTTTTTTTTACCAAAAAAAACTAGTTGAAATGCAAGGTTATTAATCATTTGGCTGATTATTCAGTCGTTCTTTATTGATTCATTTTGATCAAAAGCTTTATCGAATGGCAGTTTTCAACTTTTTGAGGGTCGACTAAATAATAAAAAAAGCAATAAATAAGGAATAGAATCCTAAAAAAAGGCAATAAATTAGGAATAGAATCCTGAAAAAAAGCAATAAATTAGGAATTTAGTTCAAATTATTTTAGTTTTGGACAAACCGAATCGCGATATGATGGTTAAGCGACTATTAGAAGAAAATATATTGGCTAAGCTAAATAAGGAGAAGGCCATTATACTTTTAGGACCAAGGCAGGTGGGCAAAACAACCTTGTTGAAAGCCCTCTTTAAAAATTCAACAGAAACTATTTGGTTAAATGCCGATGAAATAGATGTACAGGCACTTTTTGCAAATATTTCAGCAAAAAGGTTAGAAGCAATTATCGGCAACAAAAAAGTTATCATTATAGACGAAGCTCAGCGAATACCAGCAATCGGCTTACGGATGAAGCTTATAACAGATCAAATGCCCGAGGTTCAATTAATAGCAACAGGTAGCTCGGCATTTGAATTATCTAATAAATTAAATGAACCCTTAACTGGCCGCAAGTGGGAATTTAAAATGTATCCTATTTCATTTCAAGAAATGGCAAATCACCATGGATTGTTAGATGAAATGCGCTTATTACCTCATCGATTGATATATGGTTATTATCCAGATGTAGTGAATCATCCGGGAACTGAAAAGGAAATACTAAGGCAATTATCGGATAGCTATTTGTACAAAGACATTTTATTGATTGATCAAATTAAGAAGCCAGCAGCACTAGTAAAACTATTGCAAGCATTGGCTTTTCAGGTAGGATCGCAAGTGTCTTACAATGAACTGGCTCAGCTATGTGGGTTGGATGGAAAAACGATTGAAAAATATATGATGCTATTAGAGCAATCCTATATAATATTTAGGCTTACCTCATTTAGTAGAAACCTACGAAATGAATTAAAAAAAAGCAGAAAAATTTATTTTTACGACAATGGAATTAGAAATGCATTGATAGCCAATTTTAACCAAATAGAAAACAGAACAGATATTGGTGCATTGTGGGAGAATTATTTAGTAGCTGAGCGAGTTAAACATTTAGCATACCAGCAAAAATGGGTAAACCATTGGTTTTGGCGAACCACCGAACAGCAAGAAATAGATTATTTAGAGGAGGAAGACGGTAAATTAACTGCTTTCGAATTTAAATGGAACCCATCTGCAAAACTGACCATTCCAAATTCATTCAAACAGGCATACCCATCCGCAGAAATAAAGATCATCCACCGAGGAAATTTCGAACAATTTTTAGTTGGTTAACCCTGCTGAAAAAGAGTTTGAGAATCAATTTTAATTAAAAAAAACTATACAAATTCAGTGACAACCCTATCCATACAATCTAAAAAGCCCGTTGAATTATTATCGAAGCATTTGTTTTGGGATACGCCAATTACAAATATTGATTTACAAAAAAACAAAGGTTTTATTGTTCAAAGAGTGATGGAATACGGGCTAATGAATGACTGGAATTTAATTAAAAAATGGTATGGAATAACTGAAATTGGAAGAGTAGCTACTCAATTTAGAACATTGGATCCAAAAGCATTGGCATTTTTAGTAAACATAACAGGAATTCCTATAAATAATTTCAGATGTTACACTACGAAACAGTTGATGAAGGCACACTGGGATTATTAAAACAGCTCCAATCCTTAGGTATATTAAGTGAAATGCGCTTAGTAGGGGGCACTTCTTTAGCACTTCAAATAGGACATCGAAAATCAATCGATATCGATTTATTTGGAAATTTATCAGCTGAGTATGAAAACCTGATGGATGAATTAAATACCATTGGAGAAGTTGTTCCTTTAAAAAATTCAAAAAACATCCATAGTCTCTTAGTTAATGATATAAAAGTAGATATAGTCAATTATGGATATGAATGGTTGACAAATAAAATAACCATCGACAATATACAGTTAGCTAGCATTGAAGATATTGCAGCGATGAAACTGAATGCAATAATTGGAAGAGGGAGTAAAAAAGATTTTATTGACTTGTTTTTTATATTGAAAGACTATTCCCTTGCAACATTAATGGAATTTTATACTAAGAAATATAATGATGGTTCTACTTTCTTGGTGTTGAAGAGCCTTACTTATTTTGAAGATGCCGATATGGAAGAAATGCCCTTTATGTTCAATAACATTACTTGGCAAACAATAAAAGACAATATCAAAAAAGCACATGCTGAATATGTATTACAAAAAGAGGGGCAGTAATTTTATCGAAAATTATTAAATGGAATATATATTCTCTAAACATGCAATTGAACAAATGCTTAACAGAGGGATTAAAGAATCAAATGTTACTGAAACTATGTAGCATCCAGACGAAATAATTCATGAAAATGACAATCAATTAATATATCAAAAATTGTTTATAAATCAAGGCATCATTAATACTTACTTGATAAGGGTTTTTATAAATGCTAATACCAATCCAAGCTTAATTAAAACAGTTTATTTAACTACCCAATTGATTAAATATTTAAAATAATTATTTATGAAACTTAAATACGACAAAGAAACAGACATTTTATATATTAGATTAAATGACTTAAAAATTGTAGAATCTGATGAAAAAAACGGAGTAATTATTGACTATTCAGAGGAAGGGGAAGTAGTTGCTATTGAGGTTTTGGCTGCTTCTAAAAATCAAAACACTCCATTAAAAGTAGAGTATGAATTTGCTTAACTTAATTGGAATTAATTATGATTTTGGATTAGTGTGGTCCAC
>JBIKOV010000137.1:0-8486 GCA_044357815.1 Ferruginibacter sp. | reverse complement strand
CAACAATAATAATACTCAACTAAACTAAAATTTAAAATTCCTAACAATTATAAAAATCCTCAAAACCATGCATCCAACATCACATTTAAAAACCAAAGCGCTTCTGTTTTTAGCCTTCTTGGCCCTTAGTTTTACCGTCTTTGCTCAGACGCCTAATTTATTGAACTACCAAGGGGTAGCTAGAAATGCAGTGGGCAATCCCTTGCCTAATCAGACGATGAAGCTTCGATTGTCGATTCATAATTTATCGCCTTCAGGAACAGTCGTGTATTCAGAAACCCGCCCTATTACTACTAATCTGGGTGGTTTATTTTCGGTTCAGATTGGGAGCGCAGGCGCTACAAGTGCTACTGGTACTATTGCTAGTGTAAACTGGTTAGTCGGTGATAAGCATTTACAGGTAGAACTTGACCCAACATCTACTAATAATTTTTTAGATATAGGAACTATACAACTGGTTAGTGTGCCTTATGCTTTTGCAGCAGAAAATGCTGTTACTGTTAAAACGAATGCTAATTTAACGGGGGTGGTAACAAGTGTAGGAAACCAAACCTCTATTGCCAATGGAGCTATCACCAGTGACATGATTGGAAGTATCAACCAGTCAAAGGTAGGCTTGGATTTAGTAAATAATACCAGTGATGCATCAAAGCCCATTAGCACTTTAACCCAGGCATCATTAAATTTGAAGGCAAATACTGCAGATGTAAATACAAGTTTGGCATTAAAAGCAAATGCTGCAGATGTAAATACAAGTTTAGCATTAAAAGCAAATACTGCAAGTTTAGCAACAGTAGCAATAAGTGGAAGTTATAATGATTTAACTAATCAGCCAACAGTCCCAGCTGCATATAGTTTACCAAATGCAAGCGCATCTGAATTAGGTGGAGTTAAAGTTGGCACAGGCTTAACCATTACTGATGGTGTTTTAAGTGCTTCAAGTTCAGGTGTTCCTTATACTGGAGCTACGCAAGCAGTGGACCTGGGGACCTATGATTTGAAGGTAAATGGAATGACTGTTGGGCGTGGTCTTAATGGAAGTTCAGATAATAATGTGGGGATTGGTAAAGATGTACTTAGAAGCGTTACAGGGGGAAGTTACCTTACAGCAGTTGGGCACGAATCACTTTACTCAAACACGACGGGTTATAACAATACAGCCATTGGTTCTGCTGCACTTAAAGCTAATACCGGCGGCTTGGCCAATACCGCCATTGGTAGCAATTCACTTTCAAATAACACCACTGCCAATTTTAACACTGCGGTTGGTAATCATGCACTTAGGAATAATACTGGAGGGAATAATACAGCGGTTGGCTCTGGCGCACTTGAGTTTAACACTTCCGGGCAACAGAATAGTGCATTTGGTTTAAACGCACTTAAAAGTAATACTAGTGGCTCAAATAATACAGCGACCGGAGTAAATGCACTTGAATCCAATATTAATGGAAACGAAAATACAGCGAATGGTGCAAACGCACTTCAATCGAACACTGAGGGGAGAGAGAATAGTGCATTTGGCTTCTCCGCACTTAAAAGTAATACTACAGGAAAGTACAATACAGCGACTGGATTTAATGCACTTTCAAAAAATACGACAGGAGAACAAAATACAGCAACCGGATGGTATGCACTTGGGTTAAATACCACTGGAGCAAATAATACAGCGTTTGGTTGGTATGCGCTTTATCCCAATACGGACGGAGATAATAACACAGCGGTTGGAGAAGGCGCACTTAAAAACAATAGCACGGGTGATGATAATTCTGCCTTCGGTGAAGGCACACTTGCTAATAACACTACCGGGATATACAATAGTGCATTTGGGCGTGAATCACTTCACAATAGTAACGGTAACAATAATACGGCGATTGGCTGGGGATCTGGCAATGGAAATACAACTGGCAGCAACAATACCGCAATTGGAATGCAAGCTAATTTTGGAGCTAACAACTTAACCAACGCTACAGCTATAGGGTATCAAGCAACTGCCACGGCTGACAACAGCATTCAACTTGGTAATACCAGTGTAACTAATGTGAAAACTAGCGGTACCATTACAGCAGGTGCGGTTACTTATCCAAAAGTAGATGGAACTGCTGGTCAAGTATTAACTGCAAATGCAAACGGGATTCCAACATGGCAATCTACTGGTGGTGCTGGTACCACTAAAACATCCGATGATACAAATATCAATGCATCTGATTTATATAAATATTCTGGCTATATAATTTCTACTCAACATGGAAATATACCTCTTTTTCCAGAAGACTTACCTGTAGGATTTACTTTAACAATTTATAATTACAGCGGTGGTGCATATGTTTCAAATACGTTAACGACCACTAGATTTTATGTAGCGCCCAATGGAAATGCAGGAGTTACAACTTTTACAATTGCACCAGGGGGTATGGTTAATTTATTTGTGGTTTCTGCCAATGGATCATTAAGATATTGTATAAAATAACCAATTATTTTAAAGTTTTGACCCCTAGTAATTTATGGATAAGGATTTTTATTTCCTAATTCCCATTGCACCTTGTACAATCCTAGTGCCTTGATATCAACATAAAACCCTCTGCCTTGGCGGAGGGTTTTTGCATTTACCCTAATTAGCCTTTTTGTTTCGTTCCACTGAGTCGAAACATTTCGCCATGTTGTAATTACACTAGGCAAAAGCATTTTGTACTATTAAAATATTTGACCTATTGGGTCAGTTTTTAATTATTTTCTAAAACCATCATTATTTTGGCAACTAACATTTTTTAGCCTCAATAGGAGCGAGTTTGGACGAATTTGCTGGGGATGTTAGGGCTATTCTGGATCCCAAGATTAATAAACTTCTATAATTGCTTATGAATCAAAAAGTATAATTTTTGACACCTATCTTTAAAATATAAGTCAAAAAACGCATTATTTGACTTATATTTGATTTAAATGAGTCAAAATGATACCCTTTTTACCATTACAAATTGATGTTGAAACTAAGACTGTATTAAGAAAATTAGCTGCTGCGCATCAGCGTCTAGCAGAATTTAAAGGAGTAATCACAAGCATTCCCAATCAAAATATTTTGTTAGAAACGCTAACATTAAGAGAGGCTAAGGAGAGTTCTGCAATTGAAAATATAATAAGCACATTTGCCGAGGTATATCAAAGTAGCGTTTATTCCAATTTGTTTGCATCCCCTGAAGCGAAAGAAGTGCATCTATACGCTGAGGCTTTAAAGCAAGGCTTCAATTTGATACAATCAAGCGGATTACTAACTAATAACCACATTTTGAAAATACAATCAGTAATTGAACAAAATGATGCTGGTTTTAGAAAAGTCCCTGGTACTAAATTGTTAAATGAAAATACGGGTGAGCTAGTGTATATGCCCCCTCAGGATGCAGTTGAGATTGAAACTTTAATGCATAACCTTGAGGAATTTATAAATAATGATGAGTTGGTTGATTTAGATCCTTTAATTAAAATGGCAATCATACATCATCAATTTGAAACGATTCACCCTTTTTATGATGGAAATGGCCGCACAGGGCGCATTATCAATATTTTATATTTAGTTAATAAAAAATTGTTAGATCTCCCTGTACTTTACTTGAGTAGATATATCATTAGTAAGAAAAGTGACTATTACCACTACCTTCAACAAGTAAGAGAAACGGGAAATTGGGTACCTTGGATTTTATTTATTTTAGACGGTGTAGAAAATACTGCAAAAGAAGGAGTTGTTTTAATCAATGCGATTCATAAAACAATGCAACAGTTTAAACAAGAAATAAAAGCAAAGTTGCCAAAATTATATAGTCAAGACTTGCTAAATAATTTATTTAAATACCCCTATACAAAAATTGAATTTATTGAACGCGATTTGTCAGTTAGTAGAAGTACTGCTATTAGATATTTAGAAGAATTGGTAAAAAATGGTTTTTTAGAAAAGCAAAAGTGGGGTAGGGAAAGTTTTTATGTAAATAAATCACTTTTTGAAATATTGAGTAATAAATAATTTCGAATTATAATACCCTCAGGCGCAGGACTCCGGTCCTGTGTCTGCATTGTTACTAATGCCTCCATTATCGTTTTGGAAACCTATTTCACTATAATAACTACGCTTTTTTAAGCGTTTATCAATCATTTAAAATTGATTTAATGCTCAATTTTGTCATTTTTTGATTGATAAAGCATATATTTATGATTGATAAATTAAATGTATGCCAAAGATAACTGCTATAAAAGATGCTGAAATAACAGAATTTATCAAGGATAATCCCAAGTGCACCTCTAACGAAATATTGAATGGATTAGGTCTTAAAGTAAGTAAGGCTACACTTAGAAGGAAATTAGTAGCAATCAGTGCACTTGGTTTAATTGATGCAATTGGAGAACTAAAAAGTAGAAAGTATTTTGTTAGCCAATCCTATGATGTTATGCGTCCAATTAATGTAGATCAATACTTTGAAAAGGAGATTGACGAAAGAATAATTCAAACTGGTTTTAATCAACAATTACTTAGCAATACGCTCAAGAAAATATCCCTATTTACACCCCATGAATTTGATTTATTAAATGCGTTACAGGCTAAGTTTGTTGCTAATTCAGCCAAGTTGAGCCCCGCTGAATTTAAAAATGAGTTAGAACGTCTGGCAATAGATTTAAGTTGGAAATCATCTCAAATAGAAGGGAACACCTATTCTTTGTTAGAAACAGAAAGGCTTTTAAAGGATAAACAAACAGCTGCAGGTAAAACTAAAGATGAGGCAACCATGTTATTGAATCATAAAGAAGCGTTAGATTATATTATTGGCCATCCTGATTATATAAGTCCTTTAACAATTTCAAGTATTGAAGATATCCATAGTATATTAATAAATGAGTTAGCTATTTCTAGAAATATTAGACATAACAGAGTCGGTATCTCAGGAACAAATTATAAACCGCTGGATAATGAATTTCAAATCAAAGAGGCTGTTTTGGAAATGTGTACAATCATAAATTCGAGAGATAATATCTTTGAGAAGGCATTATTAGTTTTAGTGTTGATTTCATATATACAGCCATTCACTGATGGAAATAAAAGAACCGCGAGAATAATCAGTAATGCAATTTTGATGCAGAATCATTATTGTCCAATATCATTTAGAACAATTGATTCGATAGAATACAAAAAATCAATGTTGATATTCTATGAGCAAACAAATATTAACTCATTTAAGAAAATATTCATTGGTCAATTTGAGTTTGCAGTGAATACTTACTTTTAACAACGTATAAAATCAAAAACCCGATCCAGCTGGATCGGGTTTTTGATTATTTTCTAAAACCATTCTTATTTTAGTAAATAAAAATTGGCAGCCTCAATAGGAGCCAGTTTGGAACAATTTGTTGAAGATGTTAAGGTAATTTTAAGCTATCACTATCTCTTTCTCCAATTAGCTTCTAAACCAATAAAATCTTCTAAATGATAGACAGCGTCTGAATAAGTAAACAATATGGTTCTGTCATCTACTATTGTGTGTTTCTTTCGTTTGTCAACACTCAATTTTTGTAAATCAGGGAAATACTTTAATGGAGAAATTATCATTCTGCCGTCCTCCATTTTAAGGGTGATTTTTCCAGGTAAATCAAACAATACTTTTTCGATGCACATTGGTTTATTTATTAAAGTAGAAGCCATGATTATTTTATTTTAATTGTAGTAATTTTTTTGCCTGCTTTAACATTATTAAATGATTCAATTAATAATGCTTGATTTTCTTTAATCACTTTTATCGCTTGTTTTAGATCTGTTTGTGAAAGACTTCCTTTATCCGCTACCTTGAATGTATCTAACCATATTTTTGCAGAGCGTTGTCTATTCCCTTTTTCTTTTGCAATATGTAAGTGAGGTGGCTCATTTATTGCATCAAATGCAAAAATAAAAAAAGTCAAAAACTTATAAATTGCAATTTTAGGCACTCAAAAAAATGTTTATTCAAATTTAAACCTTATTCGAATAATAAATTAGATATAGTTTTCAAGTAAACGAAAATATTGGCACAAATTGATCATTTTTATGCCAAAAACAAAAAAACCGATCCATTTGGATCGGTTTTTTAATTATTTTCTAAAATCATTGTTATTTTAGAAAATAAAAATTGGTAGCACGTACGGGAATCGAACCCGTGACTCCTCCGTGAAAGGGAGGCGTCTTAACCCCTTGACCAACGCGCCGTTATTTTCGGACCGCAAAGATAGGGGTGAAGCCTTACTTCACAAAATTTTACCGGATTTAAATTTGTTGTATTGGATAAAATATTCGAATACAACCTTTTGAACCACGTTTCCCTGCCATTGCTGGCTATTTAAACATAATAATCAAGTAGAATAAGGTGGGTCATCTTGTAACAGATCCGGCCTTCTGTCTTTGGTTCTTTGTAAACTTTGATCCATTCGCCATTGATCTATTTTTGCATGATTTCCACCCATTAAAATTTCCGGTACTTTCCAACCCCTGAATGTTTCAGGTCTGGTGTATACGGGTGGTGCAAGCAAATTGTCTTGAAAAGAGTCCGTTAAAGCAGAGGTTTCATCATTTAATACACCGGGTATTAGCCTGCCAATGGAGTCTACCAGCACAGCAGCTGCCAACTCGCCCCCACTCAATACATAATCTCCAATCGAAATTTCTTTGGTAATAAAATGGTCTCTCACCCGTTGGTCAATACCCTTGTAATGCCCGCAAATGAGCAGTAGGTTTTCTTTTAGCGAAAAATGGTTGGCTATTTGCTGGTTAAAAGTTTCACCGTCTGGACTTAAAAAAATGACCTCGTCGTAGGTAGTGATTTTTTGAAGGCTTTCAATGGCATTCACTAGGGGCTCTATCATCATTACCATTCCAGCCCCACCGCCAAAAGGATAATCATCCACCTGAGCTCTTGAGTAGCTGCTGTAGTCCCTTAGGTTAATTACATTCACTTCTAGTAAGCCTTTATCCTTTGCCCTTTTTAGAATGGAATGGCCAAAAGGGCTTTGCAATAGATCGGGAACCACTGAAAGGATGTCAATTTTCATCGTAAAACGCTGTAATGGGGTAATTTTAGGTTATAAAATCAAACAAAAGTATTTTAATTAAATTGAACCTAACGGTAAAAGGGGTAAAATTGCTTAAAATGAATGTTTAGGTAATAAGCAAAAAAAAGCCCTTCCGTAGAAACGGAAGGACATTAACGATTGCTTGCTATATGAAAATCTTACTAATTAGAATTAACAGAGCGTTGGTTTTTAAAATTCAATCCCTATATTTGCCCTCAACGAACGATTGATTGCTTTTCTTTTAATTAAGGTCTATTTATAAAAACCTGCCTTTCTGATACAAATCTAAGGCAGGTTTTTTTATGTCTCTAACCAACTTCCGCTCTTTTTAATGATGGTAAAAGGGTTTTGAAATTATTTAAAAGCCCGTCAATATTGGCTTTGGTAGAAATGAATTGATGATGTCCACTCAATAATGGGGAGATAATTTTAACTGTTTTTAACAATTCAATCGTTCATAAAAAGCTTAGAATCTTCTGAAGGGGATAAAATTGTATGAGCTGCAGCCGGCTGACTGGAAATTGCGCTCTTTTTTTGTTTGGTATAAACAAGAAAAAATAACCAATAATTGAACAAATCACCTTTGGAGCTAAGGTGAACTGGGGAAATCTGCCTCCATAAAATCGTCTAGGTCTCTTTTGTCTTTTTTTGTAGGTCTTCCTAACTTGCTCATTCGCTTGCCTGTATTGAAAACGGCTGCCTGAAATTGTATGCGGTCCAATTCTTCTGGAGGGGTAATATCGGTGTAGAATTTAATGGCTTCGGTGTATTGTACCCGGTGGTCGAGTAGTCCGGTTACTTTAATGACCCAGCGTTTGGCTTCGGTTTTTACTTCAAATTCGTCGCCAAGGCTAATCGTTTTGGCAGCTTTTACATTGTCACCTTTTAGTTTTACTTTATTTTTATCGCAGGCATCTGCCGCCTGGCTTCTTGTTTTAAAAAGCCGGATAGCCCACAAGTATTTATCAAGACGGATTTTTTCAGCTTCCATAACGTAAAATTAAATGCTTTTATACTTAAAGTATCATTTGCTATTGTATTTCGTAAATTTAGTTTTCTAAAACACAATGGCGAAAAGCCATTTATAAAAAAATTGGCACCATCAACGTTCGAGATATGGCGATGGCAGCAAAAAAGATTTTGGTCAAACCTTATTTTGACAAGGATCGCGTAGCGGTATGGGGCTGGAGTGGGGGAGGCTCATCCACGCTGAATTTACTTTTCAAGTATCCTGAAATATTCAAAACTGGAATAGCGATTGCCGCGGTGGGTAATCAATTGTTTTATGATAATATTTAGTCGACCCTCAAAAAGTTTGATTTGGCGATTTAGCAAATTAGGTGTTTTGTGCCCTTGAATAAAAAGTGCTAGAAATTTTCAATATCAGCCGTTAAAAAATCAAGGCTGTTTGA
>JBIKOV010000136.1:0-8542 GCA_044357815.1 Ferruginibacter sp. | reverse complement strand
CAATTTAGATTTAAAAATCATTGAACTGATTATATATTTTTTTACCGATATATTTATGAATTAACTCTAGACTCTCCCTTTTTTGGAGCATTTCAAGGTGTCGGATATGATGAAGATCAGTGCCTACAAAATCAACCAGATCATTATCAAATAAATATTTTGAGACCTTCGCAACAGATCGCCCATAATAGCCAGTAAGGGATAAAACATTCACCTGAAAGAGAAAACCCATATCTTTTAACAACCCGTAATTACTATAATCAGTATGATAGTATACATACCTTTCGGGATGAGCCAAAATTGGTTGGTAGCCGTTGGATATGCAAGCGAAAGCTATTTCATTCAAATTTTCAGAAGAAGTAGCATAGGAAAGTTCGGTAAGAATCAAATTTTTATAAATACAAAGCAAGGGGATATTATGATTCAGAAGATTTACAAAATATTCATCCAGCATGTATTCAGCAGCGGCTGAAATAGTAATATCCATATTTTCATTCGCACAAGCTAATTGTAACTCATCCAAAGCTAATTTAATAGTGACATTTGTATTTCTATATAAATCAGCTATTATATGAGGGGTAGCAATTGTTTTACGAATTCCCAGTTCATATAAACCTTTTAACAATTGAATTGAGGTCAAAATATCAGGAGCCCCGTCATCAATGCCTGGTAAAATATGAGAATGGATATCCGTTTGAAAAGGTAGCTTAAGAGAAAAAGCTGACTTTTTGGTATCTCTTTTAAAAAAATGAATCAAGGCTAATTTCTAATAATTAATTAAAGGGAATTCTTGATACTACAATATTTTCCATCACGAGCATATCCATTTCGGTTCGCAAGTAACAATTGAGGGCTTCTAAAGGGAGATTAACAATGGGCTCATTTTCATTGAAAGAAGTATTGAGTAAAATAGGAATTCCTGTTTTAACCCTAAAGGCTTCAATGAGTGCCCAAAATCTAGGTGAAACATTTTTATCCACTGTTTGAACCCTTCCTGTACCATCAAAATGGGTAACAGCAGGAATTTCATTTTGACGATCCATTTTTATAGGAAAAACTCTTTCCATAAAAGGCACTTCCTCTCCCCCAACAAAATAATCATTTACATACTCCTTTAAAATGGAAGGAGCAAAAGGCCGAAAGCCTTCTCTACGCTTAATCTTTTGATTCAATAGCTCCTTAGCATCTTTTCTTCGAGGATCAGCTATAATTGAACGGCCACCCAATGCTCTTGGACCAAATTCAGCACGACCAGAAAACCAACCTACCACGCCACCATTTATCAAACAATCTGTAACCTTATCAAAAATTAACTCATCTTCAAAATGAGTAAAGCAAATACCCTTTTCAGTCAACAATTCAATAATAGCTTCATTAGTATAACAAGTACCCGTATGTGCAGTTAGGATAGTAGGCTGTCTTTTTGTTTTTAGAATTGGGTGCTGTACAAATAAGGCTGCACCAATAGAAATACCAGCGTCATGACTAGCAGAGGGAATATATACATTTTTAAAAGGAGTATTGATTGTTATTTTACCATTTGCCACACTATTTTGAGCAACTCCACCAGCCATACAAAGATTATCAAGCCCTGTTCTTTTATGTAGATGGTTTAAAATATGAAACAAAATCTTTTCAGTCATATTTTGAACAGAGGCCGCTAGATTTTTATGGTGTTGTGTTAAAGGTCCATTCAAAATTCTTGGTAAACCAAAATGTTGAATCATTTTGTCACTATACATTCTCGCTAAAACAGGTTGATGATTGGTATCATAAGTAATATTACCCTTTGCTCCAGAACAGAAATACGATAAATTCAATTCAAACAATCCATTCGATTTTAGTGTAACCAGTTTTTCTAATTGATCCATATATGTAGGCTTACCATAAGGTGCCATTCCCATCACTTTATATTCATCCCCATAATGAGGAAAACCAAGTAGTTGAGTAAAAGCAGCATAAAATATCCCTAAAGAATGCGGGTAATCCAATGAATCCAGAATGGAAATTTCATTACCTTTTCCAGTTCCAATCATGGTAGTAGAAAAATCACCTGAACCATCGATAGACAGGCAAGCAGCAGAATCAAATGGGGATGCAAAAAAAGCAGAAGCTATATGACTCCGGTGATGCTCTACCTGAATCACCTTTCCTTTAAAGAAAGACTCATGAAAAGATGACATATCAGATAATTCTTTTTCAATAGAAGATATCTTTCTTCCATTATGAAATCGTTCAGTAATTAAACCAATACTGCTGAATGGATTTTTAACTAGGTACCCCAGTTTATTAAATAATTTAGCTTTTGAATCTCTGCCTATAGCAAAATAATCCACCTCATCCAAACCAATACCAGCCTGTTGTAAACAAAATTCAACCGCTAATACAGGAAACCCTGCCCAATGTTTAATTCGGGTAAACCTTTCTTCTTCAATTGCAGCAATCAATTTGCCATTAACAAAAATGGCGGCAGATGAATCTGCATGATAGGCATTGATACCAATAATAATCATAATGAATTTATAGTTGAGTTTAAAAACTAGCTACTAAATATTAGGAAAAACAATTACAGATCGATGAAATAGGCTCATCATCCAAATAATGACCACATAAACAATTGTATTAAAAATCAAATGCTGGTCGATCCTTAATAAAAAGGGCCAATTAAAATTGAGGGCAAACAATAAAAAAGTTATTCGGAAGACATTCAAAAGCCAGATAATAAAGCATCCTACCAATAACCATTTTAACTTAAACAATACTTTACCATTATTTGCAAATACAAATGCAATCCAGCAACTTAAAAGACCGTACCCTAAACAGGAATATACTAAATGTATTCCCCTACCCTGCAAAAATGAAATATGATACAAATCTTTAGAAAAGGTCTCAAAGCCAAATAAGGAAACTAATACACTCGTTCCTTTAAAAATAGAATGGCGCAAAGCTGCTGGATAATTGAAGTAATTAACCACATAAAAACTGTAATATCCTGCAGGAACTGTTAGACCAATGATAATTTTAGTACCAAAATATAATATACAAAATGAAAAGAAAAACTTAACAAAGAAATTAATATAAGTACGATTACCAGGAATAGTCAGCATAAATGAATTGAAATCAATCAAGTATTAAAAATAGAATTATTAAAAAAAAGTTGGTCATACTGATGGTTAAGCGCTTGCTTATCAATCCGAGTACTGGCATATTGTCGAGCTCCAATATTCCACTTAATAAATTCCTCCTGAGACATCGCTGCAAAAAAATTAATCGACTTTGTCATTTCAGATATATTATCAACCGATACATTGGCACCAGCACAATGATTATTTAGGTCATTAAATGGAGTGAAATGGCTTGTTATTACTGGCTTCCCTGCTGAAAGCGCCTCAAAAATAGAATGACCAAAATTCTCACTTTTACTGGGCAGTATAAACAAGTCGTACAATTGAAGGCTTTTTTCCACCTTTAATGGATTCAATCCCCCATGATAATTCACCTCAATATTGGAAGGCAATAATTTGATTTTTTCCTGACAATTCAACCAATATTTTTCCTCTTTAATGGATCCATAAATATCATAACTTACCTTTCGAGTGCAATACTGTAATGCATCCAATACAAGCTCAATGTTTTTCATCGTACTTATTAAAGCGATAGAAACCATTTTTAAGCTATTAGCTTTTTTTTGGTAAACAGGCTGAAATGAAAATACTCTAGGGTAATTACCAGCAATATAAACCTTTGAATGATTTCCAAATACTTGCCGGATAAAACTCTTTTCCTTCACATTCGTTGCATGGAAATAATATCGATAAGAAAAATTAAAGAACCTACAAAGAACCAAGAATAGTTGTTTTTTAAAGTACTTCTGAGAGAGGGCACCTGGATGCAACATCCCCCTTACAGAAATTACTTTCATCGGTGAATGGCAAAACAATAAAGGAACTAAATTGAAATACCAGGAGAAAACACCAATGACAAAAATGATATCAGGGTTAGTATTGTTGATGGTACGTTTAACTAAATCAATAGAAATGGTCTTTTTAGATGCATACCAAACCTGTGTACAATGATTATATTGATACCACTCATCAAATGGCACGCCGTTGTTAGCTATTCCGTCGAAATCAGTATTAGAACAAAATATTTTAAAATTCACCTGTTCATGACAATATTGTTCCACCAAATTGGCAATGGATTGTACAGGCCCACCTGCTTTAAAAGCCGGATGAAACCAATCAATAGAAATAAAAACAGTTTTCAATAAGTAGGTGATAAAGAAAAACGAAATGTATTTTTAAATACCTGGATCATTAAATAAATTAAAAAACAGGATTTGAGCACATGCCCCAAAATGGTTTGTAACTCACAGTCGGGGCGAATGGGGTAGTAAAAAACAATAGAAGTAAATAATATCAGTACAGGAAAAAATTGGCTATTTTTATAAAAAACCAATAAAATTGCATTGTAAAATGCACCTAATAAAAACATAAAAATACAACCTCCAGTAAGACCATAATTGATATAGGCATCGCCCAAAGAGCTTAATCCCATAGAGGTACCGGGACGGATTCTAAGGCCGGAATATTTCATAAAAATACTCCTATCGCCTGCCTTCAATTTATTAGGTGCCATAAAACGAGGTAATAAACCCGCTTCAAAAAGCTGGTACATTTCTTCCCCATTGGAGAATGGAACCTGGGTAGGAACAGTATACATTATATTGGTAATAATGAATCCCTGATTGATTCTAACTGTGGAAGGAGCCAATCTTTCAAAACTAAATAAACCTTGATCCGAATTTTCCTGCTCATACAACTTTGAAAAGGTTTCCACCCCTGCTTCTTCTTTACCTTTACCAGTTGCAGTACGATAACTAGATTTCATGAGTTGAATAACTAACGCTAAGAAAATAAATGCTGCACAGGCTATTATTTTATAATTAAAATCGAATTTATATTTAATGGCAAAAATGCAGCCAGTGAATATAATCCAAATAAGCAAGTCGTGAAACATGCCATTCAACAAAGAAGAGCCAACTATAGAACTAATTACTACAATCAGTGGTAAAATCTTTAAATCATTCCCTCCAATTACCAAAAGAAATAGTCCAATAAATTTCAAACTCCCTAATAAATAAAAAACAAAAGTGAAATCCTCCGAAAAAAAACCTGCTACAATGCTTGATACAAAACCAATACCAATAAACCAATAGGGTAAGGAAGGATTTTTATTTACAAAAAATTCAATTTGTTTTTCATTAACAATTTCACCCTTTAAATTTCCTGCCCAAATGTGTAAACCTAGAATAAATGAAATAACCGCGGGAATAGCATAGGCAAAATACTCTGATTCGGGTATTCTCATTTTGTAATGAATATACTGGTATTCATCCATCCCATTATATGCCAACACAGGGCCTATAAAAAATTGCACACACATAAAGGCACCCAATAAATATCGAATAGGGATTATATGACCAATAGAATTAAATAGTAAAATAAACTGGTGCAGCGACAACAAAATGGCAAAATAGGAAGTCCAACTAATTCCAATTAGCAACAATCTAATTACAATAGCAGCACCTAAAAATAATGGCCAGTTAAAAGAGGTATTAAAAAGAGATTTCAATATTTACTAACTTAAGGGTAAATGAAAAATATTATAGAAAGAGTGGTTATACAAGTAATTGTTCAATAGATGAACAAATGGAATCAAAATTCCAGGGTTGAATCAATTGATAAGAATGACGGCCCATCTCGGCAATATGATCATGGTTAGCCAATAAGACTTCCATTTTATTCAACAGGTCAAAGCCGTCATTGCTTTTAAAAACATACCCATTCTTACCCTTTTTTACTAAATCCACAGCAGCACCGCATTGATCACTCACTAAGACTGGCTTAGCGCAGGCCATCGCTTCATTAATAGAAAGCCCCCAGCTTTCGCCAGGTCCCTGTGAAGGAAGGACAAACACATCGCATAATTGATATATAGCTGGAATTGAAGTCTGGTTTTGAAAGGGTAGAAAATGGATTCTATTACTTACACTAAGGGGTAAACTTGCTACCTTGGATTTCAAAGCCGATTCAAGGGGGCCACTACCTACTAATACAAGATGACAATTCGAATTAGCGATCTGAACAAAAGCATCGAGTAACAAATGAGGATTTTTTTTTATTTCAAACTTACCAGCAAATAAAAAAACAAAAGCACTGGAAGGGATACCTATCTGTAACCGAGTAACAGCATTGATACCATTTGAAAATCGTTGGTTATCGATGGCGTGTGGAGCAAAAACAAGTTGGTGATCCCTTAATCCATGGGTAGAATAATAATTTCTATTATGGGTACCCACGTAAAGGGCCTTGTCGACAGATTGATATACAAAACGTAAAAAAAATCTTCTGAGTATAGTTTTAAATGAATTTTGATAGGTTTCATCTAGTAAATTAGAATCTCCCCGAAAATAAATTTCTTTTTTCCCCTTAAAGTGTCGCAAAAGTTTTAAATGGCTTTTAAAACTCCAACCGAAAACCAATAAGGCATCTGGTGACCAACATTCAATCTCTTTTATTAAAGAGGGATTATCAATGCCATTAAAATGATTTGAGCCGGGTCTGCTGGAAACATTTTGAACAAATGTATAATCGTATCCATCCAATAATGGGATATCCCAATCAATGACTTTTCCGAAACCTGGGTCATATTTATCTTTCAACACAGTTTCGCCCCAGGTATAAAATACTTTGGAACAAATCTTATTCCTGTGTTTCAAATATTGAAAAACAGGGGCATTGTATTGAATGGGATGGGTGGTGATTATGGCGAGACGTTTCAGGCTACTTTATTTAACAGGTTAGCTAATTTTCTGGTTACTTCTTTAGCCGAATATTGACTGAATGAATTCTGATCCACATTTGCAGGAACATAGGTTAAAGAATAGGAAATAAATTCATTAAACATTGGGCAGAAATTATTAATAATATCACTAACACCTTCTTCTCCTTTAAAGTCTAGCACGCTACCTGAATTTGAATTACGAATAATATTTACAGCAGTACATTGTGAATGTAAGACAGCCAGTAATGGTTTTTTAGATAGTACAGCCTGATAAATTTTAGAAGGCGTATAATGTGGCTCTGTACTACCCAAAATAAAAACACCATCTGCCTGCTGTAAATGAATTAACACATTTAGATAAGGTATCCTTTGGGGATACTCGAAAACAACCGATTGCCAAAGTCCATATTTTTCAGCAAGAGGCTTTATATTGAAGCCATTGGGATCTTGTGTTGATTTTCCTGTACCGATGAAGTGAAATTCAACCTTCTTGAAAATTTTCGAGTTCAACTGTATACTTTTAAAAATAGCTTCCAATGGACCATAGGCCTTAGGGAGCATTGCACCAGCATACACCAATTGCATTTTGTTTGGATTCTTACTAAATAGATATGGTTTAATATTAAGTTGTGATAAAAGATCATGATCGGCTTGTTCCCCGCCATAAGGCATGAAACCACATTGAGCCTGTAACTTTAGATGAGGATTACGGTCCAACATTGGTTCATAATACCCTGCCGCCACACCTGTAATCAGAGATGCCCTTTTTACCGCAATCGGTTCTAAAAATTGGGCAACCTTGGTACTAAACCAATGGCGGGAAAATAACCTGTCACTACCTGGAAATTGATGCACCCATGGATCAATATAATCAATTCCGTATTTAATACCGGTTGAATGGTGCAACCAGCGACCCAACAGAGCACAGTAAAATGATGGAATGGGGATATATAAAAAATCAACCTTCTCTGATTGAATAATTTGCTTAGCTTTTTTGTACAGTTGATAAAAAGCCCGTAACCCTATATCGCCAATCATCCTTGGTCGGGTAACCGGGAATGCTTTTACTTTTTCAATTCGTAAACCCGGGGGCAATAATTTTACCAAATTAAAATCTAGCGGCTCCTCGTAAAATTGCTTATCCACGGTTAAAATGATGGGCTCCCAGCCAAAGGATGGCAGGTGTTGTGCAAAAAGCCTAGGGCGATGAACTCCTGCTAAATTAGAGGGTGGGAAATGAGGATATAAGATGAGGATTTTTTTCACTTAAACAGAAGCGATATAATGACAGATTTCTGGTGTTCCTTTATCTGGAGTTAACCCCGTTTCAAACACTATGATTTTAGAGTAATAATTTTTCAATATTTTCATACATCGCTTCCCAATTTCAGGCGAATGAATTTCTATCATTAAATAAGGCCGTTTACTTTTTAGCAATTCAACAGCGCCTTTTAAAACAAATTCTTCCGAACCTTCTACATCAATTTTTATAAAGTCAGGTTCAGGAATTCCATTCTTAACCATTTCGTCTAGGGTAATACACTGCACAGTTAATTGATTAAGCTCCTGCTCCTGCTGCTGAAAAGAACTTATCGCCAGTTTACCCATTGTATCATCGGGCATTAATTTAAAAACGGATTTTCCACATGTATTCGAAACGGCCATTTTTTGTAACCGAATGGGCAGGGAAGCATTT